>JASJPN010000106.1:13905-20536 GCA_031426635.1 Polaromonas sp.
CGGCCCTGGCTGTCTGGTTTGAGCGCACCGCGCAAGTCGTCAAAATCGTAGATCATCAAATGCACGCCAATCTCGGTGCCCAAATCCTGGCACGGCGCGTGAATGCTGAGGGCCTCAACCATGCCACCATCGAAGCCTTTGATGGTGCGGGCCAAGTAGTCCACACGGTGATCAAGCAAGGCAATTTCGGCTGACTTGGAGTCATCGCAAAACAGGGCAATGTAAATATCTGACAACTTGGTTGCCGTGCCGTGCCAGACCGAGCCGCCCAAGTACGGCCTGAAGTCCCTCATCCGCTCCATCCAGACGAGCGCCAACTGGCGCAGCGCAGCCAGCTCCACCGGCTGCGTATCGGCACAAAACAGGGCAATGTAGTCACGCACTTCCAGTTCAACCGCCTCATTGCTGGGCAGTTCGGTACGCGCAGGCAAACCCAGGTGCTTCACCGCGCGTCGTTTGGCGGCACCGTATTCCAGGCCCTCTTCGACGACAAAACGGGCCGACGAGGCGGCAATATTGGCAGCGATAATAGAGTCATGCATATTCACATTTTAGGCATTTGCGGTACCTTCATGGGTGGCGTGGCCGCGTTGGCACGCGAGGCGGGGCACACCGTTACGGGTTGCGACGCTGGCGTCTACCCGCCCATGAGTGATCAATTGCGCGCCCTGGGTATTGAACTGATCGAGGGGTTTGGCGCTGAACAGCTCAGCCTCAAACCCGATGTGTTTGTGGTTGGCAACGTCGTCAGTCGCGCCCACTTTCAAGACGGCAGCCCCAAGTTTCCTTTGATGGAAGCCATTCTGGATGCCGGCTTGCCCTACACCAGCGGCCCGCAGTGGCTGTTTGAGCATGTGCTGCAAGGTCGCCACGTGCTGGCGGTGGCCGGCACGCATGGCAAAACCACCACGACCTCGATGTTGGCCTGGATTTTGGAATGCGCGGGGCTGCAACCTGGGTTTTTAGTGGGGGGTGTACCCTTGAATTTTGGTGTTTCTGCCAGATTAGGCCAGCCAAACGCCACCAATAAATCGTGCTTTGTTATAGAGGCTGACGAATACGACACCGCTTTCTTCGACAAACGCAGCAAATTCGTCCATTACCGTCCGCGCACGGCGGTGTTGAATAATTTGGAGTTTGATCACGCTGATATTTTTGACAATTTAGCGGCGATTGAGCGCCAATTTCACCATTTGGTACGCACTGTGCCTGCTTCAGGGCGGGTGGTGGTTAACGGCACTGAGGCCAGTCTGCAGCGTGTCTTGGAGATGGGCTGCTGGAGCGAGCGGGTCAGTTTTGGCTCGTCTGAAAGCGCAGGAGGTAGTCAATGGCTCGCCATCGGCACGCCAGACGACTTTGACGTGCTGCAAAATAATGAGCGCCTCGGGCATGTTTCATGGCGGCTGCAGGGTATTCATAATCAAAATAATGCCTTGGCGGCGATCGCGGCGGCGCAGCACGTCGGGGTCTCGCCGCAGGCGGCGGCAGAGGCGCTTGGCAGCTTTGAAAACGTCAAACGGCGCATGGAAGTGCGCGGCACCGTGGCCGGTGTGACGGTGTATGACGACTTTGCGCACCACCCCAGTGCTATTGCGACAACCTTGGACGGTTTGCATCGCCAATGGGTGCAATCTAAACAGCCGGGCCGTATTTTGGCCGTGCTGGAGCCCCGCAGCAACACCATGAAACTGGGCACCATGAAGGCGCAATTGGCGGACAGCCTGAAAGCCGCTGACCTGGTGTTTTGCCACAGCGGTGGCCTCGGCTGGGACCCGCGCGAACCTTTGGCGGCGCTCGGTGATCGCGCACAAGTGGCTGACAACATTGAGGAATTGGTGCGTCTGGTGATGCAGGTTGTGCAGCCCGGCGACACCATCGTGTGCATGAGCAATGGTGGTTTTGGCGGGATTCATGGCAAATTGCTGGCGGCGCTGCAACGCAAAGCAGGGTCGAAGAGTTAACATTGTCGTCCATAGCCACTTACCCCATGAAGCATCTGATCCTCTGCGCCGACGACTTCGCCTTCAACGCGGCAGTCTCACGCGGCATCGTCGCGCTGGCGCAAAAAGGACGGCTGAGTGCCACCAGTGCCATGACCTTGTCGCCCCGCTGGGCGCAAGATGCGCCTGCCCTGAAAGAGATTCGAGGCCAAATCGATGTGGGGCTGCATCTGGACTGGACCAGCCCGTTTGCTGTGAGTTTATCTGGCTATGGCAGCAGTTTGTCTCGCGCCATGCTGACCGCCGTGCTGGGCGGTTTTGATCCAAACAAGGCGCGTGTGGCGATTGAACAGCAGCTTGACGCCTTCGAGCGCGTTTGGCAAGCGCCGCCCAGTCACATCGATGGTCATCAGCACGTGCAACAGTTCAAAGGTATCCGCGAGGCACTGGTCGACGTCATGAGTAAGCGGTATTCGCACCTGCCAACGGCTGCAAAACCTTATCTACGTGTCTCGCAAGATCCCATCGAACAGGCAGATTTGAAAACCAGGGTGTTCTCTTCATTTGGAGCAACTGCTATAAAATTAATAGCTATCAAATCAAATATTACAACGGCTGGAGGCTTATTTGGCACCTATAATTTCACGGGTGGCGAGGCCGGCTACGCCAAGCGGATGGCGCAATGGCTGTCAAGAGCACCCGCGGGCTGCATCATCATGTGCCACCCCGCACAGGGTGGCTTGGACGCTGGCGATGTAGACGATGGCATTGCTGCCGCGCGCCAGTGGGAGTTTGATTACTTAGCCAGTGATGCCTTTGCACAGGCTCTGGCAGCGGCGCAAGTTAGTTTGCGTCAGCAGTCTTGAATCGCAGTTATTTGCGATGAAATGCCCAATACCTGCTTAGCAGGTAAGTTTGCGCCCCAGCTACCGCAAAGCCCGCTGGCAAAGCTAGCCAGGATGGCCAATTCAATAAACGAAGCAAGAGGCTGAAAACCACCTCATTGCAGACAAAACCAGCGACCGATACCCCTATAAAACGGCGCAAGCTTTGTCCCACGGAACGGGTGGTGTCGCTGAAGCTCAGGGTGCGATGTCCCGCAAAGCTGACTGAAAAGGCCACGCAAAAAGCTAAAAAGTTAGCGATTTCTGGCAAAACGAATGGAAAAAACCACTCAATTCCGAAGAAAACCGCCAAATGGGTGACGCCCGCCGCCGCCGCGACGCCAAAAAACCAGAAACCAGATCGCATCAGCTTGGCATGACGTCGTTGGATGCCGCAGCTGGTCCCGCCAAACCCGTGCCTAGCCGCGAGCGCAGCAGGTAAGTAGGCCGCTGCTTCACTTCTTCGTAAATGCGCCCCACGTATTCAGCCAGTACGCCAATCGACATGAGCTGAATACCACTTAAAAACATCATGCCCACCACAACCGTGGCGTAGCCCGGGGTGTCTGCGCCAAACCAGAAGTAGTCAAATACCACCCAAGCACCATAACCCAAAGCAGCCAAGGACAAAAGTAGTCCAAAGTAACTTACCAAGCGCAGCGGCGCGACCGAAAAGGCCAGCAAGCCCGTGATCGCCAATGACAAAGCACCGCGAAAGCCGTAGTTGGACAGCCCATCGGCACGCGGCAGCGGCTCGTAGTCAATAGCTGTGCTGTTAAATCCGACCCAGGCGTACAGCCCTTTCATGAAGCGGTTGCGCTCCGTTAAGGTTAGCAGCGCTTGCACCACCTGGCGGTCCATCAGCCGGAAATCGCCTGCATTGGCCGGAATCTTGACGCGGCTGCGCCAGTTGATGAGCTTGTAAAAAACGCTGGTAAAGGCCGCGTGCAGCGCGGATTGGTCGTGCCGCGTTTTGCGCACGGCGTACACCACATCCGCCCCTTGCTTCCATTTTTGTAGCATGTCAGGCAGTAAATTCGTCGGGTGCTGGCCATCTGCGTCCATGATAAAGAGCACCTCGCCTTGGGCTGCTTCCAATCCCGCTGTCAGGGCCGCTTCTTTGCCAAAGTTGCGCGACAGGTTCAAAGCAACCAGTTGGGGGTGTACAGCGCACAGGTCTGCCAGCACCTGGGCCGTGGCATCACGGCTACCGTCGTTGACGATGATGAGTTCAATACGGGGTGACAATTGGCCCAGCGCCACCAGCACGTGGGGTACCACTTGGCCCAAATTGCCCGCTTCGTTGTACGCGGGCATGACGCAAGAAATGCTAGCCGATGAACTCAGTCTGGTGTTGGAGCGGTCAGTCATGCCCGTATTATGTGTGGAAATAAAGGGATTCTTTGCAATCAAGGCACTTTTTGCAGTGAGCTACTGATCAGCTGCAAATCGCCTTTGGCGAGGTAGTAAGTTCTGATTTCAAAGAATTTGTCAGCGTTTTGCGGCTCTACGGTGAAGAGGCCTTCTATTCGCTTGGCTTTTCCTTGCGTGCCTACAAGTTGTCCAGACGCGAGGGTCTCGTTGTTGTTCAAGATGACATCCCAATTGCCCGTGTGGTTGGTTGGCAGGGTGTTGCTGACGTAATCAATCGCAAAACGGTACTTGCCCGCTGGTAAGGCCACAGAGGGGCCGTAGCTGAGCCAGCCTTCTTTTTGAGGGTCGTTGGGTTGGAGTCGTTGCTCAAACCCTGCGCCAACAATTTGCCCGATATGGGTACTGAACTCAGCAGCGCGCCACTGCCTGCCTTCCGGGATGAGTTGGATGGGGCTGCTGACAAGTGGCAGATTTTTCCAAAAATCCGGCGTACTGCCAGGCAGGCATGCCAGGCCATCGGGGCGTCTGACACATTCGCCGCGTTCCATGGCAAGTTTGAAGGGGGCTGGATAGGCGAAATTAGACGAAAAAGGTGAGCCATGGTAGTAGGCGCTGGAGATCATGTACAAATGACGCGGAGCAAACGGGAGATTGATGGCGGCTTCATCAGCAGCGCAGGTCAGATGGCTGCGCGCTGTGTAGCCTGAATTGATCAGCTTGCCGTAGTAGCCGGCTAATTGCATCACCCAAATGTAGTGCTGATAATGGGGCGACGCGCATTGGTACGTGGGGTAAATCACCACTTTGTCGACCTGTGCCATCACGGGTGCCCAGTCGGCGTAGTTGACTTTGCTGGGTTTGGCTGCTTCGGTTTTGATGCGGTCGAGCCACGGTTTGACGTCTTTGACCTGCAACACCAAGGCAGTCGTTAATAAAAAACTGACAACAAGGGTGACAGGCCAGGTTCTTTTTTTCAGCAGGCTAGCCAGGGTGACGAAAAGAATGAGTTGGCTGACGGGCCAAAAGAAACGACCAGAAGCTCGAAATGTTCCCGTCAACCAATGTAGCCAACTGGGCAGAGGAAACGAAAACACCTCAACTCCGCCGTAACGCACACGGTTTGATAGCGCGTACAGGAAGAAACCCACCATAAGCAGCAAGAGTGCGGGGTAACGCTTGGGGACGGCAAGCAAAGATCGCCAATTCAATAGCGCGGCAAAGGGAACTAAAAATAGCAAACCCGCACCCAGGTAATTAAAACCTTCGTAATATGGAAAATCAAATACAGGCCCTATACCGCAGGTAATGAGCTTGCCACCGCCGCAAAAAGGCGCGATCAGATCCAGGTAGAAAAAATCACCATAGCCACCTAGATAGGCGCTTTGGCGTCCTAAGTAACCGAGTCCCCAAGCCGTTACCCCAAACACCAGGCCGAAGGTCAATAAACGCTTCAATTGCAGCGCCCAAGACTCGCCTTTGATCGCTTGGTCAGCCAAAAAAGCAGTAAATAAACCGGCTGTGAAGGGTAAAAAATACGGGTGAATGGTCAAGGCAACCAGATTTAGCCCAATAAATGCAGCGCTGACGCGGCGGCTGGACCATGTTTGGTTTCTGCCTAAAAAATACAAAGCCAAGGCAAAAATGATGACACTTTGCATCATCAAGGCGGCATGGTGGTAGCGTGCATGGATGACGGGCCACGTCAGCGCAAACCCTATTGAAATGAACAAGGCGAACACGCTTTTTGCACCCAGTGCGCGCATCAACACCGTTGCTGCCACCGCTTGGCCCACAAATACCAAGCCGATCCACCAGCCGAAATAATGAAAATGCTCAGGAAACCAGCCGGGAAACAGCGTGAGCAGCACCTTAAAAGGCCAAGCGGCCAGGGGAATGCTGTCGGTCAAGGCAACGCTGATGCCTTCGGGGTGATTGAGGCGAGAGGTGTTTAGGATCGGAAAATGCCAGCTGTCTTTGGCGTAATACCACCAGCCTGACACATGCTGTGCGATATCGCCATAGTCAAAAACAGTGCTGTGACCTGCCAAAAACGACAAGGGGAAAAGGTAAACAACGAAACAGCAGGCAATAAATATCGCCAACAAATAGCTGCTTGGGGCTGACATGTCCCGCCAAAAAGCGTCATTGAGTGACGATGGCCATCGCTGAGAAGATTGATCGGACTTGGGAAGAAGGTGCGGCATAGGAATTTAGTTTGCCATCAAGGCATTTTTTGCAGTGAGCTGCTAATTAGCTGCAAATCGCCTTGGGCCAGATAGTTGGTTCTGATCTCAAGGGGTTTGCCTGCGTCAGAGGGTTCTATGTTCAACATGCCCTCAATGCGCCTGGGTTGTCCGGCCGTGCCCAGGAGTGGGCCGGAGGCGACAGTTTTTTTATTCTCCAGGGTCACATCCCAATTGCCTACGTGATTGG
>JASJPN010000107.1:0-18842 GCA_031426635.1 Polaromonas sp.
GCTGTTCAAAGCCACCATCCTCGAATTTGCCCCGTTGATGGAAAACCGGGGCGTGGACGAGGTCTACATCGACTTCACCGACGTGCCCGGCGGGCAGCGCCAGGGCGGCAAGTCACTGGCGGGCTTGATCCAGAAAACGATTTTGGAAGTGACGGGACTGACCTGCTCCATTGGTGTGGCACCCAACAAATTGCTCGCCAAAATGGCCAGCGAATTCAACAAACCAAACGGTATCTCTATCGTCTTTGAGGAGGATATTCAAACCCGGATCTGGCCGCTCAATTGCCGCAAGATCAACGGTATTGGTCCCAAAATGGATGAGAGGTTGGCCATCTTGGGCATCACAACCATTGGGGAGTTGGCAACCAAAGACAAAAGTTGGTTAATCCAAAATTTTGGCAAAAGCACAGGTGCCTGGTTGTTTGAATCCGCCTGGGGACGTGACGAGCGGCCGATTGTGTTGGAGAGTGAGCCGGTCTCCATCAGCCGCGAGACCACGTTTGACCGCGACCTGCACGCCGTGCGTGACAAGGCCGAGCTGGGGGCAATTTTCACCCAGTTGTGTGAAAAGCTGGCGGATGACTTGCAGCGCAAAGGCTATGCGGGAAAAACCATTGGCATCAAGCTGCGCTATGACGACTTCAAAAGTGCCACCCGTGACCAGACTTTGGACAGCTACACCGCTGACGCCCAAACCATCCGCCAGACGGCGGGGCTGTGTCTCAAACGGATACCGCTCACGCAGCGGCTGCGTTTGCTAGGGGTGCGCGTGGGTGGTTTGATGAAGGTAGGCGAAGAGTTCAAGCGCCCTAGCGAACAGGGCGATGCCAGTAGCAAATACGACTTGATCGCGCAGATGATGACGCAGGACGACCCGGCACTTCAGTGACAGCGCATGCAGATAGCCGCTTATTTACGCCTATTCGGCCTTTTCCTGACAGGCAATGCAACGGGATGCTTCTGGCGCAACTAGCAGCCGTGCAGCCGGAATGGCCATGCCACAGTCCACGCATTGGCCGTAGGTACCCGCTTCAATGCGATTTAGCGCGTCAGCGACCAGGTCCAGCTCACCCGTTTCGCGATCATCAAGCGTCAATTCCAACTCACGCGCAGTGTTGACTTGTGCGGTGGAATCTTCAGGGCGATTGAAGTGGTCGGCAGACGCTTCTGCGCGACTCTTGTCGCCGCCACGCAGGCTGGCCAACTGATCCAGCAAAGTGGCTCGTCGGGCGAGCAGTAGATTCTTGAAAGGGGCTGTGAGTTGTGTGCTCATAAGGTTGATTTCCGTGTGTACAGGCTTCCATCATGCGCTGTCAAACTGTTTGTCTCTTTGACGAAAGTCAAGTATCGGTCGCAACCGACAGTTCTTGAACAACGTTTTTCAAAATCATCCGCACCGAAAGCGGCTCGGCTATTGCCTTGCGGTGCGAATATTGAGTGGCAAAACCTGCGGATAACTGGTGCGAAAGGGGTTGATGTCGAGTCCGCCGCGCCGTGTGTAGCGCGCATAGACACTGAGTTTGATGGGTTTGCAGTGTGTCCACAGGTCCATAAAAATGCGTTCGACGCATTGCTCATGAAACTCGTTGTGGTTGCGAAAACTCACCAAATACTGCAACAAGCCAGCTTGGTCAATCTGCGGGCCCTCGTAACTGATGCGCACACTGCCCCAATCGGGCTGGCCCGTCACCAAACAATTGCTTTTGAGCAGATGGCTGGTGAAAACTTCGCTCACCGGCGCTTCATGGAAAGCCGCTTGCAACAACTGTGGGGCAGGCGTGTAGTGGCTGCATTCAATGTCGAGTCGGTCCAGGTTCAGGCCATCGAGTTCATGTACCGGTTCACGATCAAACAGCTCGGGCAGCAATATTTTCACGCCCACAGAAGATTGCACAGGGCTGGAGCCGATAGCCGTGCCCGCTTGCTGCCAAACGGCGGCATTGAGGTCAGCGCGGATGCAGGCTGTGACTGCGGCTGCATCGGCAAAGGGCGTGCTGTTGAAGCTATTCAAATACAGCTTGAACGACTTGCTTTCAACAATATTCAGACTGTCGCAGGGGATGGTGATATGGGCAATGGCCACCTGCGGTTTGCCGCGCAGATTCAGCCAGCTGAGTTCAAACGCTGTCCACAAATCGGCGCCAAAAAAGGCAGGTGCGGCCAGGATGCCGATCTCGCGGCGTTTCTCTGCGCGCGGGATAGGAAACAATAGCGATGCATCGTAACGGTCTACATAAGCCGAGCGTCGGCCCAACTGCGATTGTTCCGGCGTGTTCATGGCGGCGCTGTCCGGCGAAAAACCAGGCGATCTGGCGTGGAGACATTGGCATCAAAGGCATAACCGGCCAGGTTGAACCCTTTGAGCTTGTGTGGCGTCATGATGCGGTGCGTGACGACGTAGCGCGCCATCAAACCGCGTGCTTTTTTTGCCATGAAGCTGATGATCTTGTACTGGCCGTTTTTGTATTCTTCAAACACGCATTCAATCACCCGCGCTTTGAGCGCCTTGACATCGACCGACTTGAAATACTCTTGCGACGCCAGGTTGATGATGACCGGTGTCGCGTCAGTTTGCAGCCGTTGATTGAGATAGTCTGAAATCTGTGTGCCCCAAAATTCATACAAATTTTTGGCGGAGGCCGTGACGAGCTTGGTGCTCATCTCCAAGCGGTAGGGCTGCATCCAGTCAAGTGGTCGCAAAACACCGTACAGACCACTCAAAATGCACACGTGGTCTTGCGCCCATACGAGGTCATCGGTGTTCATGGAGGCAGCATCAAAACCTGCATACACATCGCCGTTGAACGCCAGAATCGCTTGCTTGGCATTTTGGGCCGTGAACTTGGGACGCCAAGCCAGGTAACGCGCCACATTCAAGCTGGACAGCGCATCGCTCAGGCTCATCAACTCGGCAATCTCTTGCGGCGAGTATTTTTTTAGCTCGGTCATCAACTGCGCCGTTGGCTTGGCAAAATGCGGCAGCGTGTGCGGCAATGCAGATGCTGTATCGCCCGCTAAACCATCTTTTATGGGTTCAAAGTTGAGGGATTTAGCCGGGGATAGCAGTAAAAGCATAAAAATAGACGTGCCATTACTCGACTTTGGCCTTGCTGCGCAGTTCGTCCTGGAACTTGGCCAGTTTTTGCTGTGACAATTGCTGTGCAATTTGTGGTTTCACTTCGTCCAGCTTGGGCAGTTGTGCCGTACGCATGTCGTCCACGCGAATGATGTGGTAACCAAATTGCGACTTGACCGGTGTCTCCGAGGTTTGGCCTTTGTTCAATTTGACCATGGCTGCAGCAAACTCGGGCACATAATTGCTCGGGTTAGCCCAATCCAAATCACCACCTTTGGCACCTGAGCCTGTGTCTTTGCTTGATTTTTTAGCGATGGCTTCAAATTTTTCGCCCTTTTTCAAGCTGGCGATGATGGCTTTGGCCTGCGCTTCGGTTTCTACCAAAATGTGGTGCGCTTTGTATTCTTTGCCACTGTTGCTGGCGGCAAACTTGTCGTATTCGGCTTTGATGTCAGCATCTGTGACCGGGTTGTTCTTCTGGAAATCAGTAAACAACTCACGTATCAAAATGGTCTGGCGTGCCAATTCCATCTGACTCTTGAAGCCATCGCTGCCAGGCAAACCACGTTTTTCAGCTTCCTGGATGAAAATTTCGCGGGCAATCACCTCGTCTTTGAGTTGAGCCTTCATCTCTGGTGTCACGGGGCGACCAGATTTGCTGACTTCAGCCGCCAACACGTCGACGCGTGCGCTAGGAACGGCTTTGCCATTGACGATGGCGACGTTTTGCGCCATGACAGCGGTGGACAGGGCGAGGACGGCAGCGGCTGCGGCAGATAAAACATATTTCTTCATGGTGATTTCCTTAAGTTAGATGATTTCTATGGCCAGGGCATGCAGGCCTTGATCCATAAAATCTTGCACTGCATCATACACAAGCCGATGACGGCTGACGCGCGACTGGTTTGTAAAGAGGGGTGTTGCAATACGCACCCTGAAATGCGTGCCAAAGTCGGTGCCGTTAGAGCCTGAATGCCCCGCGTGCGCAGCACTTTCGTCAATGACTTCGAGTGCAGTGGGTTGAAGTCTTTCACGCAGGCGTGCGTCAAGGTTGGCCGCAGTGATGGGCAGGCGCGTGGCAGTCGTCATTTTTCACCCCTCTTCCCTGGCTTGTCACCATCGGTCATCACCTCACTTGACAGATAGCGCCCGAGATAGAGCGCCTGTAACAGGACAAAGAGAAACATCAGCCCCGTGGCACCAAACAGTTTGAAGTTGACCCACGTGTCGGTACTGAAGTTAAAGGCGACCCACAAATTCAAGCCACCCATCAGAGCAAAAAAACCAACCCAGGCCAGATTGACTTTGCGCCAAACAGGGTCAGGCAATGACATTTGCGCACCCATCAAGGATTTGAGTCCGTTCTTGTCGAAAACGACTTGCCCGACCAGGAGCGCGACACCCATGACCCAGTACAAAACGGTGGGCTTCCACTTGATAAAGTTTTCAGAGTGGAAGTAAATGGTGGCACTGCCCAATACCACCACCAGTGTCAAGCTGATCCATAGCATGGGTTCAATCTTGCGGCCCCGGGCCGCCAGCCACATGATTTGCGCCGCCGTGGCCAGTATGACCACCACGGTCGCCAGCAGCACGGGTGCTTCTGCGGTGCCTACTTGGCCACCTGAGACCATGAAGCCCAGCCAGTCGGTTGCCGTGGCGGCGGCCCATTCCAGGCGGCTGCCAGCATACTTGAACATGCCAAAAAACAAGGCAATCGGGAAAAGGTCAAACAAAATTTTCATGGATGGATTATCGTGGCTAAATTAACGCGGTTTAAAGCCCAATGCCGCTGAATTCATGCAATAGCGCTGCCCCGTGGGTGCGGGGCCATCGGAGAACAGGTGACCCAAGTGAGCACCACAGTCAGCGCAATGCACTTCAGTGCGCTTGGCCCACAGCGAACCGTCCACCTTGGTGCCAATGGATTCTTCACTGAGTGGTGCGAAATAGCTCGGCCAGCCGGTGCCGCTGTCAAACTTGGTGGTCGAGTCAAACAGCGGCTTGGCACAGCAAATGCAGGTGTAAACGCCGTCGGCTTTGCTGTCGGCGTATTTGCCGCTGAAGGCGCGCTCGGTGGCTTCGTGGCGCGTCACGTCAAACGCCAGTGGCTCAGCCGCGCCCTGTTGCTGGCGTTCCTGTAGCTGCGCTTTCCACGCTGCGTCGGTTTTTTCAATTTTGTAAGTCATGAGAAGTCCTTTGAGATGTCGTGGTCGTATGCGCTTTGCGTGATTAAGATGAACAGCTGATTTCAATCTCAGTGGCCCAAGCGGGCGGGAAATGGGCATAAGCGTCATGGCCTGGATGCTCGTCATAGGGGGCTTGCAGCAGTGTAAGCAAGGTCTCTATCCCTGAGAAGTCTTTCAGTTTCGCCTTGGCAATGGCTTGCTCTCCCAAGTAGTTCCGGAGCACGAACTTTGGGTTGTTTTTTAGCATCAAATCTGCTGATAGCCGGCGATTTACATGCCTGATGCGCTCTGAATATTGTAGCATCCAGGCGTCAAACAATGGTCGATCCATAAACAAATCTCTGACGGTCTCAGGCGGCGCTCCCGCGACAAAGTGGCTCAGTGTGCGCCAAAAAATGGTGTAGTCCACCTTGTCCTGGGCTAACAGTTTTTGTAGCGAATCAATCAAGATGCGATCTTCAGGCTGGGCATCAATGAGCCCCAGTTTGGTGCGCATTTGCGTTTCTAAGGCGGCTGGCAAGATGGCTTTGTAAGGTTCCAAAGCCGCCAGAGCCAACGCTTGGTCATTGATCAGGGGCAGCAAGGCCTGACCCAGGCAAAACAAGTTCCAGTAGGCGACATTGGGTTGTTTGTTATAGGCATAGCGTCCCAAGCTATCGGAATGGTTGCATATATGATCAGGATTGAAGGCATCCAGAAACTGAAAGGGCCCGTAATCCAGCGTCAAACCCAAGATGCTCATGTTGTCCGTGTTCATCACCCCGTGACAAAAGCCCACCGCCTGCCACTGCGCCACCATCCGGGCGGTGCGCTGGCTCACAGCGTCTAATAAGGCCGCGTATGGATTGCCCGCGTAGTTGTCGCTGTGGCGGCACGCAGGGTAGTGATGATCAATCACGAAGTCGGCCAGTTGTTGCAGCTCAGCGTGCAAGTTGTTATGCGAAAAATGCTCAAAATGCCCAAATCGAATGAAACTGGGCGCGGTGCGGGTGACGACGGCAGCGCTCTCAACCATTTCGCGGTAAACCGGCGCGTCAGAGCCTGTGATGCACAGCGCGCGCGTTGTGGCAATGCCCAGGCCGTGCATGGCCTCAGAGCATAAAAACTCCCGAATCGAACTGCGCAGCACAGCGCGACCATCGCCGCCGCGCGAGTAGGGGGTGCGGCCTGCGCCTTTGAGTTGAACCTCGGTTCCTCCCGCTAACTCACCTAACAAAATGGCCCGCCCATCGCCCAGTTGCCCTGCCCACTGACCAAACTGATGGCCACTGTATACGCTGGCTAAAGGCTGGTAACCGTGGGACAAATGATTGCCAGTCAGCAAGTTCAGGGTCTCTGGGTGGCGCATCCATGCGTCCGTTAAACCCAATTCACGCGCCAAAGCGGCATTGCGACAGACCCAATACGGTTCTGGCAGGGCTTGTGGCTGCAACTGCGTGTAAAACGCATCGCCTAACTGTGCGTAACGAGCTTGGCTTAATAATTGCGCGGTTGAACCATCATTGAATACACCATTCATTACATTCATATTTACACTAATCTTTACGTTTCGGACGCCTCGTGGTCAACCCAAGTTTCCCATTTGATGTTATTGTTACTGTGTCTCAGGAGAACGAATATGTCACATTTTCGAAAACTTGTTTTGTGGAGTGGTTTAGCTGGTGCAGCGCTGGTGCTCTCGGGCTGCGTTGTGACACCGTACCCTTACCGGCCTTACCAATCCAGTGTGGTCGTCTCGCAGCCGCAGCGTGTTGTGGACATTGAGTACGTTCAATCGGCTCCGCCCGCTCCCTACGCCGAGGTCGTACCTGTCTCCCCTGGCGCCGGTCATGTCTGGATATCCGGTGCCTGGATTTGGTCCGGCGGCAGGCATCAGTGGCAAGCAGGCTATTGGTCGCGTCCACCTGTTGGTTCCAACCGCTGGCAATCAGGAGGATGGAAACATGAACCTGGCCGTGGCTGGTATCGCCAAGGCGGTTATTGGCACTGAGCCAATACAAATAGACTCAGCCGGGTGGATCAGGGCAATCCCGTAGCCGGGGGTGGCCCGCTTTGGTTCATACTCTTTGTGTTGAATTCAAATTTACACGAGGAGTTTGCCTATGTTAGGGTTGATGCAAAACCAGCCGCTGCTGATTTCAAGTTTGATCGAGTTTGCAGAGCGGCACCACAGCGACGCTGAAATCGTGTCGCGTCGGGTAGAGGGCGATATTCATCGTTACAACTACCGAGCCTTGGCCGGCAGGTCGCGCCAGGTGGCCAACGCGCTGGATGGCATGCATCTGGCGTTCAGCGACCGCGTGGCGACACTGGCTTGGAACGGCTACCGCCACATGGAATTGTATTTTGGGGTGAGCGGCTCCGGGCGCGTGTTGCACACCCTCAATCCCCGGTTACACCCCGATCAAATTGTCTGGATCGCCAACCACGCCGAAGACCAGGTGCTGTGCTTTGACGCGAGCTTTTTACCGATCGTGCAAGCGGTGCATGGCCGGTGCAAGACGATCAAATCGTACGTGCTTTTGTGCGATGCCGACAAACTCCCTCTTGATTCCGGCATTCCAAATTTAATCAGCTACGAGGCCTGGCTGGGTGCACACAGCGACAAGTACGTTTGGCCGAGTTTTGATGAAAATTCGGCATCCAGCATGTGCTATACCAGCGGCACCACGGGCAACCCCAAAGCGGCGCTGTACAGTCACCGCTCCACCATTTTGCACGCTTACGCGGCAGCCCTGCCCGATGTGATGTGCTTAAGCGCCCGCGACAGCGTGTTACCTGTGGTGCCGATGTTTCACGTCAATGCCTGGGGCATTCCCTACAGTGCTGCATTGACGGGTTGCAAATTGGTCTTTCCCGGCCCGGCACTAGACGGTAAATCCGTATATGAGTTGCTCGAATCTGAAAAAGTCACCTACGCGGCGGGCGTACCTACGGTGTGGCAAATGTTGCTGACGCACATGCAAGCCAGTGGTTTGCGTTTTAGCACCTTGAAGCGCACGGTGATCGGCGGTTCTGCTTGTCCGCCCGCCATGATTTCGGCATTCAACGATGACTACGGTGTAGACGTGTTGCACGCTTGGGGGATGACTGAAATGTCCCCTCTGGGAACTGTCTGCACGCTTAAGAATAAACATTTACTGCTTTCAAAAGAAGAGCAAATGAAAATTCGTTTGAAACAAGGGCGTACCATTTACGGCATGGACATGAAGATTGTGAATGCGGCTGGCCAAGAGTTGCCGAACGACGGCAAAACCTTTGGTGATTTGCTGGTTAAAGGGCCTTGGGTTATTGCCGAGTATTTCAAGCAGTCTGAGGAAGTCTCGACCAGCAGCCCCCTGGTCGATGGCTGGTTCCCGACCGGTGACGTGGCGACGATTGATGCCGACGGTTACATGCAAATCACCGACCGTAGCAAAGACGTGATCAAGTCAGGCGGCGAGTGGATCAGCTCAATTGACGTTGAGAATATGGCGGTCGCGCACCCAGCGGTGGCGATGGCCGCTTGTATTGGCGTGTTTGACCCGAAGTGGGACGAACGGCCCATCATTGTCGTTGTGAAAAAGCCTGGTGCACAAATCACACGCGATGAATTGCTCCAGTTTTATGAAGGCAAAACAGCCAAATGGCAAATCCCTGACGATGTGGTGTTTGTTGACTCGATTCCCATAGGTGCCACCGGGAAAATACTGAAGTCCAAACTGCGAGAGGTGCTCAAGGATTACAAGCTGCCTGATGCCTGATCGGCCGATGGTGTATGCGGGAGGTGGAGGCCCTTGCCTCATCGTGTCACATGGGCGATTGATCCTACGGGAAATCCCTTGTGGTGCGATGCACAATTGCTTGTACGCTGGGCATGTGTTGATTGTTTAAAACTCAGGAGTTTTTAATATGAAATTTGCAATGAAAATGGTTGCAGCCACGGCTGCCGTTTTGTGCGTCGGTGGCGCGTTTGCCCAGAGGGGTGAAACTGTCAGGATTGCCATGATTGAGGGCCTCTCCGGGCCCATGGCCAACGTCGGTCAAAACCAGCTCAAGAGCTGGCAATTCCTTGCCGAGAAACTCAACGGTGCCAACAACCCCGCAGGTGTGAAATTTGAAATCGTTGGCATGGACAGCAAGGGGGCGCCACAAGAAGCACTCAACACCTTCAAGGCGGCGGTTGACCAAGGCTTTCGCTACATTGTGCAAGGCAACGGTTCCGGCGCGGCACTGGCTTTGTCCGATGCCGTGGCCAAGCACAACGAGCGTAACCCGGGCAAGGAGGTGGTCTACCTGAACTACGCCGCGGTGGACCCGGCATTGACCAACGAGAAATGCAACTACTGGCACTTCAGACTGGATGCCGACACCACCCAGAAAATGGAGGCGCTGACCAGCTTCATGAAAGACCAGCCCAAGGTCAAAAAAGTGTACTTGCTGAATCAGAATTACTCACACGGGCATCAGGTTGCCAAGTACTTCAAGGAGGGCATGGCCCGCAAGCGGCCCGATGTCCAGATGGCCGGCGAAGATTTGGTACCGATGGGTCAGGTTAAAGACTTTGCGCCCTATGTCGCCAAGATCAAGCAGTCGGGTGCCGACACCATCGTCACCGGCAACTGGGGTGCCGATCTGACGCTGTTCGTCAAGGCGCTGAATGACGCCGGACTCAAGCTGCCGATGTACACCTACTATGCGGCCGTGTCGGGCACACCCACCGTGCTGGCCTCGGGCGGTGACAGTGTGGTGTACCAGATTTCGTACCAGCACTCCAACTTCAAGGGGGTCATGGGCAAGCTGACAGACGAATACCAGAAAAAATTCGGAGGCGACTTCTACACCTTTTCCATCTACAACGGCCTTGTGGTGATGGGTGAGGCGATGGCCAAGGCCAAATCAACGGACCCTGTCAAGGTGGCTGTAGCCATGGAGGGGCTGAAGTTCAAGGGCTTCAATGGCGATTCCGAGATGCGTAAATCCGACCACCAGATGCAGCAGGGGCTGTACATCTCCAAATGGCAAAAAGTGGACAAGCAGAACCCCTACAGCGTGGAAAAAACAGGTTACACCTTTGCGCCTGTCAAGTACATTGAGGCGTACGTGGCCAGCACCCCCACCAGCTGCCAGATGAAGCGCCCAGGCTGAACCGGTCACCTCTGAACGCCGGGTGACGTTGTCGTTTCCCGTGCGTTTATCGCCGGCGTTCTTTCCCGTGTCGGCCATGTGCGCTGGTTGCTTTGGCTTTTATTCACTATTTCACGAGTCTCCCATGGAGTTCTACACCATTTCACTGCTGAACGGCATCAGTTACGGCTTGTTGCTGTTTATGCTGAGCTCTGGGTTGACACTCATTTTCAGCATGATGGGGGTACTGAATTTTGCACATGCGTCTTTTTATATGCTGGGGGCTTACTTGGCCTTTAGCGTGACCGAATTGATCGGCTTTTGGCCGGCTTTGCTCATCGCCCCATTGTTGGTAGGCTTGTTGGGAGCGGGATTCGAAAAATATTGTTTGCGCCGTGTACACAAATTTGGTCATGTACCCGAGTTGCTGGTCACTTTCGGGTTGAGCTACATACTGCTTGAAGTCGTGCAGCTCATCTGGGGGCGTAGCTCAGTCGATTACCGTGTGCCGGCCGAACTCAGCGGTCCGCTATTTACACTGTATGGCACCCAATTTCCCATCTACCGTGGCTTCATGATGTTGGTCGCCTTGTTGATGTTACTGGCCATTTGGCTCCTGCTCACGCGGACGCGCATTGGCTTGGTCATTCAAGCCGCTCTGACGCATCCTGAAACCGTCGAAGTACTGGGGCACAACGTACCGCGTGTGTTTATGTGGGTGTTTGGCGGTGGCGCCGCTCTGGCGGGATTGGCGGGTGTTATTGGCGGTAACGCGTTTGTCACCGAGCCGGGTATGGCGGCAACCGTTGGATCGGTCATCTTTGTGGTTGTGGTTGTGGGTGGTATGGGTTCACTCGCGGGTGCTTTTTTGGCCTCCATCTTGATTGGCGTTCTGCAAACTTTTGCAGTAGCTATTGACAGCTCACTACTGGGTGCTGCTTCCATGCTGGGTGTTACCGTGACACCGCAAACATTTGGCTATGCGTTATTGAAGCTGAAGGTGAGTCAAGTTGCGCCCATCATGCCGTATTTATTTTTGGTGTTGATGCTGATTTTCCGACCCAAAGGCCTTTTGGGTACGAGGGAGGGTTGATTGATGCGACCAAAATCTGATCAATACTATCAATTCAAGCCGCTTAATGTTGGGCGCTTTGTCATCTGGTCTGCGTTTGCGCTGGTCTTGGCGCTTGCTCCTTTACTGTTTACCAGCAGTTTGAGTCATACCATGCTGAGTCAAATGGGGATAGCCATCATCGTGTGTTTGAGCTACAACATGTTGCTGGGGCAAGGTGGCATGCTCAGTTTTGGTCATGCGGTTTACTCAGGCATGGGGTCTTTTCTTGCGATTCACACGCTTAATCTGGTCTCGGGCGGCTGGCCACTACCTGTGAGTTTGACGCCGATGGTGGGTGGCATGGCTGCCATGCTGGTTGCGGTGGTTTTAGGTTGGGTCACCACAAAAAAGGCGGGCACCACTTTCGCCATGATCACCTTGGGTATGGGGGAATTGGTCTGGGCGATGTCATTGATGTTCCCTGAATTTTTCGGTGGTGAAGGCGGCGTTTCTGGCAACCGAATTGCAGGTGGCAAACCGTTGGGTATCAGTTTTGGACCACAAATCGAGCTGTATTACCTGATAGCGATTTATACCTTTGTATGCACGGGCTTGATGTTTGCATTCACGCGTACGCCGCTGGGACGTATGCTGAATGCGGTTCGTGACAACCCAGAGCGCGTTGAATTTGTGGGCTACGACACGCAGCAAGTTCGGTATATTGCATTCATCATTGCTGCCTTTTTTGCGGGTATTTCAGGTGGTTTGGCCGCTCTCAATTTTGAAATTGTGACCTCAGAGGTGGTCAGTAGTTACAGATCTGGAGCATACTTGCTGTTTACTTTTTTAGGTGGGGCAACTTTCTTTTTTGGCCCTATTTTGGGCGCTATTTTGATGGTTTTGGCCTTTGTGCTTCTCAGTGAGCTAACCAAGGCGTGGTTACTTTACTTGGGCCTCGTTTTCTTGCTGATGGTGATGTTTGCGCCGGGCGGGATGGCCAGCTTGATCATGATGAATTTGCGCGTCGCCTCTTTTGGTAAATTGAAACCCATGTGCGGCAACTACCTGATTTTGGCCGTATCTGGCTTGGTGGCTCTGGTGGGCGCAGCGGTCATGGTGGAGATGGTCTACCACTTGCAACTCAATCAAGCCCTGGGTCCGGAGCTAACTTTTATGGGGGTCTCGCTGCATGCTAAAAGTGTCAGTAGCTGGGTGGGATCGGCTGTGATTTTATTGCTTGGTTTGGGGGTCTTTGAGGTCACCAGGCGACGCTTTTTGCAGCAATGGAACAGTGCGCAAGAGCTGATTGAAATCGAGATCAAGCGCAGGGAAATGTTATGAATGCTGCATACGCTCTGGAGCTGAAAGATTTGCACAAAAGCTTTGGTAAAAGCGAAATTATTCGGGGCATCAATTTGGCTATTCCGCAAGGAGAAAGGTTGGCGATCATCGGCCCCAACGGGGCGGGCAAATCTACCTTGTTTAATTTGATCAGTGGCCGGCTTGAACCAAGCCGTGGCGACGTGTTGCTCAACGGACAGCGTATCAATGGCAAAAAACCGTTTGAAATTAATCGTCTGGGACTTTCGCGCAGCTTTCAAATCACCAATATTTTCCCAAAGCTCAGTGTCTTTGAAAATTTGCGTTGCAGCGTACTTTGGAGCTTGGGCTACAAGTACACCTTTCTGAGGTTTTTAGCAGATCTCGATGATGCCAATGCGCGCACTCGAGAGCTGCTGGCCATGGTCAAGCTTGATAAAAAGCGCGATGTACTGGCGACCCACCTCACTTATGCTGAACAGCGGGCGCTGGAAATTGGCGTCACTATCGGTGGCGGTGCCAGCGTCATCTTGCTCGATGAACCCACGGCCGGCATGAGTAAGACCGAAACGACGCGATTTACCAGTTTAATCAAAGAAGTGACCGTGGGGAAAACGTTGTTGACGGTGGAGCATGACATGGGCGTGGTGTTTGGTTTGGCCGACAAAATTGCAGTGGTGGTGTATGGCGAAGTTCTTGCTTACGACACCCCTGATGCGGTGCGTTCCAACCCAAGAGTCCAGGAAGCCTATCTGGGATCAACAGCGGCAGATGCTCAGGGCGCGCAGCATGCTTCATATTGAAAATATCCACGCCTACTATGGCAAAAGCCATGTTCTGCACGGCGTGTCTTTCACCATTCAACCAGGCGAAATTGTGGCTTTACTGGGTCGCAATGGTTCGGGCAGATCCACGACGGCCAAGGCCATCATGGGCTTGGTTGACTGGCAGGGAAGCATGACTTGGAAAGGTGCATCTTTGAAAGGAAAAAAAACCTTCGAAATAGCGCACTTGGGATTGGGATATGTCCCGGAAAACCGTGACATCTTCCCCACGTTAACTGTGCGACAAAATCTATTGTTGGGTCAAAAAGGCTCAGGCAAAGGTAGTCGCTGGTCATTTGACGACATGTTTCAAATTTTTCCGCGACTCAAAGAACGAGAACACACAGAGGCTGGGGTGTTGTCTGGTGGTGAGCAACAAATGCTGACACTGTGCCGTACCTTGATGGGAGACCCCGATTTAATCATCATCGATGAACCAACTGAAGGTTTGGCACCCAAAATTGTCGAGCTGGTCGGCGAGTATTTGAAAGTCTTGCGTGCGCGTGGTATTTCTGTCTTGCTGATTGAGCAAAAACTCACGATTGCCATGGCCATCTCAGACCGTGTATTGGTGATGGGGCATGGCCGCATTGTGTTTCAGGGAACACCTGATTGTCTGCGACAAGCCGCCTTGATTCGTAAAGAATGGCTAGAGGTCTAACCGGCTTGTCCCTGTAGCGACATTCTGATCGCCTGAGCTTGAATAAAGTGACTACAATGAAAAAATAGAACGGTCGTTCTATTTTTTGGTTCTCATTTTCCACCTCCAATTTTTTGCTTATTTGAAGGGATCTCTGTATGACGGCTCAATACAAAGTACACGGTAACGTGGCAGTCATCACGCTAGACAACCCGCCAGTGAATGGATTAGGCCTGGCAACACGACTGGGTATTACTGACGGTTTAACCAAGGCCAATGCGGATGCTGCCGTGACATCGATTGTCATCACGGGCGCAGGTAAAGCATTTTCTGGCGGTGCAGATATCAAAGAATTTGGCAGCCCCAAAGCATTGCAAGAGCCTCATTTGCTGAGCGTGATTTTGGCTGTTGAGAATTCAGGCAAACCCGTGGTTGCAGCCTTGCATTCGGTTGCCATGGGCGGCGGCCTGGAATTGGCTTTGGGTTGTCACTACCGGATTGCTGCACCTGGTTGTAGCGTGGCGTTGCCCGAAGTCAAGCTTGGCCTCATACCCGGCGCTGGGGGCACGCAACGTTTGCCGCGCGTCCTGGGCGTTGAGACCGCGCTGAACATGATCGTCAGTGGCGAGCCGGTTAAAAGCGAGATGCTGGCACAACTTCCGGGTCAAAAATTGTTTGACAAAATGGCCGCGTCACCCGAATCATTAGCCGATGAGGCACTGGCATTTGCGCAATCAGTCGCAGCGACAAGACCGTTGCCATTGGTGCGTCACTTGCCTTGCAAGCATCCCCTGGGCGATGCCTATTTTGGCTTCGCAGGCAACATGGTCAAAGGCATGTCTAAAAACTACCCGGCGCCTATGAAGTGTGTCGAGGCGGTCAAGGCTGCAACCAGGCAAAATTTTGATGCAGGCATGATGACAGAGCGCGACATCTTCATTCACCTGATGATGACGCCTGAAAGCAAGGCGCTTCGGCATATCTTTATGGCCGAAAGAGCCGCTTCCAAAATACCGGATGTTCCGTCCGATACGCCACAGCGCACGATTCAATCCATAGCGGTCATTGGCGCGGGAACCATGGGGGGGGGCATTTCGATGAACTTCCTCAACGCTGGCATACCTGTGAAAATGCTGGAAATGAAGCAGGAAGCACTGGATCGTGGCATCGCCACCATTCGCAAAAACTACGAATCCCAGGTCAAACGCGGCAAACTCAAGCAGGATCAGTACGAGCAGCGTATGCGCTTACTCAGCACCACACTGAGCTATGACGATTTGAAAGAAGCGGACATGGCGATCGAGGCCGTGTTTGAAGACATGGGCGTGAAAGAGACTGTGTTCAAAGAACTTGACCGCGTCATGAAACCTGGCGCGATATTGGCCAGTAATACTTCCACCTTGGATTTGAACAAAATTGCCAGCTTCACCAAGCGCCCGCAAGATGTGATTGGCACCCACTTCTTTAGCCCTGCCAATGTGATGAAGCTATTGGAAGTGGTGCGTGGCGAGAAAACCGCCAAAGATGTGCTCGCTACGGTGATGGCCCTGGGCAAGAAAATCAAAAAAACTGCAGTCGTGTCAGGTGTCTGCGACGGCTTCATCGGTAACCGCATGATTGAGCAATACAGCCGTCAAGCGGGTTTCTTGCTGGAAGAAGGCTGCACCCCTGCTCAAGTGGACAGGGCGGTTGAACAATTTGGCTTTGCCATGGGCCCGTTTCGCATGGGTGACCTGGCTGGCAATGACATTGGCTGGGCGATCCGCAAGCGTCGCTACATTGACAAGCCTGATTTGAAATACAGCAAAACAGCCGACTTGCTGTGCGAAATGGGCAGGTATGGTCAAAAAACGGGGGCAGGCTGGTACGACTACGCGCCCGGCAAACGCGACGCTATCCCAAGTAGCGTGGTTGTCAACATGATCGAAGAGCAGCGCAAGGCGCTAGGGATCACGCCACGCAAAATCAGCGATGAAGAAATTGTGCAACGCTTGGTCTATGCCATGGTCAACGAAGCGGCCTTCATCCTGGAAGAAGGCATTGCCTCCAGGGCCAGTGACATCGACATGGTGTATCTCACCGGATATGGTTTCCCCATGTACCGTGGTGGCCCGATGAATTACGCCGACCAAGTGGGTTTGTTCAACGTGGTGCAAAGCATGCACAAATTTGCGCAAAACCCTCTTGATGATGCCAGGTTTTGGCAGCCCGCTCCGCTGTTGGCGAAGTTGGCGGCCGAAGGTAAAACATTTAACTAAGGCTTTCCTTTCAGTATCCATCAAGGACATCATCATGACATCAGCAGTAATTGTTTCCACCGCCCGGACCCCTTTGGCTAAAAGTTGGAAGGGCGCTTTCAACATGACGCACGGTGCCACCCTGGGCGGTCATGCTGTCGAGCACGCCATCCAGCGCGCCGGCATTGAGGCGGTCGAAGTTGAAGACGTCATCATGGGTTGCGCTGCACCAGAGGGCGCGACAGGATCGAACATTGCGCGGCAAATCGCTTTGCGCGCTGGCTGCCCAATTACCGTGTCGGGGATGACGGTCAATCGTTTTTGCTCGTCTGGGCTGCAAACCATTGCTTTGGCGGCGCAGCGTGTCATCGCGGGCGAAGGCGACATATTTGTAGCGGGTGGTGTGGAGAGCATTTCTTGCGTGCAGCAAGAAAAGAATACCCACATGCTGGCCGACCCTTGGCTAACTCAAAACAAGCCTGAAATTTACTGGAGCATGTTGCAAACGGCTGAACAAGTGGCCAAGCGTTACAACATCAGCCGCGAAGCCATGGACGAGTACGGCGCAGCCAGCCAACAAAAAGCCGTCGCTGCTTTGGCTGCTGGTTATTTCACGGCTGAAATTGCACCCATCACCGTTACCATGGGCGTGGTTGATCCCGTCATGGGCCTCATCACCAAGAAAACCACCGTTAGCAACGACGAAGGCATTCGTGAGGGCACCACCGTCGAGGGCATCCGTGGACTGCGCTCAGCCCTTCCCGGTGGGTTGGTTTCTGCGGGAAACGCCAGCCAGTTCTCTGACGGCGGCGGCGCTTGTGTCGTGATGTGTGAGACCTTGGCCGAGAAAAAAGGACTCCAGCCTTTGGGTCGTTTCTTGGGCTTCGCAGTAGCGGGTTGCGAGCCCGACGAGATGGGCATTGGCCCTGTGTTTGCCATTCCTAAAGTGTTGGCACGTTTAGGCCTCAAAGTCGGTGACATTGATTTGTGGGAGTTGAATGAAGCGTTTGCCGTGCAAGTACTGTATTGCCGAGACAAGTTAGGCCTCCCGGCTGATCGTTTGAACGTCAATGGCGGCGCGATTGCCGTGGGTCACCCTTTCGGCGTGAGTGGTCAACGCTTAACGGGACACGCCTTGATTGAAGGCAAGCGCCGTGGTGCCAAACGCGTTTGCGTCACCATGTGTATTGGCGGCGGCATGGGTGCGGCCGGGGTATTTGAGGTGCTGTAACCTTCTCTGTGGTGTACCCTGGGGCTGAATCAGGTTGAATGGATTCATTCAGCAACGCCCCTGCTTGATTCGACACGTCATTAAACTGACAGTATTTTCTTGACAACCTTGGAGCACACAATGGCAATGGCGCGCACAATTCAACAACTTTTTGACCTCACAGGTAAAACCGCTTTGGTCACCGGCGGCTCTCGCGGCCTGGGGCTACAAATGGCACATGCCCTGGGAGAAGCGGGCGCCAAAGTGATGCTCAGCTCACGCAAAGCCGAAGACCTGCAAGCGGCTGCCGCTGAGCTGAAAGCGGCAGGTATTGATGCTGACTGGATAGCCGCTGACTGTGGCAAAGAAGCCGATCTTCGCGCCTTGGCCGATGAGAGCATCAAACGCATGGGGCGTGTCGATATTTTGGTCAACAACGCTGGCGCAGCTTGGGGTGCTCCGGCTGAAGATCACCCGGTCGAGGCTTGGGACAAGGTGATGAACCTCAACATTCGCGGCTACTTTATTTTGAGTCAACACATTGCCAAACACAGCATGATTCCCAATAAAGCAGGCCGCATCATCAATATTGCCTCCATTGCCGGACTCAACGGCAACCCCGCCGGCATGCAGACCATTGCTTACAACACCTCCAAGGGCGCGGTGGTCAACTTCACGCGCACTTTAGGCGCTGAATGGGGGCCTTACAACATCACGGTCAATGCCATTTGTCCTGGATTTTTCCCCAGCAAAATGACGATGGGCACCTTAAAGGCTTTGGGCGAAGAAAAGCTCATTGGCGGCACGCCGTTGCACCGTTTGGGTGACGACGAAGATTTAAAAGGACTCACCGTGCTGTTCGCATCGGCAGCGGGCAAACACATCACCGGCCAATGGCTGGCAGTAGATGGCGGTGTGTCCGTTGTCACGGGGGGCTAAATTGAACAAAAATCCGACGATGGAGTTCGGTGTTGACACCCCCTTGATTTGCATCTACTTTTCACCACCGAACCAGCACGCCTATCAACCAAACAAAGCCTTGAAAGCGGTGTTGCGGGCAGAATAAATCGCAAGGTTTGGCGCAAACCCTAAAATCCATGCATGACCACTGAGATCATTCGCGGCGCATGCCCGCACGACTGCCCAGACACCTGCGCGCTGTTGACCACCGTGACAGACGGCATCG
>JASJPN010000108.1:0-10243 GCA_031426635.1 Polaromonas sp.
CAGGGTTCTGGCCCGGCTCGCGGGTTTTGACCGTGTCAGCCACGAGCTGGGCCAATTCGGCGGTGGTTGAAATTGGGCCCCGTTCCTGTCGGCGAGTAACAATCGCCTTTGCAATTGAGCTAGCAAACCGTTCTTCACCGTAGTCACGTATCACCTCCGTCAATTGAGTTATATCGGCAGTTTCCAGCCACTGTGCAACGCTTCGGCCACGCGTGGTATCCATCCGCATGTCCAGTGGGGCATCAAATCGAAAACTGAATCCTCGTGCAGGATTGTCAATCTGCGGGGAGCTGATACCCAAATCCATGAGCACCCCCGCGACACTCGCCGGCGACAGATCGCCTAAATTTTTGAATCCCTCATGACGAATCGACAAACGCGCATCATCAATACTGCCGGCTACCGCGATAGCATCCGGGTCCTTGTCAAATACGACCAATCTGCCTTGCTGTGATAGCTTTGACAAAATCAACCGCGCATGCCCACCCCTACCAAATGTTGCATCAACGTAGGTCGCATCATCTTTTGTAACCAAAGCGGCTACCGCTTCGTTCAACAAGACTGTCGTGTGTGTCCAGGAGTTATTCACGGCAGGGCTTAGAAAGAAATATCCTGAAGCGCATCCGGCATCTTGCCTTGCATGAGCTTCATCTCGCGCAACTCATGCGCCTCATAGGTGGCTTTATCCCAAAGTTCAAAATAACTGCCCATCCCACGCAAGGTCGTCTCCTTGGTGATGCCCGAACCTTCACGTAATTCCGGGGAAATCAACACACGACCAGTGGAATCCAGCTCGACATTCATCGCATTGCTTAAAAATATCCGCTTTACCCACAGAGACGACATAGGCAATGCGGAAATTTTTGCGCTAAATTTCTCCCATTCGGGTCGCGGAAAAACCATCAAACAACCATCTGGATGCTTGGTAATTGTCAGCTGCCCATCGGCACAGGCCACCAAGGCGTCGTGATGCCGGGTTGGCACAGACAGCCGACCTTTTGCATCCAAACTCAGTGATGAAGCCCCTAAAAACACAATACAAGCCCCTGTCTATTGAAATAGGTGATTCGACCGTGAGTGCACTTTCACCCACAAAATTGCACTTTTTTCCACTATATCAGGAAATTTTATCCACGCAATAAGCCCCGTGACAAATATTTCAATTAAATCAAAGACTTAGGCCATTGTTTTAAATAATTTTCGGAAAAAATCATTGCAAAATAAAGACTTAGAGCAATCAATGAAAGTAGAACTTTATTATTGAAGCTCGCATGTAAAAGTTGTTACATGCTCAATTGATAGCCTTGACCCGCCGAACAGGGGGCCTGCCCATCTGAGTTGGATGGCCTGCGTTGTTTCACAACAATTCAGCCTGACTTGCTTGTGTTCAAATCCAATCGATCTGTTTTCCACCACTGCATTGACATCTGCACCTCTATTTCGTCAATTTTTTTGAGTGTAGAAGCGCTATTTTCCATTTTTGAATGCGGACTGCTGTGAAAAAATAGCAACCGATGTTTCTCATCGACAGCGACTTGATGCCGCAGTACCGCCCTCAATTTGTCAAATTCAAACTTACGAAGAGACCTGGTTCGCTTGGCCGCACCAAAAAGGTTATTTTTTAAAGGTGCTTTATTTTCAAGCTTCATGCGCTCGAAGTCAGGATCCTGCTTCGATAAAACCTTGATCGGGGCTTGAAGAATGCGCGCAAGGCACTCCCACAAGCCCTGGCCCGCAGACGTCAGCATCTCAAAGCATGGGCTTGCGTTGCCATGATGTCGAGTTATTAGTCTCCGAACATTTTTTGTTTCAGCTCGCGACGTTGCTGGGCTTCAAGAGAAAGCGTCGCTGTCGGTCTGGCTAGCAAACGGCCAACGCCGATGGCCTCACCGGTTTCATCGCAATAACCGTAATCTCCAGCATCAATTCGGGAAATTGATTGTTCAATTTTTTTGAGCAATTTTCTTTCTCGATCGCGGGTACGTAGTTCTAGGGCATGCTCCTCTTCGATCGTTGCGCGATCCGTAGGATCAGGCACCACAGCCGATTCATCTCTCAAATGCTCGCTGGTAGCGCCAGCGCTTGCAAGAATTTCTTTTTTAAGCTGACTCAGCTTTAAACGGAAAAACATCATTTGTTTGATGCTCATATACTCCGAATCAGGCATGGCCAGCACTTCAGCATCGGTCAACTCTTCTGCTGTTTTAGTCTTCCAATTATTTGCCAGTTTGGGGTTTTGTTTAGCTACATAGAGAGGTGGCGCAACCAGCGCCTGAAGAGGAGTTGACGGCGCGTAACTGGACTTTGCTGCGGTAGATGCAACTGTTTGCGCCATGGATGGCACTGTCAGCTGCGCTAATCTAGAAATTCTGGCTTTCGATGTGGCAGGATTAGCTTGCACCGTATTGGGAGAGTCTGTGACAGTTATTTTTGACGTGGTAGGCATGAGAAATTTGGAATTTGTGAGTGCTACTTCTGGCTTGGTGTTTTCCTGAGCCTTAGCCTGGACAGCTAATTGAGTAACTTTTTTTGATGACTTTGTGGCGGGGCCTTGAGCTTCTATTTTAACCTTTTGGTTTTTAACAGCCGCATCCGCTGCTGGAGATGTCAACACCTTGGCAGTTTTTGGGCCGGCTGCTTTGACTGCGGTGGTTTTTTTATCTGCCGCCGTCTTAACAGCAGGCTTTGAAACGATGGTTGCGCCCTTTGCGACCTTTTTGGTCGCAGTTTTCTGGGGCACCTTCACGGTCAACTTTTTGGTTGCGATTTTCATTTCTTGTCTCCTAGCAAGGCCGGATCACTCATCAAAACAAATCACCATGAAAACTGCATTGACAGCAAATGCCAACACAGTTTCGCCAATATTTCATTGGCGCGCGATTGTAGCCGCAGTTAAGTCAGGCATTGCTCCATTCCTTGCAAAAAGATGTCTTTGGGCAAATTGATCCCGATAAATACCATTTTGCTGTTACGCTTTTCATCTTTAGCCCAGATCGGTCCTAAATCGCTGCCCATGAGCTGATGCACGCCTTGGAAAATCACTTTGCGGTCCGTTCCCTTCATGTTCAACACGCCCTTGTAGCGCAACATACGCGGACCATAAATATTAACAATGGCACCTAGAAAATCTTCTAACTTTGCAGGATCGAAGGGACGATCAGACTTAAAAACAAAACTTTTGACATCATCATCGTGACGGTGGTGTTTTTGTCCACCCAGAACAGGGCCTAGATTATCAGGATCACTCGCATGTGAAGGATGATCACAATTGTCGCCATGTATGTGGTCGTGATCATGGTGTGCATGCTCATCTGTCAGAAAATCGGGGTCGATATCGAGCTTGGCATTCAGGTTGAAACCGCGCAGATCAAGCACTTCAGCAATCGACACCTCACCAAAATGCACTGCTTTTTGCGGTGCGCGTGGATTCATGTGTTTGAGGCGGTGCATCAGCGCAGCCACTTCGTCCTGTGCGACCAAGTCTGTCTTGCTGATGAAAATTTGATCTGCAAACCCGATTTGACGCCGCGCTTCCTGTCGGTCGTTCAGTTGTGCCTCGGCATGTTTGGCATCAACCAAGGTCAAAATACTGTCCAGCAAATACTGCTCAGCAATTTCTTCGTCCATGAAGAAGGTTTGCGCCACAGGTCCCGGATCGGCCAAGCCGGTAGTTTCAATGACTACACGGTCAAAGCTGATCTCGCCTTTGCGTTTTTTTTCGGCTAAATCTTGCAAGGTCACACGTAAATCATCGCGGATGGTGCAACAAATGCACCCGTTGCTCATTTGAATGATGTTTTCCTGAGTATCGGATACCAAAATGTCGTTATCGATGTTTTCTTCACCGAATTCGTTTTCAATCACGGCAATTTTTTGACCATGTGCCTCTGAGAGGACACGCTTTAACAGTGTGGTTTTACCCGCACCTAAAAAGCCAGTGAGTATGGTTACAGGAATAAGACTCATAAAATTTACCTAAAGCATATGAAGTGGGGCAGTGTAGCCGTCAAATCAAGACCCACTCCCTGTTTATATTACCAGCGTAAAGTCTTATCGTGCGGGTTTGCTGACTTTGGCGCGCGGGTGCGCTGCATCATAAGCTTTAGCCAAGTGTTGAAAGTCCAGGCGGGTGTAAACCTGTGTCGTCGTGATGTTGCTATGCCCGAGCAACTCTTGCACAGCACGCAGATCGCTACTTGATTGCAGCACATGGCTGGCAAACGAATGACGCAGCATGTGCGGATGCACGGGCATGGCTAAACCCGCTTGCAAACTTCGGCGCTTTAATCGCTGCCAGACGGACTGAGCTGTCAGACGCGTGCGATTTCGCCCCAGAAACAAGGCTGTCACATCAATTGCTGTCGAATCCGCAGCGCCAAACACCGTGCCACGCACCAACAACCATTGCTGCAATGCCAGTAAGGCCTTGCTACCCACGGGCACGGTTCGGCGTTTACCGCCTTTACCCAACACATGGACTTCTGCAGCTTGCATATCCACCCAACCGAGAGATGGCGGCGTGGCCACCACATCTAACCCGATCAACTCGCCTACGCGCAAGCCACTGCCATATAACAATTCAACCATGGCGGCATCGCGCGCTTCTAACCAAGGGTTCTCAGAAGCATTGTGATAGCTGGCCAGTTGTACCGAGTCTTCCACACTCAGCGCCTTGGGCAAAGGTTTGGCTGACTTGGGCGCCCGTACATCCTGCACGGGGTTGCTGCTGATCAAACCTTCGCTACCCAGCCACGTATAAAAACCACGCCATCCCGACAAGATCAGCGCAATTCCTCTGCTGGAGCGGCCGTGCGCATGCATTTGGGCCGCCCAACGACGAATATGGTTGTTTTTTACTTGTAGTAGCTCAATGCTTTCAGCCGCTGCTTGCTGCCCTAATTTTTGCAAATCAAGCGTATACAAAGCCACGGTGCGTGTTGCCAGCCGTTTTTGAATACGCACATACGCCAAGTAACGCTCCACCAGTGGCTCCATACATCCATCTTCAGTTTAACGCACCCTGTAGCCGAGACAGGGCGGCACTGCCAATTTCACCAATACGCTCCAGAAAATCTGTCCCCATGTTGGCGTTGAATCGCTGTGCATCAGGGGAGGCCAAAACCAGCAGCCCAAAAGCCTCCGTTTGACTGCTGGCACGTAAGGGGATCAACGCCACAGACAAGGCTTGTGCCGCATTGTCCAGCCAAGCGGTCGCTTCAAAATCCGAGTTCAAACCCACATAAGGCATGGTCAAAGAAGTGGTGAAAGCTTTGACGTCGCTGCTGACACTGCTTGCAAAAGCTTCATCCTCATAAGCTGCATCAACATTCCACACCTTGATGGCGACTTGGGGCACGGAGAACTCGTCTTTGACATGGCTGACCAGCAATTCAGGCAAGTCTCGTGCCTGCGTAGCCAGTAGCAACTTACGCGTCCAGCGCTGCAGCTTGTCTGCAATTTGCACATTCTCGTTACCGTAGCGGATCATGTCCATCAAGCCTCGCTCCAAGACTTTGATTTTTTCGCGCAGCATTTCAGCTTGGCGCTCTTGCAAACTCACAGCGCGTTTGCCGTGTCCGCTGACGAGCTGAATGCTGGCTAGCAAATCGGCATGACGTTCAAAAAAATCGGGCGTATTGACCAAAAAATCAGCAATGTCTTGCTCGGTAATTGGATTCATGGAAGAGAGGTTCATAGATGAGACAGTCATGATGAGGTGGATAATTCCTGTATGTTTTTAGTATGACGATGCTTATGACATGACGTGATGGCGCATTGATGGCGAGGCTGGAAGTTCAATTTCAGATTCAAAGACTTTGGTCGCGGGTCCCGTCATCATGACCGGGGCATCACCACCGGCCCAATCAATTTGCAACGATCCACCTCGGGTAGCCACCTGCACACGGGCATCCAACAGGCCCAGGCGAATACCTGCAACCACCGCCGCGCAGGCGCCCGTACCACAAGCCAGCGTCTCACCAGCACCGCGTTCGTACACCCGCAGGCGTATCTGCGTGCGGCTCACCACCTGCATAAATCCGGCGTTCACACCGCGTGGAAACCGAACATGTTTAGACACCAACGGGCCCAGATGCCCCACATCTGCCGTATCCACATCGTCCACCAGCTGCACGGCATGTGGATTCCCCATAGACACAATTGCTATACTTTTTATAGCTTTTGAGTCAATATTTACGCCGGCTATAGGCATATTTTCGTATAAATCAAGCGGCCAAATCAGATGGTCAGACCTAAGCTCAGGCACCAGGCCCGCGCTGTCGAACGGAAGGTCGCCGGCCTCAAACCCCGGTGCGCCCATGTTGACGGTGACCAGGCCATCTGGTGTGGCGTGCAGCTCCAGCACGCGGTTCATGGTTTGCACTTTGATGACGTCTTTGGTAGTCAAGCCCTGGTCACGAACAAAGCGCACAAAGCAACGTGCGCCGTTGCCGCAATGCTCTACTTCATTACCATCGGCGTTGTAAATCACATAGGAAAAATCAATTTCCGTTGCACCCTTTGGCGCGGCTCTGACCGACAAAATCTGATCCGCACCCACGCCAAAGTGTCGATCCGCTAAAAACCGATAGTCTGCAGCGCTCAAATTGAGCAGGCCACGCGTCTCGTCGAGCACAACAAAATCGTTGCCTGCACCTTGCATTTTGGTGAAATGCACCTTCATCGTAATGTCCTCATAGTGCGGTTCTCATCCTGCCATTATTCGTTTAAATTTAAAAAATTCGCAACAATCGCTGTAAATATCGCCCTGTGTGGCTTGCAGGGTTGGCAGCCAAGTCCTCGGGCGTGCCGATACCAACAACCTGGCCACCGCCTGCGCCACCCTCAGGCCCCATGTCAATCAGCCAGTCTGCGGTTTTGATGACGTCTAAATTATGCTCAATCACGACAATGGTGTTACCTGCATCACGCAGTTGGTGTAGCACCTTGAGCAGCAGGTCAATGTCAGCAAAATGCAGCCCGGTGGTCGGCTCGTCCAGGATGTACAGCGTGCGCCCGGTGTCGCGTTTGCTCAACTCCAGGGCCAGTTTGACGCGCTGCGCCTCGCCACCCGACAGCGTGGTAGCAGACTGCCCAAGTTTGATGTAGGACAGCCCCACATCGAGCAAAGTTTGCAATTTTCGGGCAATGGCAGGTACGGTTTTGAAAAACTCAAACGCCGCCTCGACCGTCAGGTCAAGAACTTGGGCAATGTTTTTACCTTTAAACAGCACCTCCAAGGTTTCACGGTTGTAGCGCTGCCCCCCACACACATCGCAAGGCACGTACACATCGGGCAGAAAGTGCATTTCCACCTTTTTGACACCATCACCCTGGCAAGCTTCACAGCGACCACCGGCCACGTTGAAGCTGAACCGGCCTGCGCCGTAGCCCCGTTCGCGTGCCAGGTTCATCTCTGCCATCAACTCACGAATGGGAGTGAACATGCCGGTGTAGGTGGCCGGATTGCTGCGCGGCGTGCGGCCAATGGGGGACTGGTCCACATTGATAACTTTGTCAAAGTGCTCAATGCCCTGAATTTCTTCATGCGGCGCTGGCTCTTCGTGCGCACGATACAGCTGCCGTGCCACAGCGGTGTACAGCGTGTCGTTGACCAAAGTGGACTTGCCCGAGCCGGATACGCCGGTGACACAGGTCAGCAAACCCACCGGGAATGCCACACTCACACCACGCAAATTATTGCCTGTAGCGTTGATCACTTTGAGCGCTTGCAAGTCCCCCTGCGTGGCAAGATGTGTTGCGTGTCGCTCTGCCCACGCCAGCGCGGCTTTGCTCGGCGCTTTCGATGAGGCTTTTGAGCTTGCGCCGTTAACCAGCGCCGCAGTTTGCACAGCCACCGTCGGCAACCAAGGCGTACGCCGTTTGGGCACCGCAATTTGTAACGCGCCCGACAAATATTTTCCCGTCAATGAAGCTGTATTGGCCTTGACTTCATCATACGTTCCTTGCGCTATTACCCGCCCGCCATGCACTCCGGCCCCCAGCCCCATGTCAATGACGTGGTCGGCAGCGCGTATCATGTCTTCATCGTGCTCGACCACCAACACACTGTTGCCAATATCGCGCAAATGCTTCAAGGTGCTGATTAACCTGTCATTGTCACGCTGATGCAGGCCAATGCTGGGTTCGTCAAGCACATACATCACACCCGTCAGACCCGAGCCAATTTGCGAGGCCAGACGGATGCGCTGAGATTCGCCGCCGCTCAGGGTTTCAGCGCTGCGGTCCAGGCTTAAATAATTCAATCCCACATCGTTCAAAAACTTCAGCCGCAGACCAATTTCCCGCACCACTTTGCCGGCAATTTCACCTTTGGAACCCGACATCTGCAAGCTGTTGAAATACGCAAAACTGTCTCGTAACGTGCTGTGGCTGATCTCAAAAATAGCCCGCGCCTGCGCACCCTCGCCAATTTTGACGTGCCTTGCCTCGCGCCGCAGCCGCGAACCACCACACTCGATGCACGACTGTGTCCCGCGATAGCGTGCCAGCTCCTCGCGCACCGTGGCCGACTCCGTTTCCCGGTAACGCCGCTGCATGTTGGGGATGATGCCTTCAAACGGGTGCTTTTTGCTGAGTTTTTTGCCCTCAAAGCTGCCTGAATCCATCACATAGCTGAACTTGATCTGTTCCTCGCCCGAGCCGTGCAACACCGCATGACGCACGTTCTCAGGCAGATCTTCAAATGGCTTTTCAATGTCAAATTTGTAGTGCTTGGCCAAGCTCTCTAACAAGGCAAAGTAGTAGCCATTACGCCGATCCCAACTCTTGATAGCCCCGCTGGCCAAGCTCAAGCTAGGAAACGCCACCACCCGCGCTGGATCAAAAAAGTCCATGTATCCCAAACCGTCGCACGTGGGGCAAGCGCCCACCGGCGAGTTGAACGAGAACAGGCGCGGCTCCAGCTCACTGATGGAGTAGCTGCAAACGGGACAAGAAAATTTGGCATTGAATAAGTGCTCCTTGCCAGTATCCATTTCTTGCGCAATGGCACGGCCATCGGCCAGCTTGAGTGCCGCCTCAAAGCTCTCGGCCAGGCGTTGCGTCAGGTCTTCCCGCACTTTGAGGCGATCAATCACCACATCAATGTCGTGCTTCTCTGTCTTTTTGAGTTTAGGCAAGTCGTCAAACGCATAGGCGTGGCCATCGACCCGAAAGCGCACATAGCCCTGCGCTTGCATGGCAGCGAAGACATCGAGGAATTCACCCTTTTTCTCACGCGCCAGCGGTGCCAAAATCATCAGCTTGGTGTCCACCGGCAACGCCAGCACGGCATCGACCATTTGACTCACCGTTTGCGATTGCAAGGCCACGTTGTGCTCTGGGCAATACGGCGTGCCCGCGCGTGCAAACAGCAAACGCAGGTAATCATGAATTTCCGTCACCGTACCTACGGTTGAGCGCGGGTTGTGACTGGTGGCTTTTTGCTCAATGGAAATGGCAGGACTGAGACCCTCAATCACATCGACATCGGGTTTGTCCATCAACTGCAAAAACTGCCGCGCGTAGGTTGACAAGCTCTCCACGTAGCGGCGCTGCCCCTCGGCGTAAAGAGTGTCAAACGCCAAACTGGACTTGCCAGAGCCGCTCAGCCCCGTAATAACAACCAACTGGTTGCGCGGAATATCAATGTCGATATTTTTCAGATTATGGGTACGCGCACCGCGGATACTGATGCGCTGGGCGGCAAACGCCTGCCCGAGATACAGGCCGGCTGATCCCTTGACTGACTCGGCAGCAGCCCTTTCTTGATTAAAGGAGGCCTCAAAAGCGGCAACGGAGGTGGGGTCAAGAGAAGAATTCACGTATGGATGGGTAAAAAGACAACCCTCAATGATAAGCTTCTGTAGAAAGCTGCGCAAAGAAGGATAATGACGGCAATTAATTCATTGCACAACTATTTGGAGAGCACAATCATGGCATCCGTCAACAAAGTCATTCTGGTCGGCAACTGTGGCCGCGACCCTGAAATTCGCTATTTGCCCTCTGGCCAGGCCGTCGCCAACATCAGCATTGCCACGTCCAGTCGTCGCAAAGACAAAAATACCGGTGAAAACATCGAAACTACCGAATGGCACCGCGTTACCTTTTATGACAAATTAGCCGAAATTGTGGGCGAATACGTCAAAAAGGGCCGGCCTTTGTACGTAGAAGGCCGCCTGAAGTACGGCAAATTCACCAACAAAGAGGGGCATGAGCAAAATACCTGCGACATCATTGCCAC
>JASJPN010000109.1:0-3892 GCA_031426635.1 Polaromonas sp.
AAAGTTCGGGCAGGCGTGCTGCCTGGCGCGCGATGAAGGCGTTGAGTGCGCTGGTGCTCAGCCTGCCGCTGCTGCGCAGATGGGTCACTTCGTCCACAGTGGTCAGCAGGGTCAGATTGATCTTGTCAAAAGAGGCGTCAAGGTCATGTTCGAGCAAGAGAGACAGATTTTGGGCTGTGACCGCAGCCTGTTTTCCATGCTGTTTTCGGCTCTCGTAGAGCGTCAGCGCAACCAGCATGACAACGATCAAATTGAGCGCCAGAATGCCTGCTACCAGCCGCGCCGTAAACGTGAAGCGGGAGGGGGCTAGGGCTCGCTCGGACAAGCGGGGCAAGGCGTTGCTGGAAATAATGGAGTGTTCCTCGCGGATAGGGCCATTGTACGAAAACACACGCTTGGGCTGCTGCCGATTTCAAAGAAAGACTTTATTCGATCGCTTACGCTCCGCATTTTAACCCCACCCTCGTCACGCCTTCAAATACGCCGCCTTGCCGCCCAGCCAGCGCTGGATGTGTTTCTGCGCAAGTTCTGGGTACTGGTCAAGCATCACGGGGGCCAGCTGGCGTGCCCAATCGAGTAACCCGGTATCTGTTTCCAAGTCTGCAAAGCGCAGCAGCGCCGCACCCGATTGACGCGCTCCCAAAAATTCGCCGGGGCCGCGAATCTCCAAATCTCGCCGCGCAATCTCAAAGCCGTCGTTGGTCTCCACCATCGCTTTGAGACGGGCACGGGCGGTCTCGCTCAGTCTGGGTGCGTCGCCAGTTGAATACAGCAGCACGCAGACCGAGGCCGCCGCCCCGCGCCCCACCCTGCCGCGCAGTTGGTGCAGTTGCGACAGACCAAAGCGCTCGGCGTGCTCGATCACCATCAGCGAAGCATTGGGCACGTCCACGCCGACCTCAATCACCGTGGTGCTGACCAGAACCTGCATGTGACCGGAAATGAAAAGCGACATCACCGCTTTTTTCTCGGCCACCGGCATGCGCGAGTGCAACAAACCGACCCTCACCGGCTGACCGTCTTTGAGCCGCCCGTCTTCCAGCGCGGTGCACAGTTGCGCGTGCGTCTCGGTGGCATTGGTCAAGTCCAGCGCTTCGCTTTCTTCAATCAGCGGGCAAACCCAGTAAATTTGCCGCCCCTCAAGCAACTGGAAGCGGATACGTTCAATCACCTCGTCGCGCCTTGAGTCCTTCACCACTTTGGTGACGATGGGCGTGCGCCCGGGCGGTAGCTCGTCGATGGTGGAGACGTCCAAATCAGCGTAATAACTCATCGCCAGGGTGCGCGGAATGGGGGTGGCGGTCATCATCAGAAGATGGGGTTCTAATGCGGTTGACCCCAATACAGGCTTTTCCACCCCATCAACTGGGACGCTCATCTTGCTGCGCAAAGCCAACCGTTGCGCCACACCAAAACGGTGCTGCTCGTCAATGATCGCCAATGCGAGGTTTTTGAACACCACCTTGTCCTGAATCACGGCGTGGGTGCCGACCACCAAACCGGCCTCGCCGCTGGCAATCAGGGCCAGCATCTCGCGCCGTTCTTTGGTCTTTTGGCTGCCGGTGAGCCAGGCGGTGGTGATGCCCAAGGGTTCCAGCCAGCCGATCAGCTTGCGAAAGTGCTGCTCGGCCAAAATCTCGGTCGGCGCCATCAGGGCGCATTGCCAGCCGGCGTCGATGCAGATCGCGGCCGCGAGGGCCGCAACCACGGTCTTACCGGAGCCGACATCGCCTTGCAGCAGGCGGTGCATGGGGATGTGGCGGGCCAGGTCGTGGGTGATCTCGGCGCAAACACGCTGCTGCGCGCTGGTGAGCTGGAAGGGGATGATGTCCAGCAACCGGTCGTACAAGGAGGCGGGGTGAATCGCATCGGTCACCAAACGATGAATCGGCATCAACACCGGCGCGCGCAGCACCGCCCGCTCCCGTTTGGCCTGCAACTGCGACAACTGCTGCGCCAGCAACTCCTCGGCTTTGAGCCGTTGCCAGGCTGGGTGGCTGTGGTCTTGCAGCTCGACGAGCGACACATCCGGCGTCGGATGATGCAAAAATGATAGCGCCTCACGCAGATTAAACGCCGGCTTGAACCCGGTTCGACCCTTCATTTTGCCATCAAAAAGTATGGCCGGCAGTGTGTCACTCAAATCCGCCCGCGCCAACCCCGCCAGAACCACTTGGCGCAAATAGCCCTGTGGCAATCCTGCCACGGTGGGGTAGACCGGCGTGAGTGCCGTCGCCAAATCTCCGCCAGCCGTTTTGAAGCTGGGATGCATCATGGTGCAACCCAGAAAGCCGCCCTTCACTTCCCCCCGCGCCCGAATATGGCTGCCCACCGCCAGCGCTTTTTGCTGCGCGGGGTAAAAGCTGAAAAACCGCAGTGTGCAGGTGTCTGAGCCATCATTGAGCGTGACCAGCAGCTGGCGGCGCGGGCGATAGGTGACTTCGCACGCGGTCACCGTGCCTTCAATTTGCACCGTGTCGCCCTCCCGCGCGTCGCGCAACTTGGTGATGCGGGTTTCGTCCTCGTAGCGCAGCGGCAGGTGCAGCGCCAGGTCAATATCGCGGTGCAGGCCGAGTTTGGCGATGCACTTTTGCAGGTGGCTTTTCTTGTCAGCTTGTTCTACTTTCACCGATGGCGTACCCACCCCAGCCCCTTTGCGGGTCGCTTTAGTTAGCAATTTTGCAGGTAGTTTGGCGCTGGCCAGGTTGGACGACTTGTCGGTCATGGGACAATTCTGCACTATGCACACCTACTCTTTGTCAGATTTTGACTTTTTTCTCCCCCCCGAGCTGATCGCTCAGCACCCAGCACCCGAGCGCAGCGGCTCCAGATTGCTCGATGGCATGGGTCCTTTTACCAAAATTACCGAAAACAGCCCAGCGCATCGCATCTTTCATGACTTGCCCAGTTTGCTCAATCCAGGCGATTTATTGGTGTTTAACGACACCAAGGTGGTTAAAGCGCGTCTTTTTGGCGAAAAACCGTCCGGCGGCAAGGTTGAGCTACTGATTGAACGGGTGCTGACCGGCAACCAGGTGGTCGCCCACATGCGGGTGAGCAAAAAGCCCCATCCGGGCGAGACCATCTGGATGGCGGGTGGCGCGTTTTCCGCAACCCTGCTCGGGCGCTGGCCCCTCAAAGACGGCACGCTGTTTCGCTTTGTGCTGTCGAACGACGCTGGTGACGACCCCTACAAACTGATGAACCTGCATGGCCATGTGCCGCTGCCGCCCTACATCACCCACGCTGACGAGGCCGATGACGCCGCCCGCTACCAAACCGTTTTTGCCAAAAACCCCGGCGCGGTGGCGGCTCCAACGGCGGCGCTGCATTTTGACGAGGCACTGTTGGCCGCACTGGACGAACGCGGCGTCGAGCGCGCCAGCATCACCCTGCACGTGGGCGCAGGCACGTTCCAACCCGTTAAAACTGAAAATATTGCCGAACACGTGATGCATTTTGAGCGTTACAGCATTGACCCAACGACGTTGGACGCCATTGCCCGCTGCCAAGCCCGAGGTGGCAAAGTCGTGGCCGTGGGCACCACCAGCGTGCGGGCCTTGGAGACCTGGGCCAGCACAGGTGAAACTCAGGGCGACACCAACATATTCATCACGCCCGGCTTTGAGTTCAAAGTCGTGGACACCTTGATCACCAACTTTCACCTGCCCAAAAGCTCGCTCATGATGCTGGTCAGCGCCTTTGCCGGCCATGCGCACATCATGGCGCTGTATGCCGAGGCGATAGCGCAGCAGTATCGGTTTTTCAGCTACGGCGATGCGATGTTGTTGCAGCGCCAAACCGCCTGAATCTTGCAAATCAAAAACTAAAATCTTCCCATGCTGAAATTCGAACTCCTAGCCACCGACGGCCCCAACAGTCATGCCCGCCG
>JASJPN010000110.1:0-12862 GCA_031426635.1 Polaromonas sp.
CATGCTAGGGCTTAACCATCGGCCAAGCCTTCACGGACCACAAACTCATGCCGCCCTTCACATAACTGGCGTTGGTGTAGCCCATCGTTTGCAATTGCGCAACAATGCTGGATGAGCGATTTTGAGTATTGCAGATGATCAAAAAGGGCTCTTTGCCTGGCTTGGGCAGTTCGGCAAGGCGCTTGCCGAGCTGGCTCATCGGGATGAGTTTGGCGCCTTTGGCCACGCCAGTGGCGTGCTCAAATGGTTCACGAATATCAACGACGATGGCAGAGGATGTTTCAAGCGCTTTGCGGGCGTCTTCCAGGCTCACCATGGGTGGTGCTGCGTAAGTGCTCATGCTAGTTGCTCCTAATAAGGCACCGAGTGCCAGGTTTGCCAGGATTGTCTTGAATTGACTGATGTTGAACATAGCTGTCATTTGTCCATCTTAATGAAGGTTGGGGGCGATGCCGAAGAAGCCTCATGAACCTAGCGTCCACAGCATGGCGGCAACCGCTACCGCCATGATCAGCGTCGCCAACCAGCCCATGATCTTCAACCGGGTTGAAATGACGAATTGTCCCATGATCTCAGGCCGAACCGCCATCAACATCATGACGACCATGATGGGGACAGAAATGACGCCGTTGATGACCGCACTCCAGTACAAGGCTTTGATGGGGTCAATGGATGTGAAGCCCAGTGCAATGCCGATCAACGTCGAGACGGTGATGGTGCCGTAGAACTGTTTGGCCTGCATCGGTGTGCGTTCAAGACTGCTTTTCCATTTGAATGCGCCCGCCATGGCATACGCAGAGGACCCCGCCAAAACGGGAATGGCCAGCAGACCGGTGCCGATGATGCCTGCGCTAAACAGCAAAAACGCAAACTCGCCGGCAATCGGGCGCAGTGCCGCTGCCGCTTGCGCAGAGGTTTGAATATCAGTGATGCCGTGCAGGTTGAGCGTCACTGCTGTCGTCAAAATAATAAAGAAAGCCACCAGGTTAGAAAATCCCATGCCGACGTAGGTGTCAATTTTGATGCGCCGAAAATTTGCCTTCGCTTGCTGCGGCGCATTGATCAAGGGACGAGCATGCGGATCTGCATGCAATTCTTCCACTTCTTGCGATGCTTGCCAAAAGAACAAATAGGGACTGATGGTCGTGCCAAACACAGCCACGACGGTCGTGATGTACTCGGGCTTCCATGCTATTTTCGGCAGCAATGCTTGCACCAAAACCTGTGCCCAGGGAACGTGCACCACAAACACCGTGGCCACATATGCCAACAAAGCCAGTGTGAGCCATTTCAGAATACGAACATAGCGCCGGTACGGAATGAAGACTTGCAACAGCAAAGACACCACGCCGAACGCCACGGCGTAGATTTGCGCGGGACCGCCGACAATCAATTTCAAGGCTTCGCCCATGGCAGAGACATCGGCGGCAATATTGATGGTGTTGGCAATCAGCAAGAGTCCGACCACACCATAAAGCAACCATGCTGGATAGTGCCTGCGAATGTTGGTAGAAAGACCATGACCACTGACTCGCCCGATTCTGGCGCTGACCACTTGAATGCCAACCATCAAGGGGTAGGTGAATAGAACCGTCCACAGCATGTTGAAGCCGAATTGTGCGCCCGCTTGCGAATAGGTCGCAATCCCGCTGGGGTCGTCGTCAGCCGCACCGGTGATGAGTCCAGGACCCAGCTTTTTGAGCCATGATGCTTCATGCTCTTGCGGAGCAGCATGCGCGTTAAGCATCGTTACTGCATCGGGCAGAGGCCTTAAGCCGCCACCCCAAACAAAGCACCCACGCCAGCAGTCAAGGCCATGGCCAGGATACCCCAAAAGGTGACCCGTGCAGCAGCCGTCAGCACCGAAGAGCCACCAGTACGCGCAGCCAGGGAGCCCAATAGCGCAAGGAACAACAGCGAACTGCCGGAAACAGTCCACATCAGCGAAGGCGCCGGCATCAACCAGACAATCAACAGCGGCAGGACCGCGCCGACTGAAAAAGTACCCGCTGACGCCAAAGCGGCTTGCACGGGCCGTGCGGTCGTCGTATCTGAAATGCCCAACTCATCACGCCCGTGTGCGCCCAGCGCGTCATGCGCCATCAATTGGGTCGCGACGCTGGCAGCCAGTGCTTGATCAAGCCCACGGCCTACGTAGATCGCCGCCAGTTCCGCGTGCTCCTGCTCGGGCTGGGTCGCCAGCTCGATACGCTCGCGCTCCAGATCGGCGCGCTCGGTGTCGGACTGGGAACTGACCGAGACATACTCGCCAGCGGCCATCGACATCGCGCCAGCGACGAGCCCGGCCATGCCCGCAATCAAAATAGTATTTGAATTGGCGCCCGCTGCCGCTACGCCTAAAACAAGACTGGCCGTCGAAACGATACCGTCATTGGCACCAAGAACCGCCGCGCGCAGCCAGCCAATACGGTGTGCTCTGTGTCGTTCAGTATGTCGCATGGCATGCATTATGTCTGAACGATGCTCTGGTGTCCTCCGACCGCTTGTGTCATTCTCGGTTGCGCCGCCGCGTGGGAGAAGGTTTTGATATGGGTCAACTTTGCGATCAAATTAGTGCGTATACTTCAATAAAATAGTGGAGTACCTATGAAAATTCTTCTCGCCGTTGACGGCAGCGCCTACACAAAAAAAATGTTGGCCTACTTGGCCACGCATGCCGAGCTGTTTAGTCCTGACAACGAATATACCGTGTTAACTGTCCAACTGGCCGTGCCGCCACGCGCTCGCGCTGCTGTGGGCAAGGAAGTGGTGGACAATTACCACAAGGATGAGGCCGAAAAGATCATGGCGCCCGTCGACAAGTTTCTCGTGCGTCACGGCATCACCGCCAAAAGCGTCTGGAAAGTGGGCCATGTTGGCGAAACCATCGGTAAATTTGCCGATGACGGCAAGTTCGACTTACTGGTCATGGGTTCGCACGGACATGGGACTTTTGTCAACCTGGTTCTGGGGTCAGTCGCGACGAAGGTGCTGGCCAACAGCAACATCCCCGTCCTGCTGGTTCGCTAAGTTAAAGGGGCCCCGGCCGCCAGGTCGGTCGCTGAACAGGTGCTCAGGTGGGCCAGGTCGAGCCATGTTCTGGCACCATGGCGCGCCAGCCCAGTTCATGCTTGATGCGTGCGCGCAGTTCGTCCGATGCCCCCAATTCGCCATGCACTACATAGACCTGGTCGGGGGGCTTGGGCATGGTGCGTAGCCACGCCAGAACCTGGTTGGCATCGGCATGGGCAGAGGCCGACTCCAGTTGCACGACCTCGGCATTGATCTGCACATCACGCCCATGCATGCGCACCGATTTTGCGCCACTGGCAAGCTTGGCACCGCGTGTGCCGGGGGCTTGGTAACCGGTCAGAATGATCATGTTGCGGCGATTGCCTGCATACAGGCCCAAGTGGTGTAACACGCGCCCGCCGGTGGCCATGCCGCTGGCTGACAAAATCACCATGGGGCCATGTCGACTGGCCAGGGCTCGCGACTCATCAACACTGTTGACCATGGTGGCAGAGTGCGTCAGCGCGTTGACATCCTTGTTGCTGAGCCGGTGCTCTCCCGGATGGTGTTCAAACACATGGGTGGTGTGCACCGCCATCGGGCTGTCCAGAAAAACGGGCAGCGAATGGGGAATGTCACCCCGCATCTTGAGCAGGTGAATCGCGTGCAAGAGCGCCTGCGCCCGGCCAACGGCAAACACGGGAACAACCGCCACGCCGCCGCGCTTGGCCAGTTTTTGTAACGCGGGCCCCAATTCGGCCAGCACGTCTTCTTTCGGGTGGGTACGGTCGCCATAGGTGGACTCAACCAGCACCGTGTCTGCCGCAGGTGCGTCTGAAGGCGGACTCATGATGAGATCATCAGGTCGCCCCAGATCGCCCGAGAACAACAGGCGTCGCCCGGCCACCTCCAGCAGCACACTGGCTGCACCCAAAATGTGCCCAGCCGGGGAAAAAGTGGCGCGCCAGCCGGGGATAGGTGCAAAGGTCCGGTCGAAATCGACCGCCTTCAGGAGAGGCAGGCAATCGAGCGCATCCTGGCGTGTGTACAGCGGCAGGGCGGGCTCGTGTTGAGAGAATCCGTGGCGGTTGGCAAAAGCGGCGTCCTCTTCCTGGAGGTGGCCGCTGTCGGGCAGCAAAATGCGGCACAGGTCGCGCGTGCCGCTGGTGACGTACACATGGCGCGAGAAGCCCTCTTTCACCAGCAACGGCAGGTAGCCGCTGTGGTCCAGGTGGGCATGCGTTAGCAGCACGGCATCAATCTCGTTGGGAGCTATCGGCAAAGGGGTTCTATTGCGCAGCCGGAGTTGTTTGTAGCCTTGAAACAGGCCGCAGTCGACCAGCAGGCATTCACGACCGTGCCGCACCAGATATTTCGAGCCCGTGACCGTGCCTGTACCGCCCAAAAATGTAATCGTGACACTCATAATACTGATGGCTCCCGGTGGATGAATGATTGATGCTAGGTTAAATGGATTCAAATAGCAATGGATCGCCCTGTCTGCGCAGCGGCGAAAAAAAAACTTTATAGCCAGCGGCGAACGCTTGATGTATAGGCGGAGTAACTTGCGCCGTACTTGGCTAAAAGCACGCGTTCTTCGGGTGCGATTTGAAACCGGTTGATGTAAAGCACAAAAGCGAACGGCCCCAGCAAGGCCCACGCAGAGGCCAGATACACCGCCCAGGCAACCAGAAAAAAAAGAAGACCAACGTACATGGGATTGCGTGTCACTTTGTAGACGCCTGAGCAAACCAGTGCAGACGTTTTTTCTGGCTTCATGGGGTTGATCGTCGTGCGCCTGCGCAGGAACGCAATGACAGCGGCGAGGTCAAAGCCAGCGCCAACCAGCGCAATGGTGACCGCCGCAGCGACCCGAATGAACGTGGATACGTCAATCAGTGGTGTCACCCAAGTGATGCCCCACATCGCGCTGGCGAGCAGCAGTGCCACCACGGGTGGCGGGATTTTGAGTTCAAGGGTTTGCATGCAGATGATGATACTGCGTGCCGTGCCGCCTGCGTTGTCAATGTATTAATCCACCTTGCGTTTCGACGGCCTGGGTATTTTCTTGAACCGAATTTTTCGGTCCAGCTCAATCGCGTCTTTTTTGACCTGACGCTCGGCATCCACCTTTTCGCCCACCGCCAGCCACTGGGCAAATTCATCGGGCGTCTCCAGGGTGATGTTGCCAATGCTGGCAGTGCGAAAATCAAAAATGACGATTTCAGCCGCTTTTTGCAGGTTGACGCGGCCTTTGCCCAAAAGCGCCCCGCGCTTTTTGCCAATCACCTCCAGCATCTGCTCATCGGTCTGGCCGATGACTTCGGTGAGTGGGTCCAGCTTGTAGCGTGCTGCCAGTTGCTGCGGGTAGTGTTTGATCAGGTAATCAAGCAGCTCCAGCGCCACTTCTTCCTCCTCAAACGCGTTGCGGCCCACCGCCCCGCTGGCGGCCAGGTTGTAGCCGCTTTTGGCGACGATGATGCGCGGCCACAGCATGCCGGGCGTGTCGTAGAGGTAAAAGTCGTCCGCCAGGGTGATGCGTTGCTCGATTTTGGTGACGCCGGCTTCGTCACCCGTTTTTGTAAATCGCCTGCCCGTCATCGTGTTGATCAGGGTGGATTTGCCCACATTGGGGATGCCGCAAATCAGCACACGCAGGGGTTTGATCATGCCACCGCGCAGGGGGGCGAGTTCTTTGCAGGCTTTGATCAGGGCTTTGGCTGGCGCAGCATCGGTTGCAGACAGCGCGATGGCGCGGGTGGCTGGCAAGGCGTTGTAGTGCGCCAGCCAAAGCGCGGTGCGCTCGGGGTCGGCCAAGTCTTGCTTGTTGAGCACCTTGAGCGCGGGTTTGCTGCCGGTCAGCTCGGCCAACATCGGGTTGGCGCTGGAGCCGGGCAGGCGCGCGTCAAGCAGTTCGATCACGACATCAATATCTTTGATACGCTCGCTGATGGCTTGCTTGGTCACGTTCATGTGACCGGGGAACCATTGAATGGCCATCTGGGGGACTTTCTAGGGGAGTATCTTGGGAGCTATCTTGCAAACCAATTAGAGCTGGCACAGCATTTTGCTATAATTTTTGTAGCTACTTGGGCATATATGACGCTGGCCAAGTGCTATTTTAACCTATAAAATCCAATAAGACTCACTTCGCCGGACTGACAAACTGGGCCACCAAATCTGCAAACTTCGGCCGCCAATTGGTCAAAGCACTGGTTTCACCGCCCAGCGTCTGATGCAAAAATGCCAACGACAGCGCTTGCGTGGCGACTTTGACCTTGGGGTTGAGTTCCACGCCACCGGTGCCAGTACGGTCCGTAAAGATACTGTGCGAACCACCGGCAAACACCACCAGCGTCTTGCGCGGGTCGCCCATGGCGTTGAACACGTTCACACGGTCGTCCACGCCCGAGCCATAGCCAGGAACGAGGATGTCGTCACCCGTCGCTGTGATGTGCAGCGTGGGCAGGGTGATGCCACCCAAAATAAGGCCCGCATTGGCGTAACCATAAAAGGGCGGGGCAGACAGCAACATGGCTGCCTTGATGCGCGGGTCGCGCAGATTCAAAACCTCGCCTCGCTCACCTTTACGCGGGACAGCCGCACCGGCCAGCATCTTGCCAATCAAAATCTTGCACGCTGATGGATGCTTGTGCGGTGGCGGCGCTAACCGTCGTAACAGCAAGCGGACTGCCCAGCTCATCGCCACGTGCTGTGCCGCCATACCCAGCCAGGGCCAACACCAGACTCACGGCGAGTGCTGAAGTTGCTAGCCTGTCAGCTGGCCTGTAGGGAGGGCTGCTTAGAATATTTGTTTTCATTCAACACCTTGCCGGTTCCATTGAAGTCTGTGTGAGGCTATCCTTAACGTTCCATATGGGGACACCGCCGACCTTTATGCACGGTATCTTGTCACCATTAGTGACAAGATAAAAGGCCAGCGTTTTCCAGGCCATGCCAGAGATCGGTTCAGGCCTTGTTGTACTTTACTCGTCATTCCGTGCGATGTGGCCCGTTCGCGCAATGTGTCCGGCCAAGGCACTCAGCGCTTCATAGGCTTGGCCAGCCTGGGCGTTCCAGCGCGCAACGGCCTCGCCCTGCGCCGCGACCACGGTGGCATCGCCGCGTGCCGCAGGGCCAGTTAACGCCCCGGCAGCACCTTGTGAGATGATATTTTGCACCGCATTTTGCAACAACGACACACTTAGAGGCCCCATCAACGTCTGCGGCACTCCCGTGCTGCGCCACAAATCAGCAGCGACGACTTGCAGCACGGGCAAAAAATTGGTCGCAAAAACAGCACCGGCGTGGTACAGCACCTTGTCCCTGGCGGCCAAGGCAAAGCATTGTGCCCCAATCGCTTCAAAGGCGCTTTGCAGACTCTGCGTAGCGCGTGCGTCTCCCGCATAACTCCCCAACGGCTGGCCCTCCAGCGCGCAGGGCGTACCCGCAAATTGCGTCACGGCGCTGGCAGGTGAGCTAAAACTCAAAATGCAATGTGCGCTGGCAACTTGCCAACCCAGCGTTTGCAATGGCCGCAACACATCCGATGCGATAGCGCCGCTGCAATGAAAAGCGATAGCAGCAGGATGTTTGCGTGCATGCCGCGCAAGCCCGGCAGCGGCGTGTGCGATCTGCCCGTCTGGTACAGCCAGCATCCACACATCGGCAGCGCGCATATCAGCCAATTGATGCACCGCTTGCCCTGCGCCAATGAATGCAACGGCTGCAAGGGCGCTGGCGCTGGAAGTGGTCAACACATCTTGGACCGCAAACGTACTATGCGCGTGCCAGAGATGCGCCAAACTGCGCCCGACTCGGCCACAACCCACGATGTTGAGTGTTTTTAACTTGTTCAACTTGTTCAACCTCTTCGACGTAACTTTGCCTGCCATCCAATGTTGCCATCCGCTTTCACAGCCCAAGGCATACTTTAATATACAAGCAGTCAAAACAGCCTGCCAGAAAGACACCATGGATTTGAACAGTCAAGAAATTACCACCCCCGTGCGCGATGCAGCCACCGTGGTCATGCTGCGCGATGCGCCCGCTGGCATGGAGGTTTTTTTGCTCAAACGCCACGGCTTGTCGGATGTACTGGGCGGTGTGTATGTGTTTCCCGGTGGCAAGGTCGACGCCAGCGATGCGCAGCTGGACATGCAGGCGCGTCTTGATCAATCGCCACAGGCCCTGCATGCGACGCTCAACGAGCCGCAGCTTGCAGAACTCAGCGCCGCTGGCTTGTATGTGGCCGCGCTGCGAGAGGTGTTTGAAGAGTCCGGCGTGCTGTTTGCCCACGGGGCATCGGTTGATGCAACAGCCAGCGCTGCGGCGATGTTGCAAGAGGGGCTGCGCTTTGATGCCATGCTGACCAACTTGTCGCTGCGCCTGCAAACACAAAGCGTGCTGCCGTGGTCGCGCTGGATCACACCCAGGATGGCTTCCGTGTCGCACAAGCGTTTCGACACCCGTTTTTTTGTGGCAGGCGTGCCCCTCCATCAAACGGCCCAGCATGACAACCATGAAGCCACCGAGAGTGTCTGGTTGCAACCCCGCGACGCTTTAGAACAATACTGGAGCGGGGCCATTCAACTGGCGCCGCCGCAAATCATGAGCCTGGCGCATCTGTCGCACCATGCCAGTGTGGCCAGCGTGATGCGCCAGGCGCGCAGCGGCAAACCCGCCATGATTGCACCCGAACCCTTTGACCATGACGGCATGCGCGTTATTTGTTATCCGGGAGATGTTGCCCATTCTGTCAGCCAGCGGGCCCTGCCTGGGCCGACGCGCTTATGTTTCCGCAACAAGCGTTTCGAGCCTGTGGATGGTTTTGAGGCCCTCTTCCAACCGTGATACGCGCTAACAGCATCAGCGCTTCAAGCTGAGTTGCTCCGCAAACCACTGATCCACGCGTTCTGGCTCATGGAAAGTACGCAAGGCCATGTAGGCCGTTTCTGCTTGCGGGTAGTGACGATGGCGGCGCAAAAAATTCAGCCATTGCTTCAATCGCCCGGCTTGCTGCTTGCGCTCTAACTTGGCGCAAACCAACAGCCAAAAATCCTGAATGAGCGGATACAAGCTCTGCCAATCCAGGTGGTAGGCTGCAGCCACTTGATTGTTAGCATTCGCCGTTTGAATCTCCTTCGCCAAGCCTGGGTTTTGCACCATGCCGCGCCCGACCATCAGCATGTCGCAACCCGACAATTCGCGGCAGCGTATGGCATCTTGCACATTCCAAATTTCCCCATTGGCCACGACGGGGATGTTGATCACCGCCCGCACATCGGCAATGCGTGACCAATACGCTGGTGGGCGATAGCCATCCGCCTTGGTGCGGGCATGGACGACCAGCTCATTGGCACCACTCTCAGCAATGGCGATGGCACATTCTTCGGCGCGGCTGTCATCGTTGAACCCCAGCCGCATTTTGGCGGAAACGGGTATGTGCCCGGGCACGGCGCGGCGCACGGCGGCCACGATTTGGGCAACCAATTCAGGATCCTCCAACAGCGCCGCACCGCCGCCGTGGCGGTTGACCACTTTGGCGGGGCAGCCAAAATTCAAGTCAATGCCATGGGGCTCCAGCCTTGCCAAAGCACGCGCATTATCAGCCAAACAACAGGGGTCAGAGCCTAAAAGCTGAGGTCGAACCGGCACCCCCGCAAACGTGCGCCCACCGGTCAATAACTCGGGCACGACGCGTGTGAAGACGCGGTCTGGCAGCACCGTGTTGGTGACGCGAATGAACTCAGACACGCAACGATCCACTCCACCCACACGGGTAAGCATGTCACGCAACACAAAGTCCAGCAGCCCCTCCATCGGGGCGAGAATGACTGTCAAACGCTACTCCATTTCTAACTCAATGCGGGAGCAAGCGCACCGCTGTAGACAGTGCTGTAGCACAACAAAGCGGGGCAACGACGTATCGCCTTGAAGCAGGAATGAAATTAGTTCGCGCCAATAAAGTCTCTCTTACCCACTTCAACGCCGTTGTGGCGCAAGATGGCATAAGCGGTGGTGGTATGGAAAAAGAAATGAGGAATGGCGTAGGTGAGCAAATAAGCTTGCCCTACAAAGGTTCTTTCACGCGCTGTGCCGGGCTGCGTCACGATTTGACGCTCTTCACTGCCGTTGATACTGTCTGCTGGTAGTGCGTCAATAAACGCCAAGGTTTTGGTGATGCGCGCTTGCAACTCAGCAAAAGTTTTTTCGGTGTCCTCATAATCAGGTACTTCCACACCGGCCAGGCGTGCGCAGGTACCTTTGGCAAAATCACCGGCGATTTGCACCTGGCGCGTCAAATTGAACATATCCGGGTACAAGCGCGATTGCAGCAACACAGTCGGATCAATTTTTTTGGCAGTTGCATGGGCTTCGGCTTTGGCCAAAAAGTTGCTCAAACCACCCAGCATTTGTTTAAATACAGGGACAGAAGCGGCGTACATGGAAATCGTCATGGGGTATCCTCGCTGAATGTTAGACGTTGAAACTGAAGCAATCCTTGAGTCTACAACCTATCACCTGATGTCCGCCACCTCTCATACCTGCGCCGCGCACCCTGCCAGCGACTTGGTGATTCTATTAGGATACCAAATACGGCTCTAGCCAGCGTATTCATTGCCTAATATGCTATTTTATTTATAGCGTTTTATACTCAATTCAGACTCCGCTTCAAGCGGATTTCCTCCAACTTTGTGCCGCCCACTTCCACGGTTTTGAGTGTATTCATCTCACGTTTAAAGCCTGCCAGCTCGTAAAAACGCAGTGCTTGCTCGCTGCACAACAGCAGCCACACCGTGACGTCCGTACATTCCTCTTCGATCAAACCTTCACGCGTAGCGTCCCACAAAGCCAGGCCCACGCCCTGTCCGAGCAACTCGGGTTCAACGTAAATGGCCCAAATTTCACCCGTGGTGGGTTTGGTTTTGGCATCGCGCGACCGGTCAAACCCGACAAAGCCGACCACTTTTTCGCCCGTTTTGGTCGAACCTACCGCTACAACCACCTGCGGCTCAGCGTATTCAATGGCGTCACGCCAGAAAGCTTGGCGTTTTTCGGTCGATAGATGGGCCAGGTGTTCGTCGGTCATGTAGCCCGCGTAGGTCATTTGCCAAGAGCGGATGTGGATAGCCGTGATGGCGGGGACATCGCCCAGGGTAGCGGGGCGAATAGTGATATTTTGCATGCTATATTTCGAAAAAATGAATGTGAATAGGTCGATAATACCTACACAATTTAACCCTGCGCAACTTGCGCGCTCAAATATCACGATTCACACAGGAGAAACATCATGGCAAAAGGTCAACAAAGTCAAAAAATGACAAAAAAACCGAAAAAGGACCTGGCCCCCCCCAAAGCGGTGTCGCCCGACGCGGTGCGCCCCACCGTTGTGACGCAAGTGCCCCTGCGCGGCAAAGCGGCCAAGTTGCCTAAAAAATAAGTTCGTTTGGTTACTGAACAACCGAAAAACCCGCTGCACGGCATCACGCTGGAAGCGATTTTGACCGCTCTGGTTGCGCACTACGGCTGGGATGGCTTGGGCCAGCGCATCCATATTCGCAGCTTTGTGCTCGACCCCAGCATCGCGTCCAGCCTCAAGTTTTTGCGCAAAACACCTTGGGCGCGTGAAAAAGTCGAAAGTCTGTACCTGTTCATGCTGCGCGAACAAAAACGTCCTCCGCAGCAGCGGCGCTCTGACAGTCCTGTTTAGACAGTCCGGCTTAAAAACGTAAACTGTCATCCGTGTTACCCACCAAAAACGGTGTCGGCCCCAGCGTCGTGGGTCTGCCCAAAGACGTGAACAGCGAGTGGCGCACCATCACTGACTACCTTGTTCAGCGCTTTCCTGCTATTTCCCGCGCCACGTGGCTACAGCGCATGGCCAACGGCGATGTGGTTGATGAATTTGGTGTGCTGGTCACGCCGGACCGCCCCTACCAAGGCCACATCCGCGTTTATTACTACCGCGACCTGGAAGTTGAGCCCCGCATCCCTTTCGACGAGGTCATCTTGCACCAAGACGAGCACTTGGTCGTCGTTGACAAGCCACACTTTCTACCCGTCACCCCCTCGGGCAACTATTTGCAAGAAACCGTGCTGGTGCGACTCAAGCAAAAGCTAGGCATGGACAACCTCGTCCCCATCCACCGCATTGACCGCGATACAGCGGGCTTGGTGCTGTTCTCAGTACAGCCTGCCACCCGCGATGCTTATCAGGCCTTGTTTCGCGAGCGAGCGGTCAAAAAGACCTATGAAGCCATTGCGCCGTGGCGTACAGATTTAACCTTCCCCATGACCCGCCACAGCCGCATTGTGGAGGGCGAGGGTTTCATGACGCAGCGCGAGGTTGACGGCATTCCCAACGCCCTCACCCACATCGACGTCCTTGAAATCAAAGGAAATTTGGCACGTTATCAACTCAGCCCCGTCACCGGCAAACGCCACCAGCTACGCGTCCACATGAACGCGCTGGGTTTGCCGATTGTGGGCGACGGCATTTACCCGGTACTCACGCCAGAGGGGCAGATCGACTATGCGCGCCCGCTGCAACTGCTGGCCAAGTCGATTGAATGGCTGGACCCGATCACGCATGAAATGCGGCGGTTTGAGAGTAGGCAGGGGCTTGTTTTGTCTTAATTTGCTATATTTTCAATAGCATATTAGGAAGTAAATACGCCGGCTACCGCCTAAAATAACCCTTTACAAGCGTTCACTCACCCACGCCTGTGCACTCGCCAGCGCGGCATCCAGCCCGCTGGCGTCCGTGCCACCCGCCATCGCCATGTCGGGCCGGCCGCCGCCCTTGCCGCCCACTTGCGCCGCCAGAAAGTTGACCAGTTCACCGGCT
>JASJPN010000110.1:12962-14869 GCA_031426635.1 Polaromonas sp.
AAGCGGGTGCGGTCGGCGTTGACCAGACTGCCTTTTTGCTGCACATGCTCGCCCAGCACTTCGCGCAGGGCTTTGTGCATCAAGTGGGTGGCGCTGTGGTTGCGCACGGTGGCGGCGCGCACGGCCAGGTTGACCTGTGCAGTGACGGTATCGCCGACTTTGAGGCTGCCAGTCGTCAACACGCCGTGGTGACCAAAGACGTCGGCTTTGATTTTTTGGGTGTCCTGAACCTCGAATTTAGCGTCAAACTGAGCCGATGCGGAGCTGATCACCCCCTCGTCACCCACCTGCCCACCGCTCTCGGCGTAGAAAGGCGTGGTATCGAGCACGATCACCCCGTTTTGACCTGCATTTAGCACGCTAGCCGGCGTACCCTCTACATAGAGTGCTATGATTTTTGTATCTGATTGCAGCTGTTCGTAGCCGACAAAATCATTGATATCGCCGCTGTACTCCAGCGCTTTTTCCATTTTGAACTTGCCGGCAGCGCGGGCCATCGTTTTTTGACGGAGCATGGCGGCATCAAAACCGGCTTCGTCAACCACAATACCTCGTTCACGACAGACATCTTTGGTCAAATCCAGAGGGAACCCGTAAGTATCATGCAGCTTAAATGCGATATCTCCAGAAAGCATTTTTGACAACTCTGAAGGCGCGGAATCTGAATCCAAGCCTTGGGCTGCCTCATCAAGAATATTCATCCCTGTAGCCAAAGTCTCGAAGAAACGCTCTTCCTCCGCTTTCAACACCTCGGTAATACGCTGTTGCTGCTTGGCGATACTGGGGTAGGCTTCGCCCATCACGCTCACCAAATCGGCCACCAGTTTGTGGAAAAACGGGGTCTTTTTGCCCAGCTGGTAGCCGTGGCGGATGGCGCGGCGGACGATGCGGCGCTGCACGTAGCCGCGCCCTTCGTTGCTGGGCACGACGCCGTCGCTCACCAAAAACGCAGTCGCGCGGATGTGGTCGGCAATCACGCGCAGGCTCTTGTTGCTCAAATCGGTGCACCCCGTCTCGCGCGCGGCAGCTTTGATAAGGGTGTCGAAAATGTCGATTTCGTAATTGCTGTGCACGTGCTGCAGAATGGCGGCCAGACGCTCCAGACCCATGCCGGTGTCGACGCAAGGTGCGGGCAGCTTGACCAAACTGCCATCAGCCTGCATGTCAAACTGCATGAACACGTGGTTCCAAATTTCAATAAAGCGGTCGCCGTCTTCATCGGGGCTGCCTGGCGGGCCGCCGGGGATCTGCGCGCCGTGGTCGTAAAAAATCTCGCTGCACGGGCCGCAGGGGCCGGTGTCGGCCATCATCCAGAAGTTGTCAGAGGCGTATTTTTTGCCTTTGTTGTCGCCAATGCGGACGATGCGGTCGGCCGGCAAGCCAATCTCGTCATGCCAGATGTCATAGGCTTCCTGGTCGTCAATGTAGACGGTGACCAGCAGTTTGTCAGCCGGCAGGCCATAGACCTGCGTCAACAGCTCCCAGCCCCATTTGAGCGAATCGCGCTTGAAATAGTCGCCAAAGCTCCAATTACCCAACATTTCAAAGAAGGTGTGGTGGCGTGCGGTGTAACCCACGTTTTCCAGATCGTTGTGCTTGCCGCCCGCACGCAGGCACGCTTGCACACTGGCTGCTCGCACATAGGGGCGTTTGTCCAGACCCAAAAACACGTCCTTGAACTGCACCATGCCCGAGTTGGTGAACATCAGCGTGGGGTCGTTGCCCGGCACCAAGGAGCTTGACGGGACAACGGTGTGGCCTTTGGAGGCGAAGAAATCCAGGAATATCTTGCGGATGTCGGCAACGGTGAACTGAGCTTGGGTGGCGGTTTGGGTCATTTTTATACTTAATAAAGGCGGCAAAGCATCGATCTGGTGTCGAAAGGACTTGATTATAAGTTTGACGCC
>JASJPN010000111.1:0-2652 GCA_031426635.1 Polaromonas sp.
ACCAGGTCAACAAAAAGACCTTGCAAGAGCGCATGGCCGAGTTGGTGCATGAGAAGAAGATTGAAGGCATCAGCCACATTCAGGACGAATCCGACAAGTCAGGCATGCGCCTGGTGATTGAACTCAAACGCGGCGAAGTACCCGAGGTGGTGCTGAACAACCTGTACAAACAAACCCAGCTGCAAGACACTTTTGGCATCAACATGGTGGCCTTGGTTAATGGGCAGCCCAAGCTTTGCAACTTGAAAGACCTGATTGAGGTCTTTTTGCAGCACCGCCGTGAAGTTGTCACCCGCCGCACGATTTTCACGCTACGCAAGGCGCGTGAACGCGGCCATGTACTGGAAGGCTTGGCCGTGGCGCTGGCCAATATTGATGAATTCATCGCCTTGATCCGCAACGCACCAACGCCGCCAGTTGCCAAAGCGGCCTTGATGAGCCAGTCTTGGGACAGCAAGCTGGTGCGCGAGATGCTCACCCGCACCCGCGCCGACGGCGGTGTGATCAATGCGGATGACTATCGTCCAGACGGACTAGAGCGCGAATTCGGCCTTGAAAGTGACGGTTTGTATCGCCTGTCCGAGACGCAAGCGCAAGAGATTTTGCAAATGCGTTTGCAACGCTTGACGGGTCTGGAACAAGACAAAATCGTCGCTGAGTACAAAGAAGTCATGGCTGAAATTGACGATTTGCTGCACATTTTGGCCACGCCGAACCGCGTCTCCACCATCATTGCTGAAGAACTCACCGCCATCAAACTTGAATTTGGGCAGACCAAGTCAGGTGTGCGACGTAGTCTGGTCGAGCACAGCTCGTTTGACCTCAGTACCGAAGATTTGATCACGCCAACCGATATGGTGGTGACACTGTCGCATAGCGGCTACATCAAGAGCCAGCCACTGTCGGAATACCGTGCCCAAAAACGCGGTGGGCGCGGCAAGCAAGCCACCGTCACCAAAGAAGACGATTGGGTTGACCAGCTCTTCATCGCCAACACGCACGACTACATCTTGTGCTTCAGCAACCGTGGCCGCCTGTACTGGCTCAAAGTTTGGGAGGTGCCCGCAGGCTCGCGCGGCTCACGTGGCCGCCCGATTATCAACATGTTCCCACTGCAAGAGGGTGAAAAAATCACCGTCGTGCTGCCGCTGACAGGTGAAAAACGCACGTTTCCAGCCGATCAGTATGTGTTTATGTCGACCAGCATGGGTACGGTCAAAAAAACAGCACTCGATGAATTCAACAACCCACGCAAAGGCGGCATCATCGCGGTCGCCCTGGACGATAACGACTTTTTGATTGGTGCAGCCCTGACCGACGGCCAACATGACGTGATGCTGTTCAGTGACGGTGGCAAAGCCGTGCGCTTTGACGAAAACGATGTGCGTCCCATGGGGCGCAATGCACGCGGTGTGCGCGGCATGAACCTGGAAGATGGCCAAAGCGTGATTGCCATGCTGGTGGCCGAGGATGAGCAGCAAAGTGTGCTGACCGCCACCCAACACGGCTACGGCAAACGCACCAGCATCACCGAGTACACGCGCCACGGTCGCGGCACCAAAGGCATGATTGCGATCCAACAAAGCGAGCGCAACGGCAAAGTCGTGGCCGCGACCCTGGTGCATGCTGATGACGAGATCATGCTGATCACCGACAAAGGCATCTTGGTCCGCACGCGGGTGAGCGAAATCCGCGAACTCGGCCGCGCCACCCAAGGCGTGACCTTGATTGGCTTGGATGCAGGCTCGCAACTCAGTGGTTTGCAGCGTATTGTGGAAAACGATGCCAACCCAGTTGACGCTGGTGTGGAAGGCGAGTCTGAAGGGACACCAGATGATGGCAGCGAACCGGCAGGCAATTCTGAAGCTTAATTCTCTAATTTGCTATAAAATGAATAGCTATATAGCCAATTAATACGCCGGCTAAGCCCACATTTAACGACCCAATGGCTAAAACATTATCCGAACTACGTGACCTCATCGACGCGACCGACAAAGAGCTGTTGGCACTCTTGAACCGGCGCGCTGTCCTTGCGGGGGAAGTGGGCGACATCAAACGCATCGACGGCTCCCCCGTATTTCGCCCTGAACGCGAAGCCCAGGTCATCAACGGCTTGCAAGACGCCAACCCCGGTCCACTTAAAAACGCCAGTGTCGCGCATATTTGGCGCGAGATCATGTCAGCCTGCCGATCGTTAGAAGCACCCCAGCGTGTCGCCTACTTAGGCCCCGCAGGAACGTTCAGCGAGATGGCGGCTTTGCAGTTTTTTGGCACCAGCATCGAGCATGTCCCGTGCAGCAGTTTTGACGAGATTTTTCATGCCGCCACGGCTGGCAACGCCGATTTTGGCGTCGTCCCCGTTGAAAACAGCACCGAAGGTGTGGTCACTCGCACGCTGGATTTGTTTCTTAACACCCCGCTGCATGTGGTCGGTGAAATCAGTTTTTTAGTGCGCCACCATTTGCTGCGTTTAACCGATTCCCTGGAGTCCATTGAGGTGGTGCTGGCACATTCGCAAGCTTTAGCGCAATGCCAGGACTGGCTGAGCAAGCACTTGCCGCACGCCGAGCGACGTGCCGTCTCCAGCAATGCGGAAGGCGCACGTCTGGCTGCCACCAACCCCGCTTGGGCAGCCATTGCCAGCGAACGCGC
>JASJPN010000112.1:0-2282 GCA_031426635.1 Polaromonas sp.
GAGTATTTGCTGCTGGGGCGGTTGACTTAAAGCAGTATCGTTTGAGCATTGGAACCTTGGCAAAGGACGTAGTCGCGCAAAGTTAAGTAGATCACTCAAGCGTCCGCCTTTATCTCGCCACTCACACAACTTTTTGCCAGCAAATATCGGCTGATCTTGCCCTCTGAAGAAGAATTGCGTGCGGAGCTGGAGCTGAGCAAGTTTTCTTCAACGTCCCGTTGTTGCTTTTGGAAGATGACGCCCACAGCCAACAAGAACCCCGGCTTCACGCGTTGGGAAAAACTGACGAGGGGCGTGCATTACATCTCACGCTCACCCTTCGGGGGGCAGGTAAGTTGATCCGGGTTATTTCAGCCAGAGACATGCACAGAAAGGAGCGAGCCATTTATGAACAAGCAATCTAAAACCATTCCGACATTTGCCAACGAAGCGCAGGAGCGCGCTTACTGGGAAACACATGACTCTACGGAACACCTTGACTGGACGAAGGCTCTGAAAGTCACCTTGCCGAACTTGAAGCCCACGACAAAGACAATTTCGCTGCGACTACCACAGCACCTGCTGGACTCCATCAAAGCCGCAGCAAACTCCAGAGATGTGCCCTACCAATCGCTGATCAAGGTCTGGCTTCAGGAAAAACTGCATGTTCATTGAGCGGCTTGTAAACAGCCATTTACAAGCAGTTTTTACGCTTCCAACGCCGCGTACACCAGGTTCCGAAACAGCGGCCGGTAATAGTCGCGCTGATTCGGGGCTTGAATCATCAAAATCGCAAACATGTCCAGTGCCGGGTCGACAAAAAAGCTCGTGCCGGCAATGCCGCCCCAGTAATACAAGCCGGCTGAGCCGGGAACGGTGGTGATGCCACATTCTTTGCGCACTGCAAAACCCAAACCAAAGCCATGTCCCGGTGGCAGGAGCGCACCCGAGGCACTGGCCGTGTTGACGGGAATGTTACCCAAGTGGTCAGCCGTCATGAAGTCCACGGTGTGGCTGCTGAGTAAGCGCACGCCGTCGAGCTCGCCCTTATTCAGCATGAACTGCAAGAAGCGTGCGTAGTCATGCGCTGTGGAGGCCAGTCCGCCACCGCCGGATTCGAACTTGGGCGGTGACTGAATGTTGATCAAGCGCAGTTGAATGCCGCCGTCAGGATCAATTTTGAAGGGCTCGGCAATGCGGTGGTGGTGCTCGGGCGGGACGCTGAAACCGGTCTCCAGCATGCCCAGCGGCTGAAAGAGGGTCTGGCTTAAAAATTCACCCAGGGGCTGACCGCTCACGACCTCAATCAAGGCCCCCAGCACGTCGGTGGCGCGGCTGTATTCCCACATCGTGCCGGGTGCAAACTGCAACGGCAGTGCAGCCAGCGTGTTAGCAAATTCGGCATTGCTGGCATCGCGCAAACCCATGCCGATGCGGGAACTGCGATACGCCTTTTGCACGGCGGAGTTGCCTAAAAACTCATAGGTCAGGCCAGCAGTATGACGCAGCAAGTCCTGGACGGTCGCAGCTTGGGGGACGGCTTGCAGGGTCACGCCCGCCTCGCCGTCAATGGCCATTTTTTGCGCTGCGTACTCCGGCAAATACTGGCTCACTGGATCGCTTAACAACAACTTACCCTGCTCCATCAACATCAACACAGCCACCGAAACGATGGGCTTGGTCATGGAGTAAATGCGAAAAATAGAGTCCAGGGCCATCTTGGTTGAGGTGGCTGGGTTTTGCTGCCCCAAACACTCAAACAGTTCAACCTGGCCATGACGCGCCACCATCACCACCGCACCAGGCAGACGCTGGCGGTCGATTTCAGATTGCAAAACAGCCATCAAGCGTGTCGAGCGTTCTGCGTGAAGACCCTGTGTGGATTGGCCTTCAAGTTTGGTCGTTGCAGGTTTTGTGGGTGACGTAGCGGTCATGATGTTGGGTGTTACTTAGGACGGTTACAACAAATTGGCCTATTATGAGACCGTGCCCCAAAGTTTTCGACGGGGGCTTAAAAACAACAAAATAATGAAGCATCTCTTCAATTTATTGGCAGCGATTGCGCTGTTGGTGTGGGGGACACATCTCGTTCGTACAGGCATCTTGCGGGTCTTTGGCGCCAATCTGCGGCACATCCTGTCGCAGGCTACCGGCAAGCACGGCATGAACCGGCCGTTGACACAACCAGTGCTCGGGTGCTGACTGACCATCACCTTGATTAAAATGCGTCATTTTCGGAACTTTTTTTAGACTACGCTATCATTAACACATGCGCCGTTTTATCTTCATCCTCATGATCGCCT
>JASJPN010000113.1:0-10083 GCA_031426635.1 Polaromonas sp.
GTCGCTTGCTTGACGGATTTTTGCACTGATTCGTATGCCGCGTTAGCCGTAGATACCGCGCTTTTCATCATCGCCATAGCAGACTCAGAACCAGCAGGTGCGTTTTTGGTGGCAGACTCAACCAAACCCAAGATTTTCTTTTGGGCTTCAGCCGATTGCTCTTCCATGTTTTTGGCGAACTCCGCGCCAGCGCTTGAAGCGATGTCGTACAGGTGACGACCGTAAGCTGCGGTCTTTTCTGCCAAAGGCTGGATCAGACCCGCTTGCAAAGCCATGAATTCTTGTGCGTCTTTCACGCCCATAGCGGCTTGTGCGTGCTCAGCAGACTCAGACAACGCCGCTTTAGTCGCCGTCATATTGAGGTCAACCATCTTCTCCACGCCTTCAAAGGCCTTAGAAGTCAGTCCGAAAAGTGTTTCCAGGCTTGCTTTGTTAGAAGCGATGATTTGTTCAGCAGTCAACATAATTAATCTCCAGTAGATAAGGCAGGGCAAAAAAAGTAAATTCACCATATCTGCTCCGAAACATAATTTTGTTGCAGTGCAGCATGATTTGAATTGTAGGGTTATCCCGATGGAATGCAAGTCCATTTTGGTTACAACCCGGCAAATTAGGGGTGACATTCTAAAATTCGTGGTTTTTGAGTTTTGTCGTCCTTGACCTGATCGCTTGCCATGAGGCTGACACAATCATGGCTGATGTATTGGGCGAAGTGGCCAGGCTGGCAGAATGCACACATCCGGTTAGCGCCAGAATTGAAAACAAATCCGCAGACTGTTCACCCCCAACCTCTACAACCATGAGCCCAGCCCAGTCCAGCCCCGAACCCCGTCCCCAGCCAGAGCACCGCAGTGCCTACCCTCTTTATAGACGCCTGAGCACCCGCTGGGCCGACAACGATGCGTACGGTCATGTGAATAATGTGGTCTATTACGCGTGGTTTGACAGCGCCGTGAACGCGCATTTGATTGAGCAGGGTGCGCTCGACATTCACCAAGGTCAAACCATTGGCTTGGTGGTGGAAACCCACTGCAACTACTTCTCGCCCGTGGTGTTTCCGCAGCCGGTGGAGATCGGGATCCGGGTGGCGAGCATGGGGGTCTCCAGCGTGCGCTACGAGTTGGGGGTGTTTGTGTCTTCTGCAAATGGCCCCGCAAACAGGGATGACATGGTCTTTGACACCTGCGTCGCCAAAGGCCATTTCGTTCACGTCTATGTCGATCAACAAACGCGCCGCCCGGTGCCACTGCCCCAGTCCCTAAAATCTGTTTTGGAAAAAATAAAATATGTCTGAAGTTTTGAATCCTGTGGTCAACGCCGCCTTCGTTGATGCCGCCATCACCAGCCGCATGTCGGCACGCGCTTTTACCCAGCAATCCGTGCCACGTGCGTTGCTTGAACATATTTTGCAAGTGGCCAGTCGCGCACCCTCAGGCACCAACACCCAGCCGTGGAAGGTCTATGTGCTGCAAGACGCGAGTCGCGATAGCTTGGTCGGGAAGGTCTGCACCATGCACGATGCCATTCGGGCCAACCCCGAACTGACTGCGGAGTACAAGGAAGAATATGACTACTACCCCGAAAAGTGGGTCAGCCCGTACATCGACCGGCGCCGCGAGAATGGCTGGAGTCTGTATGGCCTGTTGGGTATTGGCAAGGCCGACAAAGACAAAATGCACGCCCAGCAGCAACGTAATTTCAAGTTTTTTGACGCCCCCGTGGGGCTGATGTTCACGATGGATCGCGTCATGGGGCGCGGCAGTTTGGTCGATATGGGTATGTTTTTGCAAAACATCATGGTCGCCGCACGAGGCCACGGCTTGCACACCTGCCCGCAAGCGGCCTGGAACGGTTTTAGCAAAATCATCATGCCGCACATCGGCGCAGGGGCGGATGAGATGCTGGTTTGCGGCATGTCGCTGGGTTACGCTGACCTCAGCGACAAGGTCAACAGCTTTCACACGCCGCGTGTGCCCGTGGCAGAATTCACCACGTGGTTGGAGTAACGGATTTTATTGGAAATTGTGCGGCATAACTTGGATATTGATGGCTCATTTAGCTATAAATTAGCTAGCAAGTTAGGATTATTTAATGCCGTCTACAGCTGGATTGAACTCTATTTAATATGTCTAAGCCAAAAATTCTCGTCACCCGTGCCATCTTCCCTGAAATCATTGCCAAGCTCGCGCAGTATTTCGAAGTCGAGTCCAACCCAGCCGATGTGGTTTGGACCAAAGCGCAACTCATCGAACGCTTGCAGGGCAAAGTCGGCGCTTTTACTTTCGGCCTGGAGCGCATTGACGCTGAACTCCTGGCGGCTTGCCCGCAGCTCAAAATCTGCGCCAACATGACCGTGGGCTACAACAACTTTGACCTGCCCGCCATGACCGCTGCTGGCGTCTGGGCCACCAACGCGCCCGATGTGCTGACCGAAACCACGGCCGACTTCGGCTTTGCGCTCTTGATGGCGACCGCGCGGCGCGTGACGGAGAGTGAGCACTACCTGCGTGCCGGTAAGTGGACCAGTTGGCGCTATGACATGTTCGCGGGTGCCGAGGTGCACGGCAGCACGCTGGGCATCATCGGCATGGGGCGCATTGGCCAGGCGATAGCCAAACGCGCCGCGTTGGGCTTTGGCATGCAGGTGATTTACCACAACCGCTCCCAGCTGGAGTCGTCGGCGGAGGCCGCTTGCCACGCCCGTTATGTGAGTAAAACGGAACTGCTGCAAACGGCAGACCATGTGCTGCTGGTCGTGCCTTATTCCGCAGAGTCGCACCACACCATTGGCGCGGCTGAACTGGCGCTGATGAAACCCAGCGCCACCTTGATCAACATCGCACGTGGCGGCATTGTCGACGATGCGGCCTTGGCTGTGGCTCTGCGTCAGCGTCAGATTGCGGCGGCGGGGCTTGATGTGTTCGAGGGCGAGCCTTCTGTTCATCCTGATTTGCTGACCGTGCCCAACATTGTGCTGACCCCGCACATTGCCAGCGCCACCACCTCCACGCGGCTCGCCATGGCCCACCTGGCAGTGGATAACCTGGTGGGCTATTTGATCGGTAACCAGCCTTTGACGCCCTTGAATCGGGCCGTTTCTGGTCGCTAACCGTCAGGCAGACGCGCGTTGCAGGATGGTTGCCAGATAGACCACATACAGTACGAGCAGCAATGCACCACGCCGTCGGTCAATGAAGCCTTCGCGTGTGGGGTAGGCGAGCGCCAGGGAGACGAGACCAAAGACCAGGGTGATGGCGATCTCACGCCACCCAACGGTGATGGGGTGGATCATGGCCGCAACACCAATGACAAACATGCCGTTGAAGATATTGCTGCCAAGAATGGTTCCCAGGCCAATCTCGTCTTGTCCGCGAAGCTTGGCAACGACGGTTGTCGCGAGTTCGGGGACGGACGTGCCCACGGCAACAATAGTCACTCCGATAATGAATTCATCGAGGCCAAAGGCCATGGCGATGCCTTTGGCGCCCGCCACAATGAAATGACCGGCAGCGACAAGGAAGGCAAGTCCGGCAACGCACGAAAGAATGGCCAACCACCCGCGGTGCTCCCCCATCACCTGCTCCGTCGCATGACGTTGCTTGCGTGCCTCAATCACTGCCGCCACAAGCCAGGCGAGAAACATGCCCAGCATCAGCAAACCATCGGGTCTGGAAAGCTCGCCATCCAGAAATAGAACGCCCGTGATGATGGGGATCAGCAAGGCCACAGGAAAATCGCGTTTGATGCTGTCACGCGGGCTTTGGATGCCAGAGATGACCAACGCCAGAGCGAGGATCAGGGCAACGTTTACCACGTTGCTACCCAGGGCATCGCCGAGCGCGATTTGGGGTTTCCCGGCCACTGCGGCACTTATTGAAACAGACAATTCCGGGCTTGAGGTCGCGAATGCCGCAATGGTTGCGCCAACAATGCCAGGCGAAACTCGCGCCCAATGCGCCATGCCGACAGCACCTCGAACAAAAAGTTCGCCGCCGATGCCAGCGCAAATCACCCCCAACATCAAGGTCACGTAATCGTTCATATCCATCCGGTTTGATTGGGCACCATCACAGCGGACTCGTTGGCATGCTCCGAACACGACGGCTACTTGAGGATTTATCTTAACGATATTTTGGCCAGTTCGGCAGACCTGCCTCCAGTTTCCCGAACGGGGTCATTTTTTGAATAACAATAGCGCCCATGGGGAGAAATTGCTTTGAATGATTTATTGTTGTGGCTGGTCTTGGCGCTGGCTGCTATGAATGGGGTGGTATTGCTGTGGATGGCGTTACGCGGACAAGAGGCCCGTGGAGTCCGGGAGGCTGAGCAGGGCAAAGCGGAGTTGCTGACGGCGGTGCTGGGTAGTTCCGAACGGATGGAGCGTGAATTGCGCCGTGAGATCAGTGAGTCCTCTCGCGGCGGGCGGCAAGAGCTGACGCAGAACCTGGCTACTTTTCAGCAGTCTCTGGTACAGCAGGGGGCTGAAGCCACGCGCACCCAAAACACCCAGATTGATGCTTTTGGCCAGCAGTTGGCGCTGCTGCAAAAAACGCTTTCAGACACGCTCACCTTGCAACTCTCGGGTTTGAGCGAGTCCAACGCCCGGCGCATGAGTGAGGTGCGCGAGACCCTGGAAAAGCAGCTCGCCCAGTTGCAAAGCACCAATTCGGCAAAATTGGACGAAATGCGGGCCACGGTCGACGAAAAGCTGCAAACCACCTTGCAAGCGCGTTTGGGCGAGAGCTTCAAGCAAGTGGCCGACCGGCTGGAGCAAGTCCACAAAGGCCTGGGCGAGATGCAAACGCTGGCGCAGGGCGTGGGCGACCTCAAGCATTTGCTCACCAATGTCAAAACACGCGGTATTTTTGGCGAGGCGCAGCTGGCCGGTTTGCTGGAGCAAGTGTTCACGGTCGACCAATACGGTGCGCAAGTCGCCACCAAGCCGGGCAGCAAAAACGTGGTCGACTTTGCCATCAAACTGCCGGGCAAGTCGGTCGACGGCGTACCGCTGTGGTTGCCGATTGACGCCAAGTTTCCCAATGAAGACTACGAGCGCCTGTTAGACGCCCAGGGCAATGCGGATGTTCCAGGTGCTGAAGCCGCAGGCAAAGCACTGGAGCTGCGCATTCGGCTGGAGGCCAAGTCGATGGCCGAGAAATACATCGAGCCGCCGCACACCACGGACTTTGCGATTTTGTTTTTACCAACCGAGGGCTTGTACGCCGAAGTGCTGCGTCGCCCCGGTTTGATGGAGAACTTGCAGCGCGAGCACCGCATCACCCTGGCGGGCCCGACCACGCTGCTGGCCATGCTGAGTTCGCTGCAAATGGGTTTCAGAACGCTGGCGTTGGAGAAGCGCTCCAGTGAAGTCTGGCAAGTGCTGGGTGCGGTGAAAACCGAGTTTGGCAAGTTTGGCGATGTATTGGCCAAAGTTAAAACCCAGGCGCAGACAGTGGTGAACACCCTGGACCAAGCGCAGACGCGCAGCAACGTGATGCATCGTGCCCTGCGCAGCGTCGAGGCGCTGACAGAGGAGCAGGCGGTCAAGCTTTTGCCCGATAGCGGGACAGACAGGGATGATGTTGATGTTTAATCGACTGCGGTTGGGAAGAGCTTTTTGCAGGGGTATTATTTTTGACGACCTCTGCGCTGGTTCGCCCTGGGCCTGATCGATCAGACAAGCGCGTAAAACGCTCGAATCGTATTCCAGGCCACCTGCGGGTCGTCGGTGTAGGTGAAGAGCGACAAGTCTTCTTTGGAGATGGTGCCTTCTTCAATCATCACATCAAAATTGACCAGGCGCTTCCAGTACTCAGAACCAAATAAAATAATGGGCACGGGTTTGGCTTTGCGTGTTTGCACCAAAGTCATCACCTCAAACAATTCGTCCAGCGTGCCCATGCCGCCTGGAAAAGCGACCAGGGCTTTGGCGCGCATCATGAAGTGCATTTTGCGCATGGCAAAGTAATGAAACTTGAAGTTCAGGCTGGGTGAGATATAGGGGTTGCTGTTTTGTTCATGCGGCAGCGCGATGTTGAGCCCCAGGTTAAGCGCGCCCATCTCGCTCGCGCCACGGTTTGCTGCTTCCATGATGCCGGGGCCGCCGCCGGTGCAAATGTAGAGCCGCTCCTTCGCCGGACGGCGCGCACCAAAGCCCGCCACCAGCCGCGCAAACAAACGGGCTTGGTCGTAATAATAGGCGTTACGCAGCTTTTGCTCGGCCGATGCAATCTCCTGCGGATCCCCCGTAGCCGTGGCAGCTTGATGGGCGAATTCGGCCTCGGCAGGCGCCAAAAACCGTGCGCTGCCAAACACCACCACGGTACTTTCAATGCCCTGGGCTTGTTGTTCAAGTTCGGGTTTGAGCATCTCCAGCTGCATGCGCATGCCGCGTGTTTCGGGTCGCAGCATGAATTCAGGGTCGGCAAATGCCAGCCGGTACGCATCGGCAGTGAGTGGGGTGCCTTCAATGGCATGTTGCCGCAACTCGGCCCAAGTATGGGCTAGGCGAGATTCTTCGAGTTCGTCGGTGTTTTGCATGCTGTCATTGTCCGTGAAAAATAAGTCCAATAAAAAGGCTCCCGCAGGAGCCTTTTAAATTCGCGGATCCAGGATGAGACGCGTTTGCCTGCGTGGCTGGTCAGACGCGTTTACGGTACTCGCCCGTACGGGTGTCAATTTCCACTTTGTCACCTTGTGCGACAAAAATAGGCACACCAAACTCAAAACCGGTGGCCAGTTTGGCGGGCTTCAAGACTTTGCCTGAGGTGTCGCCTTTGACGGCCGGCTCCGTCCACGAGATTTCGCGCTGCACGCTGGTGGGCACTTCAACCGAGATGGCCTTGCCGTCATAAAACACGACTTCCAGCTCCATGCCGTCTTCCAGGTAGTTCAGCGCGTCGCCCATGTTTTCGGCTTCGACTTCGTACTGGTTGTACTCAGAGTCCATGCAGATATACATCGGTTCGGCAAAGTACGAGTAGGTGCAGTCTTTTTTGTCCAGGATAACCTGGTCAAGCTTGTCGTCGGCCTTGAAAACCACTTCCGTGTTGAAATTGGCAATCAAGCTTTTGAGCTTCATGCGCACGGTAGCGGAGTTGCGGCCACCGCGGCTGTATTCGGTTTTCAGGACAACCATCGGGTCTTTGCCGTGCATGATGACGTTGCCGGCGCGGAATTCTTGAGCGATTTTCATAGCGATTTTGATGCGTTTAATAGTGCGTTCAGTCCCGCGTTTTCGATAACGCAGTCTCAACGATAGGCCGCATATTGCGGCGGGTCCAGGTAGTCTGATGCGCTGTAGCGGTTTGCGCAAGTTACCAAAGCCCTGTATTTTAACGGTTTTTGTTTAAGAAAGCGATATAGGCGAGAAGCTGAGTGACCAGGTCATCCTGTTTCAGCAAGTTTTGGCGCAAGGCTTGGCACTTTTGGGCCCAAAGAGGCAGGTCTGGCTGGGGTAAGTCCAGGTTGGTGGCCGGGGTGTCCATGCCATTCCATGTCTCATGAAAGCGCCGCAGACTCGGGTCGGCGTCCAGCGTGTCCAAAAAAGCGTTCAATTTGGCATGATGTGCGTCATCACTTTGTGGGTAAATCTGCCAAACAAAGGGCTTGCCGGCCCAAATGGCACGCACCAGCGAGTCCTCGCCGCGCACAAAATTGAGGTCGCAGGCCCACAGCAGGTGGTCATAGTCAGTTTGTGTGAGCGTCGGAAGATAAGAAATTGATAGCAAACCACGCTTGTTCCACGCCGGCTCATGCCTGTTTTTATGCTCTAAAACGGCTTTGACCGCCTGCGCCGCGCGGCCGTGGGTGACCAGCAGGTGGCTGTGCTGGGTGGCTTTGGCAGGGTTTGCAGGGTTGGCGAGCTGGTCTAGTAGCTGGCTCAAGGCGGCTGGTTCATAGCAAAACAGGGAAATGAATAGGGTGAATTGGGAAAATGGGTTGGGGTCCTGCGGTTGCACGGCCAAATCGAGGTTGAGTTGGTGTAGCCAAGCGACCCGATCAAAGTCTTGCTGACGTTGCAGCAGGTTCGACTCGCGCAGCAAACCGCCTGTTTTGGCATGAAAACCCGGATAAAAATACCGCTGCGTCCAGCCAGCGGCAGGTCCTGTGTGGTGCGTGTAGGGCAGGGTGTGGTTGCGCTGTGCAAAGCTTTCAGCCGTCAGGTATTCCAGGTTGAGCCAGATAGGTTTGATTGATGTGACATTTTTGGCTGTAGCCGGCGTATTTGTTGACTTTGCAGCTATTAAATCAATAGCAAACTCACAGCCGAAAGTATCCACCAGAACGTCGCCAAGCTGGTGTTCGGTGTCTGTAGGCAGCCCGTTTTTGCAATCAATCACCTCCACACCGGGGCAGCCAGCAGGTGCCATCCATGCCAGCGCCGAGGTGTCATCTATCCACAGTCGCACCAGTTGCGAGCGCGCAGCCAAATCGCAACACAGCCGCCAGCAGACGCCAATGTCGCCAAAATTGTCGACCACTTTGCAAAAAATATCCCAGCGCCGCACTGTATCCATGGCTAGATTGTCCACAATACAGAACCTCTTAAAGGTCACAATACATAAATATGTCTGAGATTGATCCCACCGCTGACGCCATAACCCGGCTGCCAGCCGTCAAAGCGCATTCGGACCAGCTGCTTGCCGAAGTGGCCGCTTTGTCGCCCTTGCCCGGTGTTTACCGCTATTTCGATGCGGATGGTGCGCTTTTATACGTGGGCAAAGCCATCAATTTGAAGCGCCGCGTCTCCAGCTACTTTCAAAAAGACCATGGAGGTAGCCGCATTGGGCACATGGTGAGCAAAATCGTGCGGATGGAGACGACCGTGGTGCGCTCCGAGGCGGAAGCGCTGTTGCTGGAAAACAACCTGATCAAGACGCTCAACCCGAAATACAACATTTTGTTTCGGGACGACAAAAGCTATCCGTATTTGAAAATCACCACGGGCACCTTTCCCCGCATGGCCTACTACCGTGGCGCGGTGGACAAAAAGCACAGCTATTTTGGCCCTTACCCCAACGGCTGGGCGGTGAAAGAGTCGATGCTGCTGCTGCAAAAGGTGTTCATGCTGCGCACCTGCGAGGACTCGGTTTTTGCCAACCGCACGCGGCCGTGTCTGCTGTACCAAATCAAACGCTGTTCCGGCCCTTGTGTTCCAGACATCAGCCACATCACGCCGCAGGCTTACAGCGCAGACGTGATGCACGCCGAGCAGTTCCTGAAAGGCGAAACCCAAGTTGTGATGCAAACCCTGGAGGCGCACATGATGGCCTGCGCCCAGCAACTGGAGTTTGAGAAGGCTGCTGAATTGCGCAACCGCATTTCGGCGCTGTCCAACATCTTGCACCAGCAGTCGGTCGAAACCACGGGCTCGGACAAAAACGTGGACATTCTGGCCGTCAAAGTGCAGGGCGGTAAGGCTTGCGTCAACCTGGCGATGGTGCGCGGTAGCAGGCATTTGGGCGACCGCTCGTACTTTCCGGTGCATGTGGAGGACGCAGCGCAGATGGCGTGGTCAGAAGCGGATAGCGAGGATGAAGTTGCCAGTGCGTCTGCCGTTTCGGTCGAGGTTTTGGTTCTTCAAGCCTTCATCGCCCAGCATTACATCCACGTGCCCATCCCGTCCGCCTTGATTACCAGTGTGCCGATTGACAGGGTTTTGATCAAAGCCCTGTCCGAGCAGGCGCAGACCAAGATCAGCGTGGTCCACAACCCACGTGAGCAGCGCCGTATTTGGCTGGAGATGGCGCAAAACAACGCCAACATCCAGTTGGCCCGCTTGCTCAGCGAGGAAGGCTCGCAGCAAGCGCGGACTCGCGCCCTGGTGGAGGCGCTGGATTTGGTGCCAGATGACATCGACGCCCTGCGGATTGAGTGCTTTGACATTTCCCACACGGCGGGCGAGGCCACGCAGGCCTCTTGCGTCGTGTTTCATCACCACAAGATGCAAAGTGCCGAGTACCGGCGTTACAACATCGATGGCATCACCCCCGGCGATGACTACGCCGCCATGCGCCAGGTGCTGCTGCGTCGCTACAGCAAAGTGGCTGAAGCAAGCAAGCTCGCGGCTGAAGCTGGCGC
>JASJPN010000113.1:10183-18266 GCA_031426635.1 Polaromonas sp.
GCCGGCAGCCTGCCCGATTTGGTGTTGATTGACGGCGGCAAAGGGCAGGTGAGCATCGCCAGAGAGGTGTTTACCGAGCTTGGCATGGATCTGGGTTTGATCGTGGGTGTGGAGAAAGGCGAGGGCCGTAAAGTCGGCCTGGAAGAGCTGGTGTTTGCGGATGGCCGTGAGAAAGTCTACCTCGGCAAAGACGCGGCGGCCTTGATGTTGATTGCCCAAATTCGGGATGAAGCACACCGTTTTGCCATCACCGGCATGCGCGCTAAACGTGCCAAGGTGCGTGTGGGGGGGAGCAAAATTGAGGACATTCCCGGTATTGGCCCCAAACGCCGCGCCAAACTGTTGCAACGCTTTGGCGGTCTTCGCGGCGTGGCGATGGCCAGCGCAGAAGATATTGCCACCGTGGACGGCATTTCCAAAGAGCTGGCAGAGAGCATCTACCGCGCCCTGCACTGAAACAGTATGGTTACTTTAATAAAGACGTGACTAAGGTATATTCAGTCTCATGAACCTAACTTATAGCAAAGACTGAAAGATAAACCATGCGTTGTTGTGTCATCGGTGGAGGCGGTTTCATAGGACGCAATTTGTGCGAAGCCCTGGCTGCTTCGGGGCGCGATGTGGTGGCGATAGGACGCAAGCCTGAGCCCTCTTCACAGGCGACAAACTTTTCTGGTTTTGCCAGTGGCCGCGTGACGTATCAGTCGATGGATGTGAATGATGTTGCTGCCTTGCGCTCGGTACTCGCCACCTGCGACGAGGTCGTTGATTTGGCCTATGCGACGGTGCCACAAACCAGTTTCATCGACCCCATGAACGACCTTCAATCGAACTTGCCACGGGTGGTGGCGTTGATGGAGGAGCTTCAATATCACTCACAATTGCGCCGATTTATCGTGGTGTCGTCTGGCGGCACGGTGTATGGACAGGCGAGTCGGCTGCCTATTTCCGAGTACTCGGAAACGGAACCCTTGTCGCCGTACGGCATCACCAAATTGACCATTGAGCGCTATGCCCTGATGTACCACCGTTTGCATGGCTTGCCGGTGGTGGTGGTGCGCCCTGCCAACGCGTATGGGCAGGGGCAACAACCCTTTCTGGGTCAAGGTTTTATTGCAACGGCGATGGGCAACATCTTGCAAGGAAAAAATGTGACGGTGTTTGGTGAGCGCGGTACGGTGCGCGACTACGTGCATGTGCGCGACGTGGCTTCGGCCATGGTGGCGGCACTTGAGAAAGGCGTCAACGGCGATGTGTACAACATCGGCAGTGGCGTGGGACGCAGCAACCTGGATGTGATCGATTTGATTCGCCCGTTAGCGCAGGCGATGAATTTACCGGTGATGGTCAGTCACGAGCCTGCACGAAAATTTGACGTTTCAGCGAACGTGCTGAATTTTGGACGACTTTTGAGCTGCACGGGCTGGTTGCCAAAAATCAGCATGGAAGAAGGCTTGCAAGAGATGTGGCAGGGTTTGGCGATAAAAAAAGTTGTAAATAAAGCACAATAGCTTCATGTTCCTAACCATCCCCACCATCATGACCTGGACGCGCATTGTCGCGATTCCGCTCATCATTGGCATCTATTATTTGCCCATGGACGATCACAGTAAGAATTTGATTGCGACGGTGATGTTCGTGGTTTTTGCTTTGACAGATTGGCTGGATGGATTTTTAGCCCGCCGGTTGAACCAAACCTCTGCCTTTGGCGCCTTCCTTGATCCTGTGGCGGACAAAATCCTGGTTTGCGCAGCCTTGTTGATCCTGGTTCATCTCAGGCGCGTGGATGTTTTTGTGGCCTTGATCATTGTGGGACGCGAAATCGCCATTTCAGCACTGCGTGAATGGATGGCGCAACTAGGTGCGGCCAAGAGTGTCGCGGTGCACATGATTGGCAAAGTTAAAACAGTAGTGCAAATGGTTGCGATTCCTTTTTTACTCTTTGACGGCGTGCTGCTTGGCGTGATGGATACCGGCATTTGGGGCACGTGGCTGATCTGGATCGCTGCCGTGCTGACCATTTGGTCGATGATCTATTATTTGCAAAAAGCGATTCCTGAAATTCGTGCCAGAGTGAAATAGGTCAATCCAAGACCTGACATTTCTAGGATGCATCACCAGGCAGAGCGAAAAAAGCGACTAGAATCTGCAACGAGACAACCAACACATACTTTCATAGAGGGCATTTACTGTGAACAAATCTGAACTCATTGAGCACATCGCTGTACAATCCGATATATCAAAAGCAGCCGCAACGCGTGCTTTGGAAGCGGCGATCGGGGCAGTTAAAACAACGCTTAAAAAGGGCGGGTCCGTCTCATTGGTCGGTTTTGGCACATTTACGGTTACCAAGCGCGCTGCGCGGGTAGGTCGCAATCCTCGCACCGGCGATTCGATTAAAATCAAGGCTGCAAAAGTTCCAAAGTTTCGCCCAGGAAAAGCGTTGAAAGACGCTTTGAATTGATAAGCGAGTTCGTTTAGATGGGGTGCTTAGCTCAGTTGGTAGAGCGGCGCCTTTACACGGCGTAGGTCGGCGGTTCGAGCCCGTCAGCACTCACCACCCATCCAGACAAGAAGCAAAAAGTAAACAAAGGCGAACAAGAGGTTCGCCTTTTTGTTTTTTTCTCAGTCAGTTACTTCATCAATAAAGAGCTTGTATGTTTGATTTCATCCACAAAAACAAAAAAATCATGCAGATCGTGCTGTTTGTGCTGATCGTGCCATCGTTTGCGCTGGTGGGTGTCGATGGTTACAACCGCCTGTCGGAGGCGGGTGCAGATGTCGCCAAAATAGATGGCAAAGCCATCAAACAAACGGAATGGGATGCGGCACACAAAGACGACGTGGAGAGAATCCGCGCGAGTAATCCGTCTGTCGATGTTAAATTGCTAGACACACCTGAGATGAAATATGTCACTTTAGAGCGTTTGGTGCGGGAGCAAGTCACCGCTGCCGCAGTACAGCACGCTCACATTGAAACCACGGATCAGCGCTTGTCGGCAGAGTTGCAGGCTGACCCGACCATTGCCTCATTGCGCTTGCCTGATGGCAAGCTGGACAAAGAGCGTTACAAACTGCTGGTGGGTAGCCAAGGTTTAACGCCCGAAATGTTTGAGGCCAGGGTGCGGGCGCAATTGTCTGCCGGGCAAGTGTTTAAGGCCATTCAAGGGTCGGGCTTCACGCCGAATTCAGTGGTTGATGTCGCGCTCAATGCATTTTTGCAAAAGCGAGAGTTGCAGGTGGCCACTTTCGATGCGGCTGGTTTTACCAGCAAAGTCACCTTAACGGATGCAGATATTGAGACTTTTTACAAAGCCAATCAAGCCTTGTTCCAAGCGCCAGAGTTGGCCAACATTGAGTACGTGGTACTTGATTTAGAGACGACCAAGAAAAACATCACCGTCACCGATGAAGAATTGAAAAGTTATTACGATCAAAACAGCACGCGTTTTTCAGGCCAGGAAGAACGCCGTGCGAGTCATATTTTGATCACCTCGCCTAAAGGTGCGCCAGCCGCTGAGCGGGAGATTGCAAAAGCCAAAGCTCAGAGTTTGCTCGATGCTGTTACCAAAGCACCGAACACCTTTGCCGACGTGGCCAAAACAAAGTCACAAGACCCCGGCTCTGCGGTCAACGGTGGTGATTTGGATTTTTTTACCAAAGGCGCGATGGTCAAACCCTTTGAAGATGCTGTGTTTGCGATGAAAAAAGGCGACCCCAGCACGCTGGTGGAGTCGGATTTTGGCTTTCACATCGTTAAATTGACCGATATCAAACCTGCTAAGCAACGCAGCTTTGAAGAGGTTAAAGCGGAGATCACCGCAGATGTTAAAAAGCAGCAGGCACAGAAAAAATTTGCAGAAGATGCTGAGATTTTCACCAACACCACGTATGAACAATCGGATAGTTTGAAGCCCGTGGTTGACAAGCTGAAGCTTGAAGTGAAGACGGCCACCCAGGTGGCTCGCAACGTGGTAGCCGGTGCGACGGGCGTCATGGCGGACCCCAGGTTTTTAAATGCTCTTTTTTCTCCTGACGCGATTGAGAAAAAACGCAACACGGAAGCTTTTGAAACAGCAGGCAAGCAGCTCGTTTCGGGCCGAATCACCCAATACACCGCCGCGCGCACCCTGCCTTTGGCTGAGGTGAAAGATCGCGTACGCGAACGATTGACGGCTGTTCGCAGCTTCGAATTGGCCAAAAAAGAAGGCCTGGACAAGTTGGCCGCCTGGAAGGCGGCACCCGCCAGTGCAAGCTTGCCAGCGGCGGTCACTGTTTCACGCAGTCAAGCGCACAATCTGCCGCCGCAGCTGGTCGAGGCCGCTTTGAAGGCTGACGCGTCAAAATTGCCCGAGTTCGTGGGTGTGGAGGTGGCTGGACGCGCTTACTATGTTGTGAAAATCAACAAGGTGTTGCCGCCAGATGCCACTGAAGAGGCCAGTCTCAAGCAAGGGCGCACCCAGTATGCGCAAGCCTGGACCGCTGCTGAAGATCAGGCGTATTACAACTTGTTGAAAGCGCGTTTCAAAACGGACATCAAAGTTGACCCCCCCAAGGCCAGGACCGCGCTGACGGCCGGTGCGGTCGCGGTGCAGTGATGGCATAAAGCGTCAACGCTCAGTTCTATCTAAAGAAATGCCCCACTCGGGGCATTTTTGTTTTTGAATTCAAATAAATCCACAGACTGATTTCCTACAATAGAGACTATGTTCGTACATCTGCGTCAGCACACTGAATTTTCCGTCGTTGACGGTACCAACCGCATCGACGATACCGTGGCTGCCGCAGCCCTGGATGGTCAGCCCGCCTTGGCGATCACCGACCTCAACAATTTGTTTGGCACCGTCAAGTTTTACAAAGCGGCGCGCAAAGCGGGGGTGAAACCCTTGATTGGTGTCGAGATCTTTCTAGAAGGTTTGGGACAAGACAACACGGCCTTGTCACGCCTGTTGGTGTTGGTGCAAAACCAGCAGGGTTATTTGAACGTGTCAGAGTTGCTGACCCGCGCATGGACGCAAAACATCGTCAAAGCCCAGGCGGTCTGTAAGCTGACCTGGCTGTCAGAACTCGGTGAAGGCTTGATTGTGCTGAGCGGCGCACAAGCCGGGCCCGTCGGCCAAGCCTTGCTGCAAGGTGACGCGGCGCGGGCGGCAGACATCGCGCTACAGCTGGCGACGCTGTTTCCGCATCGTTTTTATATCGAGCTGCAACGCGCTGGACGGGTTGACGACGAGCAGCATGTGGCCGCGGCCGTGCAGTTGGCATCACGCTTGAGACTGCCAGTGGTGGCGACGCATCCGGTGCAATTTACGCAAGTGGATGGGTACGAGGCGCATGAAGCGCGCGTCTGTATTTCAGACGGGGAGATTTTGGGCAACCAGCGCCGCGTACGCAAATTCACCCGCGAGCAATACTTCAAGTCCAACGCGCAGATGCAGGCTTTGTTTGCAGACCTGCCATCCGCGTTGACCCATTCACTGGAAATCGCCAAACGCTGCAATTTGGACCTGGTGCTGGGTAAACCACAATTGCCGGAGTTCCCTACGCCTGAAGTCAATGGCCAGCATCTCTCGCCAGAGGCGTATTTTCGTTATTCATGCCATGAGGGGCTAGAGGCACGTTTGCTGCACCTGTATCCTGATGAAAAAAAACGTGAGTCACAGCGACCCGTGTACGTGGAACGCCTGGAGTTTGAGATCACCACCATTGTGGCCATGGGTTTCCCAGGTTACTTTTTGATTGTGGGTGACTTCATCAACTGGGCCAAAAACAACGGCTGTCCAGTCGGTCCAGGCCGTGGCTCGGGCGCTGGCTCGCTGGTGGCCTATGCGCTCAAGATCACCGACCTGGACCCCCTGCAATACAACCTGCTTTTTGAGCGATTTTTAAATCCTGAGCGGGTCTCGATGCCCGACTTTGATATTGATTTTTGCCAGGCCAACCGCGACCGTGTGATTGACTACGTCAAGCTCAAATATGGCCGTGATGCGGTCAGTCAAATTGTGACCTTCGGCACCATGGCGGCGCGTGCGGCGATTCGCGATGTGGGGCGTGTGCTGGACATGAGCTACACCTTTTGCGATGGCATCAGCAAACTGATCCCCAACAAACCGGGCGTCAGTGTGACGCTACAGCTGCCGCCACCAGGCCGCAAAAAAGACGATAAAACCGTTTACGCGACAGAAGCCGAGCCCGTGCTGGCCGAGCGTGAACGCAATGAAGACGAAGTGAAAACCTTGCTGGAACTGGCGCGCAAGTTAGAGGGCATGACGCGCAACGTGGGGATGCACGCTGGTGGCGTGCTGATTGCGCCGGGTAAATTAACCGACTTTTGTCCACTTTACCAGCAGCCTGGCAGTGACTCGGCGGTGAGTCAGTTTGATAAAAATGACGTTGAAGCGATTGGCCTCGTCAAGTTCGACTTTTTGGGCCTGGCAACCTTGACCATTTTGGAGCTGGCGCGCGAATTCATCGTTAAAGGCCATCCTGGGCAGGAAAATTTTGCCTATGAGAACCTGCCGCTCGACGATGCGCGGGTCTACAGGCTGTTCACCGAAGGCAAAACCGAGGCGGTGTTCCAGTTTGAAAGCCGTGGCATGCAGGGCATGCTGAAAGACGCCAAGCCCACACGCCTGGAGGATTTGATTGCCCTCAACGCGCTGTATCGACCCGGCCCGATGGACTTGATTCCCAGCTTCGTGGCACGCAAGCACGGCCGCGAAGTGGTGGAGTATCCGCACCCCTTGGTGGCCGATATGCTGTCAGAGACCTACGGCATCATGGTCTACCAAGAGCAGGTGATGCAAACGGCACAGATTTTGGGTGGCTACTCGCTTGGCGGCGCCGACATGCTGCGCCGTGCGATGGGTAAAAAAGACGCCGATGAGATGGCCCAGCATCGGCAAATATTCCGCGATGGGGCGGCCAAAAACAATATTTTGGAAGACAAAGCCGACGAAATATTCGACTTGATGGAGAAGTTTGCCGGCTATGGCTTTAACAAGTCCCATGCCGCTGCCTATTCTCTCCTGGCCTACCACACCGCCTGGCTGAAGGTGCATTACACGGCCGAGTTCTTCTGCGCCAACATGACCATTGAGATGGGCGACACCGACAAGCTGAAAATTTTGTTCGAGGACGCGCAAAAGCCCATCATGGGGAAACCCGGAATGACTTTTGAGCCACCTGATGTGAACCGTGGGGTGTACCGCTTTGAGCCGGTGTCCGAGACCGTGATTCGCTATGGGCTGGGGGCCATCAAAGGGACAGGGCAGCAGGCGGTGGAAGCGATTGTTGCAGCGCGTGAAGCGGGCGGCCCCTTCACCAGCTTGTTTGATTTTTGCGTGCGGGTAGAGCGCAGCAAGATCAACAAACGCACGGTCGAAGCCTTGATCAAAGCCGGTGCGTTTGATGCCTTGCAGCAAAACCGCGCAGCCATGCTTGATTCGGTCGATGTGGCTTTTGATTTTGCCAGTGCCACTGAGGCCAATGCCAACCAGGGCGGCTTGTTTGACATGATGGGCGATGGTGGGGATGGTGACGCCCACGGTTCCAGCACGCAAGAGCCGGCACTCAGCGATGCGACCCCCTGGGGCGTGAAAGAGCGCCTAACTTTCGAGAAAACAGCCATGGGCTTTTACTTCTCGGGTCATTTGTTTGACGAGGTGTCGCGCGAGGTGCGCCAGTTTGTCAAACGCAAGATTGACGACTTGATTGACTCTAGAGAGCCGCAGTTGCTGGCTGGGATTGTGGGTGATTTTCGGGTCATCAACGGGCAGCGCGGCAAGATCGGGCTCTTCAAGCTGGATGACACCTCGGGCCAGATCGACGCCACGGTGGACGACGCCTTGATGCAGGCCAACCGCAACCTGTTCAAAGACGACGAACTGATCATCGTGATGGGCGTGATACAAGCTGATCGGTTTTCAGGTGGCAACCCGCGGCTAAAAATCAACCAAGTGTGGGATTTAGCCACCGCGCGCTGCCGGTTTGGCAAGTTCTTAAGGGTGGACGTTCAAGACAAAGCCCCGGATCTGAGCCGCTTGCTGCGCGACTTTCCGCCCAAACGAGAGCAGACTGAGCA
>JASJPN010000113.1:18366-31132 GCA_031426635.1 Polaromonas sp.
TTCTTGTCAGCTTTCTTTTTCTTTTCATGCTCAATGGCAATTTGCGGGTCGATCACCGGCTCGGGCAGCGGTGCCGTCACTGTCGGCGGCATGGGTTTGGGTGGGGGCGGCGGGACTGGCGCTGGCACGGGCCTCGGCTCGGGCGGCGGCACAGCCGGTTCCACCAACGCAGGAGCGGCTTCTTGTGTTGTGGCTGACCACAGCTCCGCTTGCACGGGGGAAGAGCTCGATTCGCGCTTCCAGTTCACGCCCCAAGTCAGCGCTGCAATCAGCAGCACATGTGCCAGTAACGCCAAGCCAATCGCGCGCAGCCTGCCGGGTGAGGCAGGGGGTGTAAATTCGGGGCGGTCGGAAGCTAATGACATGACGCTGACGTGTGGGTTGCTAGCAAGTCACTACTTGGCCAATTGCACAGCAAGTCCGACGCGCTGGATGCCTGCGCGTTGTAACTCGTCCATCACATTCACCACGGTTTCGTACTTGACGTTGCGGTCGGCGCTGATTACCACAGGCATCGTGGCTTGGCCATTTTGTGCTTTTTTCACCATGCTTGCTATGTTTTTTATAGCTATTGAATTGGTATTCAAAGTGGCTATATCGCTCTTAATATTTAAACTCCCGTTTTTATTGATGATTAATTGAATCACCTGATCCGGCTGCTTGTTGGCTTTGCCGGTGCTGGGCAGGTCAATCACACTGGGCGTGATCAACGGCGCGGTGACCATGAAGATGATCAGCAGCACCAGCATCACGTCAATAAAAGGCACCATGTTGATCTCATTGATGGTGCGCCGACCTCGGCCTCGGGATACGGTGGCTACCATGATGAATTACAACGCAACAGGCGACCCTGCCACCGTCGATGGCGTGCTGACGGGCGGCGTGACTTTGGCGCTCAAATTGCGCTGCAAGATGTTGGAGAACTCCTCAATGAAGGTCTCCATTTTGATGGCGATACGGTCAATGTCGTGGGCAAAGCGGTTATAGGCCACCACGGCCGGGATGGCGGCAAACAGACCAATGGCCGTGGCCACCAAGGCCTCGGCGATGCCAGGCGCAACGGTGGACAAGGTGACTTGCGTCATCGCCGCAAGACCCGTGAACGAGTGCATGATGCCCCACACCGTGCCAAACAAACCCACATAAGGCGACACCGAGCCGACCGAGGCCAGGAAGGACAAGTTGGTTTCTACCGCATCGAGTTCTCTTTGGTAACTGGCACGCATGGCGCGGCGTGCGCCGTCGAGCAAGGCGCTGGAGTCGTCGATACGGCGCTCACGCAGTTTTTGATATTCGCGCATACCGCTGGCAAAAATACGCTCCATCGGGCCTGCATGGGGGGCATTTTTTTGGGCTGCACTGGCGAGTTCATTCAAACTTGTACCTGACCAGAAGTCACGTTCAAACGCGTCGTTGAGGCCTTGCACACGTTTCAAGGCAAAGAGTTTGCGAAAAATGGCCGCCCAGCTGGCCACAGAGATGCTCATCAGCAAGGCAATGACCAGCTGCACCACCAAGCTGGCATGAAGAATGAGTTGCAATATCGAGAGGTCTTGGTTCATGGTGTTCAAAAGGTATTTGACTGCACACTTGCCAAAAGTTCAGCAATCTGTGGCGAAATTTTCGCAGGTTTCATATCAAGTTGGCGCACACAGGCCAAGCGCACCGTGCCCTGGCAGGCCATCACCGGCTGTGAGTCGCCGCGTTGTATCCAGGCCGTCTGCTGTAGCGTGAGCGAGGCCTGCCCCAAGTGCTTGATATGCACGCTCACATTCAAGAGATCGTCTATCCGCGCTGGGCGATGGTACTTGGCGGCGGCTTCACTGACCACAAACATGCAGCCCTCGTTTGCCAGCAAAGCCCCTTGTTCCACACCCAGGTGACGCAGCCACTCGGAGCGAGCGCGCTCAAAAAATTTCAAATAATTGGCGTAATACACGATGCTGCCTGCATCGGTGTCCTCCCAATAAATACGAATGGGGTGGTTGAAAACCGGTTGGGTAGGCGTCGCTGTGTCAGTCGTGTTCATGACAACATGGCTCGCAAACGGGCGATGGCATCCTGCAATTGCGCCATCGAGCTGGCGGTTGAAAAACGGATAAATTTGGCGGTCTCAGCCGTGCCAAAATCGCGCCCAGGTGTCACCGCCAGATGGGCTTTGTGCATGATCTCAAAAGCCAAATCCCAACTGTCCTTGATACCCAGTTTGCTGCAAATATGCGAGCAATCAGCCCAGGCGTAGAAGGCGCCATCAGGCAGCACCGGCACCTCAAACCCAATCGATTGCAGCGCGGGGATGAAGTAGTCTCGTCGTGCTTTGAATTCGGCTCGGCGGCGTTCATACTCGGTGATGGCATCGTTTTCAAAGCAGGCCAGGGCCGCGTACTGCGACACCGTGCTGGGGCAGATAAACAGGTTTTGCGCCAGGCGCTCAATCACGGGTGCCAAAGTTTCGGGCACCACCAGCCAGCCCAGCCGCCAACCGGTCATGTTGAAGTATTTGGAAAAGCTGTTGATGCTGATGATTTGGTCGTCCAGCGCCAACGCCGTGTGGCCAAAGGTGTCGTCAAAGCTCAGGCCCAGATAAATCTCGTCCACCAGCGTGATGCCGCCCTGGTTGCTGACAAAGTTATGGATACGCCGCATCTCATCGGGATGGATGGACGTGCCGGTGGGGTTGGACGGCGAGGCCAGCAAAACGCCTCGAGTTTGTCCACCTTCCCCACGTGTTTTTCCCTGTTTCCAGGCCGCTTCCACCTTGGCGTTACTGAGTTGGTAGCGCTCCGCCGCGGTGGTAGGAAGCAACACTGGCGTGCCATCAGCCGCACTGACAAATTGGCGGTTGCAGGGGTAGCTGGGGTCGGGCATCAAGATCTCGTCGCCCGCGTCGATCAAGGTCAGGCAGGCCAGCTGCAAAGCGGCCGAGGCACCGGCCGTGACCACAATGCGGCTGGCAGGCACAGCCACACCAAAGCGCTGGGCATACCAGCTGCTGATGCGCTCGCGCAATTCGGGCAAGCCCGATGCCTGGGTATATTGCGTTCTGCCGTCTTTGATCGCCCGTATGGCGGCTTCTTGTACGGCAGGGGGTGCGGTGAAGTCGGGCTCGCCCATGTTCAGGTACAGCATGGGCTGATCGCTGTCAGGCAAGGTATCACCCAAAGCGCGGGCCGCTTTGGCAACTTCCATCACGTAAAAGGGCTCAATGCGTTCTGCGCGTGATGAAATTTTCATGCCTGAAATGGGGTCGGTCTGTTCGTTGTTTTATTTTGCTTTGCCACTGGCTTTGTCGGCAGCTACTTCGAGCTCACGCAGTTGCGGTGCCAGGCCGTTCAAGACGCCGTTGATGTACTTGTGGCCATCGGTACCCCCAAATTCTTTGGCCAGTTCAATGCATTCATTGATCACGACGCGCCATGGCACATCCGGACAGTGCTTGAACTCATAGGCACCAATCCACATGATGCTGTGCTCGACCGGAGAAATTTCGGTGAGATTGCGATCCAGCAGCGGCACAATCAGCGCGTCCAGCAGGGCGGCTTGCTCAATACAGCCATGCAGGAGCGCGTCGTAATGGGCCGAATCTGCTTTGGCAAAGCCGGCCAGGTCGCGGGTGAACAGATCAATGGCGCTGGCCTCATTGCGCCCCACCAAGTGCTGGTACAGCGCTTGCAACGCAAACTCGCGCGAGCGGCTACGCACCGATTTGCTGGCGGCTTTGCGCGCGCCCGTGCTGGTCACGCCGGTGCGCACCTGGCGCGGCGGGCGCGACTTGGTCAAGCTGGTATCGCCAGAGTTGGACGTGAGGTCCGTAGCCAGGAAGGGCTTGGGTGCGTGGGGAGTGGAGGTCATGACAGTTCGTTCAGTAAATTGGCCATTTCCACTGCCACGCGGGCAGCCTCGCGGCCGTTGATGGTTTGCCGAGCCTGGGCTTGCGCCAGATTCTCGACCGTCAAAATAGCATTGGCAACCGGTAATTTGTAATCCAATGCAACACGACTGACGCCAGCGCCCGACTCATTGGCGACCAGTTCAAAGTGATAAGTTTCACCGCGGATGATGCAGCCCAGCGCAATCAAGGCGTCATATGTGTCTTTTTCCGCCAGTGCCTGTAGCGCCGCTGGCACCTCCAGCGCACCGGGAACCGTGATGTGGTCAATGTGCTTGGCCTGAACCCCCAGTGCCAGCAACTCTGCTTTGCAAGCCTCTGCCAAGGTATTGGTAATGTCTTCGTTAAAGCGTGCTTGAACCAGCCCGATATAGAGCTTTTTACCATCGAGCTTGTGGTCGATCGCGGTCAATCCGCCTTTTTCTGCACCAAACATGGATATCCTTTTTGTTGCTTTGTTCAAATTTTACGGTTGATGTTGATTAGCTTGACGACTTGGGCAAGTAACCAGCGACCTCCAGGCCATAACCCGTCATGCTGGGCATGGGGCGCGGCTTGCCCAGGAGCGTCATTTTTTTGACACCGCAATCACGCAAAATTTGCGCCCCGATGCCGTAAGTGCGCAAGTCCATGCGGCCACGCTCGGGCGCTTGTGCAGGTTTGGCTGAGCCGTCAAACTGGGCCAGTAATTGAGCCGCACTCTCGCCGCAGTTAAGTAAAACCACCACCCCCTGGCCCTCGGAGGCGATATGCTTCATGGCGTCGCCCAGGCTCCAGGCGTGCATGCCGCGTCCCTGATCCAGCAAGTCCAGCACCGACAAAGGCTCATGCACGCGCGTGAGCACCGTGTCATCGGGTGTCCATTGACCTTTGACCAGGGCCAAATGCACGCCTGAGCTCGCGTTGTCCCGGTAAGCATGTGCGGTGAAATCGCCAACTGCGGTGTGCAAGGTGCGCGTGCCGACCTTCTCAATCAGCGACTCGGTGCGGCTGCGGTGCTCAATCAGGTCGGCAATGGTGCCAATCTTGAGGCCATGTTCGGCCGCAAACACCTGCAAATCAGGCAAACGCGCCATGGTGCCGTCGTCTTTCATGATCTCGCAAATCACGCTGCTTGCCGAACAGCCAGCCAGGGCGGCCAAATCGCAACCCGCTTCGGTGTGACCGGCGCGCATCAGCACACCACCATCGACTGCCTGCAGGGGAAAGATATGACCCGGCTGCACCAAATCGTGTGCCGTGGCATGTTTGGCTACCGCTGCCTGGACGGTGCGGGCCCGGTCTGCCGCTGAAATACCCGTTGTCACACCCTCGGCCGCTTCAATCGACACCGTGAAGGCGGTTGAATATTTGCCGCCGTTGCGTGTCGCCATCGGTGGTAGCTGCAGGCGTTCGCAACGCTCGCGTGTGAGGGTCAGGCAAATCAGGCCACGGCCAAAGCGCGCCATAAAATTGATAGCATCTGCGCTCACGTGATCGCTGGCTAACACCAAATCACCCTCGTTCTCACGGTCTTCTTCGTCGACCAAAATCACCATGCGGCCGGCTCGCATCTCGGCAATGATGTCTTCAACAGGAGAGATTTTGACGGGCGCAATCAAGGCGGAGAAGGCTGTCATGTGACATCTTTCAAAAAAGTTGGTGTGGTGGTGGGGACGCTTGTCTGGGCGCGTTGGAGCGTCATGTTGTCGAAGGACAACATACGCTCCACGTAGCGCGCGATCAGGTCAATTTCTAAATTCACGTCTGAACCGACCACCAGACTGCCCAGCGCGGTGTTTTCAACCGTGTGAGGGATCAAATTAATACTGAGATCCGTGCCTTGGGCGGAATCTAGCACCCGATTCACGGTCAAGCTCACGCCATTGACGGTGATTGAACCTTTGTACGCCAAAAACTTGCCCAAGGCGGGCGGGCACATGATGCGCAGCTCCCAGCTTTCGCCCACGGGCGCAAAAAAGCTCACTTTCCCAATCCCGTCGACATGGCCAGAGACGATATGACCACCCAGGCGGTCATGGGCGCGGAGGGCTTTTTCTAAATTGACAGGGCCGAGGGACGATAAACCGGCGGTTTTCAGCAGCGATTCGGCTGAAATATCAACCCGGAATTGGTGCTTGGGGAGATCGAGTTGCGTGACGGTCATGCAGGCACCGTTCAGCGCGATACTGTCGCCCAGCCCCACGTCGTCCAGGTAGCTGGCGGGTGCTTCAACGCACAGGCGATTGCCAAAACCGACAGGACCTACCTCTGAGCCAAGCGCAGAGGTGTCTAAAGAGCTGGAGGCGTGAACAGCGACGATGCGCCCCACGCCGGTGATGATTCCGGTAAACATGAGGCTATTTTCGCATTAAAAAGAGTCGTGCCCTGTCACCCTGGCTAAAAGTCGCAAGTCAGGGCCGATTTTCTCTATAGATGTGAAATCCAGCGCGACGGCTTCAGTTAAATCCGTCAAGGGGCCAAAATCAGCCATAGCGCGCCCCTGGCCCAGTAATTGAGGGGCCAGATAGACCAAAAATTCATCGACCAAACCTGCTTGAATCAACGCGCCATTGAGTGTCGGACCCGCTTCGACATGCAGTTCGTTGACTTCACGTGCTGCCAAATCACGCAGCATGGCGGCTAAATCCACCTGTCCTGTCTGAGCCGGATCAGGCAAAACGATCACCGTGGCCCCCCGCGCTTCCAAGGCCGCCTGCTTTGCTTTATTGGGTGTATTCGTATAGATAAATATGCCTCTAGCCAGTGTATTTATTGTCTGTGTAGCTATAGAATTCATAGCATTTCGTGGCTGAGAGTCAAACAGCTTGGCATGTGGCGGCGTTCGCAGCTGGCTGTCGGCAATCACGAGATGCGGCTGGCGCTTTGTTGCCACCAGGCGCACATCCAGGCGCGGGTCATCCGCCAGCACCGTGCCCATACCCGTCAGCACGGCACTGGCCCGAGCCCGCCAGGCGTGGCCGTCTGCACGCGCTGCTTCTGACGTGATCCACTGGCTGGCACCGTTGTGCAGCGCCGTTTTGCCATCCAGCGACGCTGCAATCTTCATGCGCACCCACGGCGTCTTGCGAATCATGCGGCTGAAAAAACCGATATTGAGTTCGCGCGCGGCGATGGCATCGGGGTGATCGGGCGGTAAAACCTCAACTTCAATGCCTGCTGCGCGCAACGCCGCAAAGCCCCGCCCCGCCACCAGCGGGTTGGGGTCGGCCAGGGCGGCCACCACTTTGCCCACTTTGGCGTCTATCAAGGCGTTGCAACAGGGCGGCGTGCGGCCAAAGTGGGAGCAGGGCTCCAGGGTGACGTAGGCGGTCGCTCCGACGACGGATTTGCCTTGAGTGGCCGCATCACGTAGCGCCATCACCTCGGCGTGCGGGCCACCGGCTTGCTGGGTGTGGCCCTGGCCGAGGATGTCGCCGTCAGGCGAGGTGATGACGCAGCCGACGCATGGGTTGGGGTTGGTCAGACCGATGGATTGAGCCGCCAGGCGCAAGGCCATCCCCAAGGCGTCGGTTCGGCAGGCTTCAGTCACAGAGTGGGTGGTCACGGTTGGGCCAACAAGAGCGATTGGCGGGAGCGATCAACAGCCCGTTGAACCGGTTTTGCAGGATCGCACACGGCCGGTTCCGTCGATATTGACCGTGCTGGACCGGTAAGCATTGGCCATGACAATTTTCCCTGTGGCAAGACCACCATTTTTTAATTTGGGATAGCCACTGCCGTTAAAGAGCAGATAGCCACTGGCCAGTGAGTTGACCGTTGGCGTGGTGAGGGTCAGCTCCGAACTCGGCGCGACACTTTCCAGCACCAACTCGTCTGTGTCTGCGGCGTAAACCTGATCCCAGTTCACGTCGGCATAGACCCGCCAGCCGGATGACCAATTGGCACCATCCAGGGGTTTCAAATACGTGTTTCGCCCTTGCTTGATGGCGTTGCCACGGGCCGTGTTAACTGCCGACATAAATTCGTTCACGGCCTCGGACAATTGCGCGTTGCTAATAAACTGCCGGTAACTGGGGGTAGCCACCGCCATCAGTATCGTGGCGATGGAGATGGTCACCATGAGCTCCACCAGGGTGAACCCCGTCATGCGCGGGCCTCGCGTTCGGCCTGGATGGAGGGCGCTCATGCAGGATGCGTTCATTTCCAGCAGCGGGCGATGTTGGTGCCCGTGCAGGTGCGCCTGCCCTGCGTATCGATGGCCATGGACGTGATGTCCGGGTCGGTATAAACACTGGCCTGCGGCGTGGCAAACACTTCTACGCAATCGCGGATGGTGGGCATGACCCCGCCGATGGCGGCACAAACCCGCGCACCCAGCAGGTGGCTGCTGTTCGCGCTGGTGCCCTCGGCGGCTGAATAAGTCTTGAACGGCGTACCTGTCGCGCCGACTGCCACCGCTAAGTAGGTGTTGTTCTGCGTCATGTAACGCTCTTGCTGCTGTAGCAAGTTCATCACCGCCGCCCGGGCTTCGGCGCGCTTGCCTTTACGTACGGAGTCGATGTAGGACGGGTAGGCAATCGCCGCCAGTATGCCAATGATGGCGACAACGATCATCACCTCGATCAGCGTAAAGCCCGCGTTGTTCAGTCGGCGTGTGTGCCTGGTAGGAGTCAGGTGTGTCATGAAAGACCTCACGGTGTATTCTTGTTTTCCAGATAGTTGTTGATCTGACGCCAGCTCAGCCAGCTGGCGGCAACCTGGCCGCCGGTGTAGCCACCCCCTGCCGATGGTCCAGCTGCCACCTGCATGCCGCGCGAACCCTGCGTGATAACGCCATAGCGCTGTGTCCCGAAGCGTTTGCCTGAGGTTTCGCGCGGTGTTGCTGAGGTCAGGCCGCCAAGCTCGATGACCAGCGGCGCGGCAAGAATACCTACTTGCGACACCTCCGAAGTACCGTTGCCGGTCAATGTGTTGAGTGCATACAAACGCCCACCGCCTTCACCACACGCACCTTGGGTGGGATAGAGCGAGCCAAAGAAAAGTTTGCCTGGCACCTGGGTGATATCACTCACCTGGCGCTCGCCAAGGGTCTTGTTAAAGTCGATATACCAGCCCATTTTCAAATTGGGCAGCGTAGTTGTGGGTAAGCCATAGGTAAAGGGCGGCACCGTGACGTTACCACTGCTGTCGACCGTGCCCGCTTGCAGGACGCTGCGGCTGCTGATGAGATTGCCATTGTCCAGCAGCGTGTAAAAAGAGGCACTGACAAACGGAGCAGTCGTGTCAGCAAGCTCCAGAAACTTGCCGGTGCCCAAGGATACCAGCTTGTTGCCAGACAGGCCATTGGTTACGACAGGTTCGCCGGTGATCGGTTGTAACGTAGTACCGTCAGAGGCCTTGGCGATAAACATCGGTTTGCTGTTCCCGTTGAGGGTGAACTTTGTCAGGTTGGTCAGGGCGTTGGTGGTCAGGTTGCTGCTGTTGACACCATTGAGGCTGAAATCAAGCTTCCAGACGTTGCCTTGCAGGTCGCCGGCATACAGCGTTTCCAGCGCCGAGGTGTTGAAGTTGGTGACCACATTAAAGCCAACCAGGCCCTTGGCAATGGCTGTGCTGGTTTGCGGCAACTCGATGCGCCAGAAGTTGCTGCCCTCAACCCAGCCGCTGCTGGACAGAGGCTTGAACGACAAATCCAGCAGGAAAAGCGAGGGGTTGTCGCTGGTGGAGGCATAGCCATCTGCCGCGTCATAATTGTTCACGCCGCTGGCCACCACGGCATACCACTTGTATACCGCTGGCGTGACACTGGCATTGGTGGTGCGCACCTTCAGAATGCGTGGAGAGCCAATCACGTTGCCCATGGCGGGGTGGTCACGTTCTGTGAACTCCCACAACACCTTGTCCTTGGAGAAGTTGCCGGGGTCGGTCACGTCAAGTGCAAACACACCCTGTGCACCGCCACCTACACCCGAGACCAGCACGCTGTGCCATTTGGCGTCAAAATAGGCCTCCGAGACGGCAGGCGTGGCATCTGCCATGCTGATGTGGCTGTAGTCCTGGTCGGGCAGGTTGCTGAGCTTGTTGGCCAGGAAGCCGGGGATGTAGGCAAAGGCTTCCTTGCCGTCGGAATCATTAAACGCATGCAGCATGCCGTCGTTGGCATTGACAAAGACAACCGGTGCCCGCGCCTTGTTGGCCGTGTAAAAAGTCTGGTACTCGGTTCCGCTGAAAGATGAGGAGGGTTTGCCCTGGTACACCAGGCCACTGTTCACAATGTCGCCCAGCACGATGTCGCGGGGACGGAATGGGTTGGTGGGCGCGCTTGGCGAAATTTCCTTGCGCCGGTCGCCGCGCAGGTAGTCCAGCCGGTCGCTGCCCAGCGTGTCCACAATGTTGGCTATGTTGGTATTGAGCTCTGTTTGGTGCGCTGCGGCCAAAACACCCCACTTAAACTCGGATGGGGCGATGGTTGTTTGGGTACCTATGGGTGAACCAATGACGATATTGCGGCTTGCCCCGTTGTCTATCTTGGTGGCTTGGGTCAGCACATCCCCCGCCTCCCAGGTGGGCGTGCTGCCGATCACCAGCGTGGTCTGATCCGTTGAAAGACTGAGAGGGTACTTCAACAAACGCCCGCTCCAGTAGTTGGCCACAGGGTTGAAGCGGGCTTGGAACACACCTGCGGCCTCGCCCGATGTCAAGCGCTGGGTGGAGATGGCGCCGCCCGCGATACTGCCGGTTTCCTCGACGACGCGTGCGAACACATCGGCAATCGAGTCCAGGAATTTTTGCGCGTCGCTGACCAGGAAGTAGTTTTTGGCATCGCCATCGGCGCCGATCCACAGCGTGTTGTCACCCGTGGCAAAGGGATTGCCCGTGTTGCCCGGGTTCCCGCTGGTCGTCACGTTGTCGGTAAAGCCACCATACTTCGCGGCTAAGTAAAGTTGTCGTGTGCGGCGGAAATCGACATCACCGCTGGCACGGTTCTCGTTCACGTCGATGCTGTAAGTCGTCACCCGGGCTTTCGGAATGTCTGTGCGATAGATCTGCGTATTGGCCCAATAAGCCATACCTGCCATGTAGTAGGAGCCGCCTGTGGCACCCGTGTCCATGGTTGCAGCACTTGCAAGGGCCGGGTAATACGGGCTGTTGACGGCAATGTTGCTGGCAGTTTGCGCGCGACCTTTGCTATCGGTGTAGACAGCCCCCGAATTTGCTTCGAAGCTGCCAACAATATTGGTCCAGAAGGGCGCGTTAAGGTCAGGGCTGGATTCGGCCGAACGTGCGTAATCTTGGTAAGTGGTGATGGTGTTGCCGGGCACCGAGCGGTCGCTGTGGGTGAAGACGTCGGCAACGGTCAGGATGCTGTTTCTCAGGCAACTCTTGCTTTCGCCGGTCGCGTCCTGGAAGCCCGCAAACGGATCGCTCCAGCTGGCATACACCGGAAAATTCTCCTTCAGCTTGGTGATGTCAGCTGCGTTGCCGCTCAGCGAAACGGCGCCATCAGTAGGTTGTTTGCCTTGCAGGTAACGCAGCGCTTCGTAGTACAACTCGCTGACCGGATCCAGGCTCTTATACAAACCGATATTGGCGGGGTCCAGCGTACCGAACTTGTTGATATAGTTGATCGCGCCACTTTGCCCAAATCCTTGATCGCCATAGGTGGGGTCGCCATTTTGCGGGTTGGGAGTGAAGACGCCCGTGTTGGCATCCCACTCGGCGCGCGGGTTGGTGCCGCTGACCAGATTGAAGTTGGCATCAAACGCCTTGGGGCCGAGGTATTTGAGTGGCGCGCGCATCACGCCGCCGTAACGCGCGCGGTCGTTGTCCTGCAGGTAGCCAAAAACGCCCACGCGCAGATTTTCGGCGTTCATCTGGAACTGACCCACCGGCTTGTACTTGCCATTCGGGTAGCGATAGCACAGCCCGCTCCACTTCTTGGTGTCCGGGTCATAGGTCATGAGGCGGTTGGTGGCGCTGTCGGGGTCGCAAACTCTGTTCCTGATCTCGTAATAGTTCTGATTTGCTGTTGACCCGATCAAGTGTGGGTGGCTGTTGCTGGTGGCCGACGTCCCAAACGGAGCGTCGCACGTGCTGCTGGCGCTGGTGTCCTGCGCATCCGCGAAATACACCCGGTTTTTGCAGTTATAAATCCACAAACCCGAGGTGCCAATCTTGTTGTAGAGCGCCGTTTCGACCAAGCTTGCCGCAGCCGCCTTGGAAACCCACTTCTCGCTGAAATAGGAAGAGCTCTTGTAGAAAGAGTCAGGCAACCAGGCGCGCTCGACAACGGTTTCGGCATTTCCGCTGGCGTTGTCCACCACCCGGTTGCCGCCTGTCAGTCCGTAGCGCAAGATATCTATCGCCGAGGACGTTGCCCAGTTCATGAAGTTGCCGTTGAAACCACCGCCACCACAACTGCCGCTGGCGTTGGGAGCGCCGGTCCAATCGAAATAGTTCACTCCGGTGACCTGGCTGTAACAGCTTTTGGGGTCAAAATAACCGACGTAGGTCTCGGTTTCTGTAAATGTGTCGCGGTAGGTTTGCCCCACCGTGGGGAATTCCACGGACAGCGCCAGCGTCAGGTTGGCCTTGGCCTTGGCGCCGTTCATGTACAGCGGTTCCGAGGACAGCGCCACCAGCGGCGGCAGGGTGGTTGCACTGATGACCACACCGGCGGTAATGGCTGTGGCCAAGACCGTCAGTATCGCTATTTTTTTGGGCCAGGTGCCAGGGCGTGCTCGCGTGGCAAAGGACGACAGGCTGAAAAAGTGGGACATTGCTAAACTTTCCTGAAAACGACTTGCAACACCACCTGGGTTTCCTTGCGCGGCCCAAAGCCCATGGCGGTGATGCGGTACAGCACATCGGCAGGTGATGCGGTTAGCGTGGTGTCGGGTATGACTTCGATGATGTAGCGCGGCGCGATCTCGG
>JASJPN010000114.1:0-1916 GCA_031426635.1 Polaromonas sp.
CCCATCGCCAGCGCCTGCTGCGCTGTGACCGGCTCACCCGTGAGGCACATTTCAGCCAAAGTCCGACGTGGAATCACGTGCTGCAACACCGCCAGCACCTGCGCCGGAAACACGCCCACCTTGACCTCGGGCAGACCAAACACCGCCTCTGGTGTGGCTACCGCCAGGTCGCACATCGCCAGCAAGCCCATGCCGCCGGCCATGCAGGCACCGTTGACCCTGGCAATCAGCGGCACCTGGCTGGCTTTGGCGCTGCGCAGGACGCGCGCCAAATGCCCGGTGGGGTCAGAATAGTCGGTCGTGAAGGCGTTGGCGGACTGCAAATCTGCCCCCGCGCAGAACGCTTTGGTGCCGGCCCCGGTGATGACCATGGCGCGAATGTCACGGTTGGTCTGCGCCGCATCGATGGCTTGCTGCATACCCGCCAGCACGCTGTGGCTCATGGCGTTGCGTCGTGCTTCGCGGTTGATGGTGAGCCATAGCACGGGGCCGCGCTGCTCGACCAGGAATTCAGCGCCCTCAGGATGCTGTGCGGTGGGGTGGGTGGGGGTCATTGAATTCTCTCCTCAGAGGCTGAAATTTAACAGGCTTGCCCGTTCAGCGAGCCAACATGGGAAACAATTTATGCAGCCCTTCCGTGATCAGCTCGACCGATAGTGCGGTCAAAATCAAGCCCATCAAGCGGGTCATGATGTTGATGCCCGTTTTGCCCAACACCCGTGCTATTGGCTGCGCCAGGGCAAAGCACAGCGCGGTTGCCAGGCCAATCACCACACCATAGCTCACCAAGGTCAGCAGCGGCACCCAGCCCTTGGCTTTATCCGCATAAATCACCACGGTGGACATCGTGGCGGGGCCCGTCAACAGCGGAATAGTCAGCGGCACGACCGCAATGCTGGCACCCAGCGCGGATTTGGTTTCGGCCTCTTGCAACTCATCGGCGTTGGAGCGCGCGTCGGCTGGCTGGGCATTGAGCATGCTTAAGGCTGACGTCATCAACAGCAATCCGCCGCCCACCTGGAAGCTGGCGAGCGATATGCCAAAAAAACCCAGTATCTCCAGCCCCAGCAAGGCACTGACGGCGATCACCACAAACGCACTGAATGAGGCGATCAAAATGGTGTGCTGACGCTGCTGGCGCGAAAAATTCTGGGTGTAATGGATAAAAAATGGCACACAAGCCAGCGGGTTGACGATAGCCAGCAGCGTCACCAGGGGTTTCAAGTCAACAGCCATGCGATGACCTCCCGTCGCAGTTGATGGTTGGCATGTATCACTCCACGTTACCGGCCGCTTCGCGCCAAATAGCGTTTGCGCCAAAACACCAGCCCCAGCACGATAGCAATCACCAACATCATCGCCATCGTCCACCACAGTGCGTTTTGGTAGTGAATCAAGGGAAAGGTCTCAAAATTCATGCCAAAAAAGCCGGTGATCAAATTCAGCGGCAAAAAGATGGCGGTCAGTGCCGTCAAGGTGCGCATGATGTCATTGGTGCGGTTACTTTGTGCGCCAAAATGGATTTGAATCGCCGATTCTGCGGCTTGCTCCAGACGCCGCACATGGTGCACCACGCGCTCGATATGCTCGATCACATCGCGCGCTCGGGCGACCAGGCCATCGTGCTCGGCCTGGCTCGTCGCGGCAATTGTGCCATTGGCTTGTTCACGCAGCGTATCCAGCCACTCCTGCATGGCGTCATGCTGCTCTTCGCACAGGTCTTCCAGCGTGTGCAGCTCGGTGCGGGCTGCCATCAGCGCGTTCCAGTTGGTAAAGCGCGCACGCGGGTTGAGCAGCTCCGTCTGCCAGTGATCGAGCTGGGTGCTCAGGTCTTTGCGCAGGTCAAGGTAGCTGTCCACCATCATGTTGATCATGCGCAGCATCAAATCAGCGGGGCTGGTGGGCAAACGACTGCG
>JASJPN010000115.1:0-4511 GCA_031426635.1 Polaromonas sp.
GTGAGGTGTTCGGTTGGGCCATGTACGACTTTGCCAACTCGGGCTACACCACCGTTGTGATCACGGCTGTTTTTGCTGCCTATTTTGTCGGTGGCATTGCGCATAAGGCCGAATGGGCAACCTTTGCTTGGACGGCCGCGCTCAGCATCTCATACGCCATTGTCCTGTTGACCATGCCAAGTTTTGGGGCCTATGCTGACTTGCGCGCCGCAAAAAAGCGATTGCTTTTGCTCACCACCGTGGCTTGCGTTGTCACCACGGCTGCCTTGGCCCTTGCGGGACCCGGCAGTGGCGTACTGGCCATGATTCTGATCATATTGTCCAACATGTTTTACTCTTATGGTGAATCGTTGACCGCATCGTTTTTACCCGAGTTGGCTAGGCCGGAAGCGTTTGGAAAAGTCAGTGGTTGGGGCTGGAGTTTTGGGTATTTCGGCGGCATGTTGGCGCTTGGCTTGAGTCTGGGCTACGTGCTTTGGGCGCAAAGTCAGGGTATTCCTGCGGATCGTTTCGTTCCCGTGACCATGTTAATCACTGCCGTTATCTATGGTTCGGCGGCCTCTGTGACGTTTTGGTTGTTGGGTGAGCGTGCTATTCCCAATCCTGATGCCTTACGTCAAAGCGGTTGCAAGGCCTCGCTACAGCAGCTAAAAACAACCTTCAAGCAAGCGCGTCACTTCAAAGACTTCATGTGGTTTTTAGCTTGTGGTGTGTGTTATCAGGGTGGTGTGGCGGTGGCCATCACTTTGGCCGCTATTTATGCGGAGCAAGTGATTGGGTTTTTGCCACAAGAAACCATGGTATTAATATTCGTTCTCAACATTGCTGCTGCGGTGGGCGCATTTGGGTTTGGTTATTTTCAAGACAAGGCGGGTCACAAGCTAGCGCTCGGCACCACACTTGTGGGATGGATTGCAACCTGTGTGATTGCTGCCATTACCACGACCAAGGGCGGCTTTTGGTATGCCGCAGCACTGGCTGGATTTTGCATGGGTAGCAGCCAGTCAGCAGGGCGCGCTATGGCGGGTTTGTTTGCACCACCCAAACAGTTGGGTGAGTTTTTTGGTTTATGGACATTTGCCACGCGCTTAGCCAGCATCATTGGTCCGCTAAGCTACGGTGCCATTACATGGGCGACGGGAGGTAATCAGCGCATTGCCATTTTGGCTACCTCGGTATTATTTATTGCTGGTTTGCTGTTACTGATGCCCGTCAACGTCAAACGTGGTCGCGAAGCAGCTCTTCGTGTGGCCACCTGATCATGATCCTTTGACACTATGTTTGAACCAAGTTTGAAATATGTTACCTGTCCTGATGTTACCGGCGGCCATCGCATGGCGTACTGGCAATGGGGCGAAGCTGATAGCCCGCACGTGATTGTGTGCGCCCATGGTTTGACACGTCAAGGACGTGATTTTGATGTGTTGGCACGCGCATTGTGTGTGGCAGCACCGGGCAAGCTGCGTGTGGTGTGTCCCGATGTGGTTGGGCGGGGTAAAAGCGACTGGCTGAAAGACCCCGCAGGTTACCAGGTTCCCAACTATGCTGCCGACATGCTGGTATTGTTAGCGCAGTTGCAACCCAAGACGCTAGACTGGGTTGGCACCAGTATGGGTGGACTCATTGGCATGGTGGTCAGCGGGCAACCCGCTTCGGCACTGCCAGCACCTGTGCGTAGGTTGGTGTTGAATGATGTGGGTCCAACGATCGAATGGCAAGCGATTCAGCGCATCGGGCAGTACCTTGGCACCATGGGGCGTTTCGAAACCGTGCAGCAAGCCGCTGATGCCTTGTGGACGGTATCCACCAGCTTTGGCCCACACACGCCCGAGCAGTGGTTGGCTTTGTCGATACCGATGCTCAAGCCCTGGTCAGATGCGGTGACAGGAGAAACCGGTGGCTTTACCCTGAATTACGACCCCGCTTTAGCGGTGCCATTTGCATCCGCCACGCAAGAATCAGTCAAACAAGACGAGGCACTTCTTTGGGCGCTGTACGACAACATCAAAGCGCAAACTTTGGTTACGCGTGGCACTGAGTCGGATTTGTTGTCGATGGCTACCGCACGCGCCATGACCCAGCGTGGACCCAAAGCGCGATTAGTCGAGTTTGCAGGCGTTGGGCATGCACCTACGTTTGTGGCTCTTGACCAAGTCGAAACGGTGGTTGATTTTTTGTTGAGATAAATCGATGACTGACATGCTAGAGCGCGCCAGAAGCTTTTCTGAACCGTTCCTCAAAAATGCCACCTTGGAAACGGGAGAGAATACGTGGCTGCATGCCCAAGCGGTGGCGCAAATATTGCACGATATTGGTGGCTCTGTAGCCATGCAGGCCGCCAGTTACTTGATTTACACCTGCGATCACCTCAACAAGCCGCTAGAGTTGATCACCCAGGCCTTTGATGACAATCTGGCGGCTTTGGCGGTTGAAACCACCAAACTCATGCGCGTACAAAGGCAAACACGTGCTGTCGCCAAGTCCAACCCAAAGGATTCTGAAACAGCCGCCGCACGCCTGGAGGCTGTTCGTAAGATGTTGTTGGCATTTTCACGAGATCTGCGCGTGGTGATGCTGCGTTTGGCATCGCGCCTGCAAACCTTGCGTTATTTCGCCGCCAGCAAAACAAGTGTCACGTCTAGTTTGGCGCGCGAGTCGCTTCAAGTGTTTGCGCCCTTGGCCAACCGCTTGGGGATTTGGCAAATCAAGTGGGAAATGGAAGATCTGTCGTTTCGGTTTTTAGAACCCGAGACCTACAAACATATCGCGCGCTTGCTGGATGAAAAGCGCAGCTTGCGTGAAGACTACATGACACAGTTACGCGACAGCTTGCAAGCTGACTTGGCCAAGCAGGGCATTGCGGCTGAGGTTCAGGGACGCCCCAAACACATTTACAGTATCGTTAAAAAAATGCGTGGTAAATCGCTGGATTTTGACCAAGTGTTTGATATCCGTGCCTTGCGTGTGGTGGTTGCGGAGCTGGATGATTGCTATGGTGCTTTAAGTTGGGTGCATGCCCGGTTTTCACCCATCCCCGACGAGTTTGACGACTACATCGCCAAACCCAAAGCCAATGGCTACCAGTCACTGCATACCGTGGTGCGTGACGCTGCGGGTCAGGCGATTGAAATTCAAATCCGGACGCAAGCCATGCATGATAAAGCCGAGCACGGGGTGGCGGCGCATTGGGTGTATAAGGAAGCAGGAGCCAAGGGGTATGCGGGTGTGTCAGCCACCAGCAGCTACGATGCAAAAATCGCTGTTTTGCGGCAGCTACTCGCATGGGAACGCGATTTAACGGGTGCAGCGTCGAATCATTCGCCTAACGATAGTGATTCCGCCGCGCTGATGAGTGATCGTATATACGTCCTCACCCCAGATGCAGCAGTGATCGAGTTGCCTCAAGGTGCAACTGCCGTCGACTTTGCTTACACGGTGCATACCAGTCTGGGACACCGCTGCCGTGGTGTGCGGCTTGACGGCGTGATGGTGCCGCTCAATACACCGCTCAAAAATGGTCAAACGGTTGAAATCAACACCGCCAAAGAAGGGGGGCCGTCGCGTGATTGGCTCAACCCTGAACTGGGATTTTTGAGCAGCCACCGCGCCAAAGCCAAGGTGCGCGCCTGGTTCAACGCTTTGGCTATGCAGGAAACCGTAGCGCGTGGTCGTGAAGCGGTTGAAAAATTGCTACAGCGTGAAGGAAAAACTGCCATCAAGCTGCTCGATTTGGCGACGCAATTGGGTTTTCATTCAGCGGATGAACTGTTTGAAGTCGTCGGCAAAGACGAGTATTCATTGCGTACTATAGAGGCGTTCTTCAAACCTCCTGTGCCGGTGCTCTCACCTGAAGAAGCGTTGCTGAAAAAGGCCAAGACCGACAAAACCCCCAAAGGCGGCGTGTTGGTCGTCGGCGTAGATTCCTTGCTTACTCAACTGGCTAAATGCTGCAAACCCGCACCGGGTGACGCCATCGGCGGTTTTGTCACCCGTGGCAAGGGGGTCAGCATCCACCGCGTCACTTGCAGCAACTATCAAGCTCTGGTGGCGCGCAATGCTGCCAGGGATGAGGGCCGCGTGATTGAGGTGGCTTGGGCGAAGCCAAAACAGACCGACCACAACATTTACCCAGTTGACGTGGTGATCGAAGCGGTTGATCACCAAGGCCTGCTGCGTGAAATTTTAGAAGTCTTCTCCAAAGACAAGCTCAACGTCATTGCCGCCAACACCCAGTCAGTGCGTCATTCCGTAGGCGACACGGCATGGATGATCTTCACCGTTGAAGTGTCAGATTCTGCGCGCTTGAACAAGGTTTTGGCTGCGTTGACTGATATGCAGGGTGTGCGATCGGCACGTCGCCGCTAAAACGACTCAATACCCTGCTACAATCAGCACACTCGGATATTTCTTAGGCGCGTAGCTCAGCTGGTTAGAGCACTACCTTGACATGGTAGGGGTCGTTGGTTCGAGTCCAATCGTGCCTACCAAATTGATAAGCCGGTAAACCTTTG
>JASJPN010000116.1:0-36703 GCA_031426635.1 Polaromonas sp.
GTTTTGATATGGAAGTCTTGCTACAACAGATCATCAACGGTCTGGTGCTCGGCAGCATGTATGCATTGGTTGCCTTGGGTTACACCATGGTTTACGGCATTATTGGATTGATCAACTTTGCGCATGGTGAGGTGCTGATGGTGGGTGCCCTCACCAGTTGGTCCATCATTGGGCTGATGCAAGAGTCCATGCCCGGTACGCCGGGTTGGTTGATTTTGCTGATGGCCACTTTGATTGCTTGCATCGTAGCCGCAACGCTGAATTTTGTGATCGAAAAGGTAGCCTACCGCCCACTGCGCAATAGCCCAAAATTAGCGCCGTTGATCACGGCCATTGGCATATCCATCTTGCTGCAAACCTTGGCCATGATCATCTGGAAGCCAAATTACAAGCCTTACCCAGGTTTGCTACCACGCGTGCCGTATGAAATTGGCGGTGCCGTGATCACAGTCACGCAAATCCTGATTTTGGGCATCACTGCGGTGTCTCTCGCGGTGTTGATGTATTTGGTTAACCACACAAAATTAGGCCGTGCCATGCGGGCAACTGCGGAGAACCCGCGTGTGGCTGGACTCATGGGTGTCAAACCAGATATGGTTATTTCTGCGACTTTCATCATTGGCGCCATTTTGGCGGCGATTGCGGGCGTCATGTGGGCCGCCAACTATGGCACGGTGCAGCACACGATGGGCTTCTTGCCTGGCCTGAAGGCTTTTACCGCGGCGGTGTTTGGCGGCATTGGCAACTTGGCCGGTGCGGTCGTCGGCGGTATTTTGCTGGGGCTGATCGAATCTATCGCGTCTGGGTACATCGGGCAACTGACGGGTGGTGTCTTGGGTAGTCATTACTCCGATATTTTTGCCTTTGTGGTGCTGATCATGATGTTGACGCTAAGGCCCTCTGGTTTGCTCGGTGAACGCGTGGCGGATCGAGCTTAGAGCGGCAATTGGTCAGCAACAGATTTGAGAGAACATCGGTATGAAACAAAATAAACTTCCTCTTTACGTTGTCGGTGCTTTGGCTTTGCTGGCGCTGCCATTTTTGCTGCAAGGCTTTGGCAACGCCTGGGTGCGCATTGCAGATGTTGCTTTGCTTTACGTTCTTCTGGCGTTGGGGCTCAATATTGTGGTGGGTTACGCAGGTTTGCTGGACTTGGGCTATGTCGCTTTTTTTGCGTTGGGTGCCTATATGTTTGGCTTGCTCGCCTCACCGCATTTGACGGCAACCTTTCCTGCCATTGCGGCCATGTTCCCAGAAGGTCTGCACATCTCCTTTTGGATGGTCGTGCCGCTGGCTGCGCTGGTGGCAGGTGTGTTTGGCGTCATTTTGGGTGCGCCCACCTTGAAGTTGCGCGGTGACTATTTGGCCATTGTCACCCTGGGCTTTGGTGAAATCATCCGCGTCTTCCTGAACAACCTGGATCACCCGGTCAATATCACCAACGGCCCCAAAGGCTTGAATGAAATTGACTCGGTCAAGCTGTTTGGCCTGGATTTGGGCAAGCCGCTAACCGTTGGCGGCTTTGAAATTTCGTCTGTCACGATGTACTACTTTCTGTTTTTAGCCTTGGTCATTTTCGCCATCATCATCAGCCACCGCTTGCAGTTGTCACGCATTGGCCGTGCCTGGATGGCTATTCGGGAGGATGAAATTGCAGCTAAAGCCATGGGCATCAACACGCGCAACCTTAAACTTTTGGCGTTTGGCATGGGCGCGACCTTTGGCGGCGTATCAGGCGCTATGTTTGCTTCGTTCCAGCACTTTGTGTCCCCTGAGTCGTTTGGTTTGATGGAGTCGATCATGATCGTGGCGATGGTGGTGCTCGGCGGCATGGGCCATCTGCCGGGGGTCGTGTTGGGCGCTGTACTGTTGGCGGCTTTGCCTGAAGTATTGCGCTATGTGGCCGCACCTTTGCAGGGTTTGACGGGTGGTCGTCTTGACGCTTCCATTCTTCGTCAACTGCTTATCGCTTTGGCGATGATCATCATCATGATGCTGCGTCCGCGCGGTTTGTGGCCATCGCCCGAACATGGCAAATCACTGCAAACCAAATAACTCAGGAGAACAGGCAATGAGCGATATCGTTCTCAAGGTAGCAGGTATTTCAAAACGGTTCGGCGGATTGCAGGCGCTGAGCGATGTGGGAGTCACCATCGAACGTGGCATGGTGTATGGACTGATTGGCCCCAATGGTGCCGGTAAAACAACTTTTTTTAACGTTATCACAGGCTTGTACACGCCCGACAGTGGCACGTTTGAGCTCGCTGGCAGGCCGTATCAACCCACTGCTGTTCATGAAGTTGCCAAGGCTGGTATTGCGCGTACTTTCCAAAACATTCGCTTGTTTGCTGAAATGACGGCCATTGAAAATGTGATGGTCGGTCGGCATATCCGCACGCATTCTGGTTTGTTCGGGGCCATTTTTAGAACGCGTAGTTTCAAGGCGGAAGAAAAGGCCATTGCCAAACGAGCGCATGAGTTGCTCGATTACGTGGGCATTGGCAAGTTAGCCGATTACAAGGCACGCACCTTGAGTTATGGCGATCAACGGCGGTTGGAAATTGCCCGTGCATTGGCGACGGACCCGCAACTGATCGCCCTGGATGAACCCGCTGCCGGCATGAATGCGACTGAAAAAGTGCAATTGCGCGAGCTGATTGACCGCATTCGCAATGACAACCGTACCATTCTTTTGATTGAACATGATGTGAAACTCGTGATGGGTTTATGTGACCGCGTCACCGTGCTTGATTATGGCAAGCAGATTGCAGAGGGCACGCCTGCATCCGTCCAGAAAAATGAAAAAGTGATCGAGGCCTACCTGGGCACCGGCGGGCATTGAGGTTTAAGGAAAAAACATGGCAACAAATGTGGTGTCTGACAGGGCTAATATTCTTCTTAAAGTCAGTGGACTCAAAGTCGGCTACGGCGGGATCCAGGCGGTTAAGGGCGTAGATTTTGAAGTGCGTGAAGGGGAGCTGGTTTCATTGATTGGCTCGAATGGCGCGGGTAAAACCACCACCATGAAAGCGATCACAGGCACCTTGCCGTTCAAAGAGGGGGATATTCAGTATTTGGGCCAAAGCATCAAGGGCAAGGGTTCGTGGGACTTGGTCAAACAAGGTTTGGCGATGGTGCCTGAAGGTCGTGGCGTGTTCACGCGCATGACGATTCTTGAGAATTTGGCGATGGGTGCCTATATTCGCGACGACAAGGCTGAAATTGCAGCGGATGTGGAGCAAGTTTTCACCATCTTTCCACGTCTGAAAGAGCGTAAAGATCAGTTGGCTGGCACCATGAGCGGTGGCGAGCAGCAGATGCTGGCGATGGGGCGCGCCTTGATGAGCCGCCCTAAGGTGCTCTTGCTGGATGAACCATCTATGGGGTTGTCGCCCATCATGGTTGATAAAATTTTTGAAGTCATCAAAGAAGTGTCTTCAAAAGGTGTGACCGTGCTGTTGGTAGAGCAAAATGCCAGCCGCGCGCTTGGCATCGCCGACCGCGGCTACGTCATGGACTCCGGTTTGATCACCATGAGTGGCAACGCCAAAGACATGCTCTGCGACCCGAAAGTGCGGGCCGCTTATTTGGGCGAGTGATTTTTAGCCCGTATTGCGCAAACCCGCCGCAATGCCGTTGATGGAAATGTGGATGCCGCGCTGCACCCGTTCGTCAGACTGACCTTCGCGGTAACGGCGCACCAGTTCAACCTGTAAATGATGCAAGGGGTCAATGTAGGGGAAACGGTGACGAATGGAACGTTGCAAGGCCGCGTTATGCGTCAAGCGCTGCTTGTCACCCGTGATCAAGTGGAGGGCATCGACCGTGAGATGCCATTCAGCCTCAATCAACCCGAAAATCTTCTTGCGCAAACGGGCATCTTTGACCAGCTCTGCATAGCGCGCGGCCAGTGCCAGGTCACTTTTGGCCAAGACCATGTCGATGTTGCTGAGCAAGGTGCGAAAAAACGGCCATTCTTTGACCATTTTTTGCAGCAAAGCCAGACGCTTTTTCGATTCGGCCGGTTCTGTATGCTGATGTAAAAATGCATGAACCGCCGAGCCAAAGCCATACCAGCCGGGCAATGTCAGGCGACATTGCCCCCAGCTGAAACCCCAGGGAATGGCGCGTAAGTCTTCAATTTCTTGTGAAGCTTTGCGTGATGCCGGGCGTGAACCCAGATTGAGTTCTGCAATTTCACGCAGAGGCGTTGATTGGAAAAAGTAGTCAGGAAAGCCCGGTGTTTCATACACCAAGGCGCGATACGCAGCCATACTGCTTTGCGACAAGGTAGCCGCTGTTTGTAGAAATGTGTTGCTCGCAGACTTGGTTGGTTGCAACAGCGTGGCTTCCAGGGTCGCCGCCACCAACGTTTCTAAATTGCGTCGTCCAATCTCAGGGTTGGCGTATTTGGAGCCAATCACCTCGCCTTGTTCAGTCAAACGGATTTGGCCACGCACCGTGCCTGGGGGTTGCGCCAAAATGGCTTGGTAGCTTGGGCCACCGCCACGTCCTACGGTGCCGCCACGGCCATGAAACATGCGTAGCTGGATTTTGTGCGAGGCGGCCAGTTCATCAAACAAGTCAACCAGCGCAATTTCAGCCCGATACAGCTCCCAATTGCTGGTAAAAATGCCGCCATCTTTGTTGCTGTCAGAGTAGCCGAGCATGATGTCTTGCTCGGCACCACTGCGCGCAATCTGTTTGGCCATACCGGGCAGGGCGTAAAACTCGCGCATGATGGGAGCCGCGTTACGCAGGTCTTCAATGGTTTCAAACAGCGGCACCACAATCAAGTCGTGGGTGGCTTGCCCATGAACTGTACCCAGCGTGCCGTGCATCAGGCCCACTTCCTTTTGCAGCAGCAAGACTTCAAGCAAATCGCTGACCGCTTCCGTGTGGCTGATGATGTAGTGCCTGATCGCGTGGTGGCCGTAGCGTTCACGCATCACTTTGGCCGCTTCAAAAATAGCGAGTTCCCCCCGTGTGTGGTCGGAATAGCCGGCGCGGTGGGACGACTCCAGGACGCGCAGTGGGCGGGCATCGCTGAGCTGCTTGAGCAACAGCGCACGTTTGGCGGCCTCATCAAGTGCTGAGTAATTGGACTCAATGCGCGCCACAGCCAGTAATTCAGCCACGACTTCTTCATGTTTGTCTGAGCTTTGACGTAAATCTACCGTAGCCAGATGAAAGCCAAACACCTCAACCGCTCGAATCAAGGGGTGCAGGCGCTGGCTGACCAAGGCGTGACCATGGTTGTTTTGTAGTGATGCCTGGATGGTGCGCAGGTCGGCCAAAAACTCTTCAGCGAGTAAGTATGGGTTTTGCGGCGCAATGGCATGACGCGCTGCATCGCCTCCCGTCATCTCTTTGAGTGTGGCTGCCAGGCGTGCATAGATACCGGTGAGCGCTCTGCGATACGGTTCATCTTTGCGGTGCTCGTTGGTGTCAGGCGAGCGTTCTGCCAGCGTTTGCATGTCGGCCGAAATGGGTACCAAAATCGCTGACATTGACAACTCGGAACCCAGAAAATGCACCTCTGTGAGGTAAAAACGCAGCGCCATGTCAGCCTGGCGGCGCAGGGCATAGCGCAGCGTCTCGGCGCTGACGTTGGGGTTGCCATCACGGTCGCCACCAATCCACTGTCCCATGCGTAAAAAGCTGTGTACGGGGTGGCTGCCAAGGGACTGCTCCAGTTCGGCATAGAGCTTGGGGATTTCACGCAAAAACGTGGACTCGTAGTAACTCAGTGAATTTTCAATTTCGTCAGCCACCGTGAGCTTGGAGTAACGCAGCAAACGAGTTTGCCAGAGCTGCATGACGCGCGCGCGCAACTGCACTTCATTGGCGGCCAGCTCTTTGGGGGTTAGCGCATCTTTGGTGCTGCCGCATGCAATGCCGCGCATTTTGATGTCATCGCGGGCTGTCAGCAGTTGTGCAATATCACGCTCGGCATCCAAAATGCTTTTACGCTGCACCTCCGTGGGGTGTGCCGTAAGCACGGGCGAGACATGGCTGTTGGCCAAAGTGTGCGAAATCGTTTTTGGCGTGATGCCCGCCCATCGCAGGCGCGCCAGGGCCACTTCAATACTGCCTTCTTGCGTATCACCCGCGCGCTCGTGTACCGCGCGACGTCGAATGTGATGGCGGTCTTCCGCCAAATTGGCCAGATGGCTGAAGTAGGTAAAAGCACGAATCACGCTGACGGTTTGGTCACCGGTGAGGCCCTTGAGTAACTTTTTCAGGGCTTTGTCAGCCGTGTGATCCTCATCACGCCGGAAAGCGACCGATAATTTGCGGATTTGCTCGATGAGTTCAAATGCCTGTACGCCTTCTTGCTCTCTGATGACATCGCCTAAAATCCTACCCAGAAGGCGAATATCTTCCACCAGGGGGCGTTCATTGAGTTTTTGTTTGGCAAGCGACTGCACGTTCGGGTTTCGGGCGGTGGGTGAAGCGGGCTGGGATTTGGTTAAGTTCGGCATTTTTCAGAGTACAAAGCACAGGCTGGCAACGGTGCCAGCCATTTATTATCAACGCATTATCAACTGGTTTCTATTTTGCATACCCTCCATCCTGCCAACCCCGTGACCACTGTCAAACCTATCACCATTGCCACCCGTGAAAGCCGCTTGGCCTTATGGCAAGCCGAGCATGTCAAAACCTTGCTGGAGCAGCGTGGACACATGGTTACCTTGCTCGGGATGACCACGCTGGGCGATCAAATTCTGGACCGCTCCCTGAGCAAAGTCGGCGGAAAAGGTTTGTTTGTCAAAGAACTTGAAGTTGCCCTGGATGAAGGTAGTGCAGATATAGCGGTGCACTCGCTCAAAGACGTACCGATGGATTTGCCAGAAGGTTTTGTACTGGCCTGCGTGATGGAGCGCGAAGACCCACGGGATGCCTTTGTCTCCAATCACTATGCCAATTTGGCCGATTTGCCGCTAGGCGCGAGGGTGGGAACGTCGAGCTTGCGGCGCGTGGTGTTGCTTAAGTCGCTGCGCCCGGACCTGACGATTGTGGCGTTGAGGGGCAACTTGGACACCCGTCTGCGCAAACTCGATGAAGGTCAATTTGATGCGATTATTCTCGCCGCTGCCGGGCTCAAGCGCCTGGGCTTGGCGCAGCGGATTCGCGCGGTGTTCGAACCCACAGAGATGTTGCCTGCAGCCGGTCAAGGTGCTTTGGGTATCGAAATCAAAGCGGATAGGCTGGATTTGGTGGCTGCCTTGGCACCTTTGGCACACTGGCCGACTTGGCTGGCCGTTGCGGCTGAGCGCGCGGTGAGTCGTGCCATGGGCGGCAGCTGCTCCATGCCTTTGGCGGCGCATGCGGTCTGGCAGGGCGAACAGTTGCGTCTAGACGCCGCGTGGGGCGAGCCCGCCGATGCGGTGGAACTGCAACATCAGCCGACACATCAGCAGCCCCTAAAAACTGCGTTGGTAAAAGCCAGTTTGTGTCAGGTTATCCGTGATTTGTCGGCTGCAGCTGCCATGGGCGAGCAGGTGGCGGCGGCTTTGCGTATGGGCGGTGCGCGGGTTTACACGCCTGGTTGAACATCCTGCCATGCGAATCATCGTGACCCGCCCGCAACGTGAGGCATTGTTTTGGGTGAGTGAGTTTCGATCACGCGGTCTCGATGCCGTCGCTTTGCCGTTGATTCACATTGCTGCGTCGCCTGATGTTGATGTCGTGACGCGCAGTTGGCGTGGTTTACAGGCATACCAAGCGGTGATGTTTGTGAGTAGCAATGCGGTTAACTATTTTTTTCAGTCAAATGAAGCCTTGGCCGGCGATAAATGGACGCTTAATGCTATCAAAAGCAGAGCATGGGCGACTGGTCCGGGAACCCGCCAGGCCTTGATGGCCCAGTCTGTACCCGCATCTTGCATCGATGCGCCAGCGGCAGATTCAAAGCAGTTCGACTCTGAAGCTCTGTGGGGCCGTGTGCAGGCGCAGGTCAAAAAAGGTGACAAGGTGTTGATCGTACGCGGCTGTTCAACTGACCAGAACGCTGCCGGAGATGTTGCGATGAACGGGCGGCCGTGGCTGGCTGAACAATTGACTGCGGCAGGTGTGCAGGTTGATTTTGTGGTCAGCTACCAACGCAGTGCGCCCGTGTTTGACTCAGCCGAGCAACAACTGATGGCAGCGGCCAGTGGCGATGGATCGCTGTGGTTGCTGAGTAGCTCCGAGGCGGTTGCAAATTTGATGCAGTTGGCCGAATCAGTGCCGTTTTCATCGCCAGATTGGTCGAAGGCGAGGGCATTGGCAACCCATCCGCGCATTGCCCAGGCAGCAAGGGCTGCGGGTTTTGGTGTTGTTTACGAGTCACGACCCCTGTTAGCTGACGTGATAGCTTCGATAGAATCTCTGCTATGAGTGATCAACCCGTGTCAGATACGCCAGCAAACGCCCAGCCCCAGGCCGGCGAGGCAGTGCAAGAAGCACCGCATGTCTCCAAGACTGCGCGTACTGCAGAGGTGGTTGAGCCTGTCATCAAACCAAAAGTAACCCTGTTCTCTCAATATTTTGCTGTATTTTTGGTGGTTTGCCTGGCCGGCTCCATACTGGCCAGCGTGTATTTGTGGCGAAAATTATCGAATATTCAAGAGCATTTGGCCCGGCAAAGTGCCGATGCCACCACGGTCAGTATTGAAGCTAGAACCATGGCCAAAAACGCGCAAGACGTGGCGCGTGAGGCTGCTGCTCGGGTGGTCGTGAACGAGACCCGTTTGAGCGAGGTCGCGTTGCAACGCAGTCAACTTGACGAACTCATGCAAAGCCTGTCACGCTCACGCGATGAAAATCTGGTGGTCGATATTGAATCAGCCTTGCGTTTAGCGCAGCAGCAAGCGCAACTCACGGGCAGTGTGGAGCCGCTGCTCGCCGCACTCAAAACGGCCGATCAGCGCTTAGCCCGCGCTGCCCAACCGCGTCTCAATGCCGTGCGCCGGGCTTTGACCAGCGACACCGACCGCATCAAGGCTGCCACGGTGGCGGACATCCCCAGTTTATTGGCCAAGCTCGATGAATTGACGCGTTTGGTGGGTGATTTACCGGTATTGAACGAGGTAACTGCTGCGCAGACCTTGCTGATGGCCAACACGCCAGGCGCCCAGCAGAAAAAAATCAAGGCCGAGGATGCCACGTGGCAAAACTTGTGGCAAAGCAGCTGGAGCGCCGTGCGCACGGAGTTGCTTAAATTGGTTCGGGTGAGTCGGATTGAGCATCCGGATGCGGTGCTTTTGTTGCCTGAACAAACCTATTTTTTGCGTGAAAATCTCAAACTCAAACTGCTCAATGCGCGTTTAGGTTTGTTAAGTCGGCAACTGCCATCGGCAAAAGCCGATCTGGCCTCGGCAAGTAGCGATATACGCAAGTACGCGAACCCAACGGCCAAATCAACGCAAGTGGTGTTTGCTTTGCTGCAGCAAGTGCAGGGACAGCTAGGCAACATGGTCATTCCGGGACTCGATGACTCATTGTCGGCACTGACGCTGGCCGCGGCAGGTCGCTGATATGCGCGCTGCTCTCTGGTTCTTGGCCTTGTTTGGCATTGCGGTGGTGACGGCCTTGTTTGCTGGCAATAACCAAGCCACGGTGACGGTGTTTTGGGCACCGAACCGGGTAGATTTGTCTCTTAATTTTGTGATATTGGCTTTGGGCCTGGTTTTTGTGCTGCTTTATGTGGCCTTGCGTTCGATGGCTTTGCTGTTTGCCCTGCCCAAACAAGCCCAGCGCTGGCGTGCATTGCAAAAAGAGCGGGTCTTGAATGCAGAATTATTCAATGCACAGTCGCACTTCATGGCGGGGCGCTACATTCGGGCTCGCAAAGCGGCTTTGGCGGTATTGAGTCTGGATCAAAGCATCGATCATGTGCAGGGCGGCACCCATGAGCGCCCGGCAAATTCGGCTCAGTTGCGCGCTCTGGCGCATGTGATGGCGGCGCAAAGTGCGCACGCTTTGCGGGACAAAACAGCGCGCGATGAGCATTTGCAGCAGGCACTGGAGCACCATCATCCCAAAGCGGCCCAGGAGACCCGCGAAGGGACGCAGCTTTTAGCCGCTAGTTGGGCCTTGGACGACCGCGACGCGCCTGGCGCACTGCGTTGGTTGGCAGAGTTGCCCCAAGGCGCAGCGCGGCGCACTCTGGCGTTGCGACTGAAGCTGAAGGCGGCGCAGTTGGAGAACCTCAGCGGCCCGGCCTTGGAGACCACGCGTTTGCTGGCCAAGCACCATGCATTTTCAAGCACGGCGGCGCAAAGTTTGATCCGCAGTTTGGTCTTGAAACAGATCGAGGAGGCACGTGATGTGGCGCAGCTCCAAGCGGTATGGCGTGATTTGGATCCGGCTGAACGTCACCAGTCAGAGATTGCTATTCATGCCGCCTGCCGACTCAACGCCTTGCACGGTGATGCTCAGCAAGTGCGTGCGTGGCTGCTGCCAGTGTGGGATCGCATGGTCAGCCTGGACAGCAGCTTGGACCGGCCCGCTGAGAGTCAAAGCGTCAAGTTGATCCAAACGCTCGAAGCCACCCTGGATTCGATGGATGACAACTGGCTTGCCAAAATTGAACAGGCACAGCGCGCCAACCCCAGGGATATCCGCTTGCAATACCTGGCTGGCATGGCCTGTAAAACGCGCAGTCTGTGGGGTAAGGCGCAGCAACAATTGTCTCAAGCCGCGCCACACTTGATGGACGCGAATTTGCAGCGCAACGCGTGGTGCGCATTGGCAGAATTAGCCGAACAACGGGGTGAGACGGCCGTGGCTGTGCAAGCCTGGAAAAAGTCGGCGCAGATAGCGGTGCCCACTTAAGCTCTCCAGTCACCATATCCCATGCACCCTGATGAGACCGTTCTAGTTTGATGTTTCCAATCTTGCTCGGGTGGGTCTTGGGCAGTGCTTTACAGTTAGGGCAGGCAGATCTCTATCCTTCTTCTATTTATGCCTCAATTTGTGCTATAGCCAGCGTATTTATTGTTTATAGTGCTATTAAAATAATAGCAAAAAAGACGGGCAAAGCACCTGCTAAAAATCTGGACGCAACTCGGTCTGTCGCTGTCTCGGCGGTACTTTTTTTCGCCTGTGCGGCGCTGGCGTTTGGACTCACGGGTTGGCGAGCCACGGCGTATGCAGTGCATACTTTGTCGCCTGCGTTAGAGGGTAGCGATGTTCAGGTGGTGGGTATCGTGGCCGCCATGCCGCAAGCGAGCGAATCTGGTCTGCGGTTTCGCTTGGAGGTCGAATCAGCAACTTTACTGACCGATCAGGTCGCTGGCGAGTCTGCTGCCCCTGTCAAGCTGCCGCCATTGATTGACCTGAGCTGGTACGGCGGCGCCTTCAATGGCGCATGGGGCGGGCAGGTCGTCGAGTTACAACGCCCGCCAGCGCGCCTGTTACCGGGCGAACGCTGGCAAATGACGGTGCGACTCAAAGCGCCGCACGGCAACAGCAATCCCGGCGGATTTGACTACGAGCTTTATCTGTGGGAGCAGGGGGTGCAGGCCACGGGTTATGTGCGTGCGGGTCCCCGCGACACACCGCCGAGTCGCTTGGCGGACACCTGGCAGCACCCCGTTGAACGCATGCGTCTCAAGGTGCGCGATGCCATTTTCGCTACGTTGGCGACGCCAACATCAGCCAGTCACAATCGTGATGCTGGCGAAGTCAAGAACCACACCCGCGATGCTGGCGTGGTAGCCGCCTTGGTGACGGGTGACCAACATGCCATCGACCGGGCCGATTGGGAGGTGTTCCGCATCACCGGTGTGGCGCATTTGATGAGCATTTCTGGCCTGCACATCACGATGTTTGCTTGGGGCGCGGCTTGGCTGGTCGGCTGGCTTTGGCGGCGCTCTGCTCGCTTGTGTCTGGTTTTTCCAGCGCCCACCGCCGCTTTGATAGGCGGTGTGCTCCTGGCGACGATGTACGCCATTTTCAGCGGCTGGGGCGTGCCGTCCCAGCGGACGATTTGGATGCTGGCCACGATCAGTTTGCTCAGATTGACGGGTAAACGCTGGCCCTGGCCCACGGTTTGGCTGCTGGCTTGTGCGGTGGTGGTGGCATTTGACCCGTGGGCGCTCTTGCAGGCTGGCTTTTGGCTCAGTTTTGTTGCTGTGGGGGTGCTGTTTGCAACGGATGTGTCGAATCAGGCCCCGCATGTCATGCCTGCACACGCTCGGCAAGGGTTGACAGCCAGCGCAGCCGGCCGATGGCATCAATTCAAAACGGTATTGTGGCAAAGTACACGCGAACAAGGGGTCATCACGGGGGCTTTGAGCCCGCTCACGCTCTTGTTGTTTGGTCAAGTCTCCGTCGTTGGCCTGATTGCCAATGTGGTGGCGATACCGTGGGTGACCCTGGTGGTTACGCCATTGTCGATGTTGGGCACGCTGTATGCACCTATTTGGGGCCTGGCTGCTTGGGCGACGCATGCACTGTCTGGCTATTTGGCTTACTTGGCAAAGTTGCCATTTGCGACGGTTTCTGTCGCTACGCCGATCCTGTTTGTAAGCGCAGCTGGTTTAATCGGGGGGGTCTTGTTGGTGATGCCCTGGCCTTGGCGACTGCGTGTTTTGGGTTTGCCTTTGCTGCTCCCCGTCATCCTGTGGCAGGCACCCCGGCCCGAAGTCGGGCAGTTTGAGCTGTTGGCAGCAGATATTGGGCAAGGCAATGCGGTGATTGTCCGTACGGCATCGCACGCCCTGGTGTACGACGCCGGACCGAGATTTTCTACGGAGAGTGATGCAGGTCACCGTGTCTTGGTACCTTTGCTGCGCTCATTGGGGGAAAGGGCTGATACCGTCATGCTCAGCCACCGTGACATGGATCATGCTGGTGGCATCAAATCGGTACTCAGTACACAGCCGGCTGCCCATTTCATCAGTTCGATAGAAAATACACACGAATTACAGTTGTTTCGCCCAGCCACGCGCTGCACGGCGGGCCAGCACTGGCAGTGGGATGGGGTGGACTTCGATGTGCTGCACCCGCATGCACAAGATTATGAGTCGCCTCAAAAATCGAATGCCATGAGTTGCGTGCTACGCATCAGTTCGCACCAAAGCAGTGCCTTGTTGGTGGGGGATATTGAGCAAGCACAAGAAGCCAGACTCGTCGCTGATCAGGTGGCGCATGGGGTGGTGCTCCAAAGTGATGTTTTGCTGGCCCCCCATCACGGCAGCAAAACGTCATCCAGCACAGCATTTTTAGATGCAGTCAAGCCCAGCACGGCTATCTTTCAAGTGGGCTATCGCAACCGCTTTCGTCATCCTGCACCTGTCGTATTGGCCCGCTATCAGGAGCGCAACATACAAATCATCGATTCAGCGCACTGCGGAGCAGCCAGCTGGTCATCCGTTGCTCCTCGGAAAATCGCTTGTCAACGGCAGGTCGCCAGGCGTTATTGGCACCACCACGTACCCTAGAGGGCTTACTTTTTTAACAGCGAAACCGTGCCGCGCTATCAATTGGTCTGTATCTTGCTATCCTCAATTGCAGGAGACCTTGTGTATGCGGAATTTCGATGAAATGTACAAAGCGCTGCCCTATGAGTTTTTCACTCAAGGCGCAGGCGTTCGAGACCATTACAAAAATTACGACACCTGGCTGGCGCAGCAGTCCGGCGACATGATGGCCAAGCGGCGCGAAGAGGCGGAAATGATTTTTCGTCGCGTCGGCATCACCTTTGCCGTGTACGGTGCCAAGGACGAGGATGGTTCAGGCACCGAGCGCTTGATGCCGTTTGATTTGATTCCCCGCATCATTCCTGCCCAGGAGTGGGCCAGCCTGGAAAAAGGCCTGGTGCAACGCGTCACAGCGTTGAACCGCTTTATCCATGATGTCTACCACGATCAGGAGATCATCAAAGCTGGCATCGTACCGCGCGAACAAATCATGCAAAACGCGCAGTTTCGACCCGAGATGATGGGCGTGCATGTGCCGAATCAAATTTACGCGCAGATCAGCGGTATTGACATCGTGCGCGCTTCCGATCCCGCAGGCCATGGCGAGTACTACGTCTTGGAAGATAACTTACGCGTTCCCAGCGGTGTGAGTTACATGCTGGAAAACCGGAAAATGATGATGCGGCTGTTCCCCAACTTGTTCAATCTGTACCGCGTGGCACCCGTCGCGCATTACCCGGACTTGCTGTTAGAGACGCTACGCACCAGTGTACCAGCCAGCGCGGTTGAACCCGTGGTGGTGGTACTCACACCCGGCATGCACAACAGCGCCTACTTTGAACATGCTTTTTTAGCGCAGCAAATGGGTGTTGAGTTGGTGGAAGGACAAGACTTGTTTGTCAAAAACAAGTTCGTTTACATGCGCACCACGCGCGGTCCCAGGCGGGTGGATGTGATTTATCGTCGCGTGGATGACGATTTTTTGGATCCAACGGCGTTTCGTCCGACCTCAACCCTCGGCTGTCCAGGCTTGCTCGATGCATACCGAGCCGGCCATGTGAACATCTGTAACGCCGTGGGCACCGGTGTCGCGGATGACAAATCCATCTATCCCTATGTGCCCAAAATGATTGAGTTCTATTTGGGTGAGAAACCCATTTTGAACAATGTGCCCACCTATATGTGCCGCGATGCAGATGATTTGAAATACACCCTGGACAACCTCAAAGATTTGGTGATCAAAGAAGTGCATGGTGCGGGCGGTTACGGCATGTTGGTCGGGCCTGCCTCAACCCACGCCGAGATGGAAGCTTTCCGCAAAGCCATGATTGCCAACCCGAGCGGCTACATTGCTCAGCCAACCCTGAGTCTGTCCAGCTGCCCGACTTTTGTGGAAAGCGGCATTGCGCCACGCCATATCGACTTGCGGCCCTATGTTCTCAGCGGTAAAACGGTACAAATGGTGCCTGGCGGTCTCACCAGGGTGGCACTCAAAGAAAGTTCTTTGGTGGTGAATTCATCTCAGGGCGGAGGCACCAAAGACACCTGGATTTTGGAAGAGTGAGTCATTGGGTGATTCGTCGGTCCCTGGGTAATTTCAAGGAAAAAAACATGTTATCTCGCACCGCAGACCATTTATTTTGGATGTCCCGCTATACCGAGCGGGCCGAAAACACGGCTCGCATGTTAGACGTGAACTACCAGGCTTCACTGTTGCCGCAAACTTCGGAGATGGCACTTTTGGGGTGGCAGGGCTTGCTGTCCATCAGCGAGTTGCAAGGGCGCTATGCCGAGTTGCACGGTGATGTCACTTCACAAAAGGTGATGAACTTCATGGTGAAAGACGACAACAACGCGTCGTCGATTGTGTCTTGCCTCAAGGCCGCGCGCGAAAACGCACGGGCTGTGCGTGGCACGCTGACCACCGAGGTGTGGGAAACGCTGAATCAAACGTGGTTGGAAGTCAAAAGAATGATCGAAGCGGGTGCGTTTGAACATGACCCTGGGCAATTTTTAGAATGGGTGAAATTTCGTTCTCATCTCTCGCGTGGTGTCACCATTGGCACGATGTTGATGGATGAAGCTTTGCACTTCATGCGGCTGGGCACGTTCCTGGAGCGTTCTGACAACACCGCCCGTTTGGTCGATGTCAAATTCCATGCCTTGCAAGGTGAGTTTTTTGGTTCTGCCACCGACAAGGATCAAGAGTATGACTTCCACCACTGGAGCGCTGTTTTGCGCAGTGTCAGTGGCTTTGAAATTTATCGCAAGGTGTATCGTGATGTCATCAAACCCGAGCGCGTGGCCGAACTGCTGATTTTGCGCCATGATATGCCGCGCTCCTTGCACGCTGGTTTGAATGGCGTGGTGGAAAATTTAAATTTGATCGCCATCGACCCATCAAGTGAAACTCAGCGCTGCGCAGGCAAGCTGCGTGCCGAATTAAAGTATGGCCGGATTGACGATATATTGGCCACGGGTCTGCATGCCTACCTCACTCAGTTTTTAGACCGAGTCAATGAACTGGGCGCACACATCAGCCGCGATTATTTGGTGCCTTCGCAAAGCTGACGCAATACCGGCTATCAGCTACTAGCGGGTTGAACTTTGCCTTGCACTCGCCACTTCTCGCCCTAACTCAATCACCGCCATAGCGTAGTAGCTGCTCCAGTTATAGCGCGTGATGGCATAAAAATTTTGCGTGCCGGCCACGTAGCTTGGTTCATTGCCAGCCACGCTCGGGTCGCCATTTTGCAGCTCTATCAGCGCCAGTGGCCCCTTGTGCAACAAGGCCGCGTCTCCTAAAACGGCTCCCCTGGCGGTGAAGCTGGCTACGGTGAAGGTAGGCAGGATGTCAGGCGCCATCAGCGTATCGATATCCAGCTTGGTGGTGTCAAAGCTGACGGGGTAATGCGTGGGCATGCCCGGCTGCCATTGAAATGATTTGAAGTAATTGGCCACGGAGCCAATCACATCCGCAGGGCTGTTGAAAAGATCAACCTTGCCATCGCCATCAAAGTCAATGGCATATTTCACCCAGCTGCTGGGCATGAATTGTGGCCATCCCATCGCGCCGGCATAGCTTCCCTTGAGTGTGAGAGGGTCAGCATGGGTGCGGTAGGTGAGTGATAAAAAGTTTTCAAGCTCACCTTTGAAAAAAGCCTGCCGCTCCACGGCGCGTGGGTGGGATGAGGGAAAGTCAAAAGTCAGTGTGCTCAAAGCATCCATGACCCGAAAACTGCCTGTATCGCGTCCATAGATGGTTTCAACACCAATGATACCCACGATAATTTCAGCCGGGACACCATATTCTTTTTCTGCTTGCTCCAGGCTGGCGGCATTCGCTTGCCAAAACCGCATGCCCGCTTTGATGCGGATGGGATCAATAAAACGACTGCGGTAAATGCGCCAATTTTTAGCCAGGCCACGCGCAGGTGGCTGTATCAGCCTGGCCACCTGGGGCAAATATCGCGCCTGGCCTATCGCTTGGCGCACCCATTGCGGATCCAGGTCACGACGCGCTGCAATGTCATCGGCCATCTGCATGGCTTCTTCACGACTGGCGTAGAGTGTGCCCTGGCTGGTAATGCCGTCATCACCCTGTTTATTTGAGTATTTTTCGGCAATAGCTGGCGTATATATTGATCCTGCAGCTATTAAAAATATAGCATTTGAAAGATGCATTGATATTGAGCGAGAAAGCGTCATGGTGTGTTTGTCGGCCAGGCGATGTTTCGTAATTCGAGGCGTAATTGAGTAACGTTGTGTTTGGTAAGCGCTGTCTGTGTTGATGTCGCGTAGCGGATAGCCTCTAGTTTAATCAACCAAGTGGACATGGGGTCGGCTGACTCTCCAAAATGTTGTTTCATCAGTCTGGCGAGTTCGCGCGGCGGTGTGTTTGGACTGGCATCCACGCCCAGCGCTCTCAAGCGTGCTTGAACGCTGGCCAAGAGCCGCAACCATGGATCATGCTGGCGGCGATCCCATAGCGTCCAGGCCGTCCCACACAGGCTGGCAAATACCAGCAGGCCGATCAACACATAACTCAGGTCTTCCCAGCTGGGAGATTGAAAACCAAGATTTTTCAATAAAGCGAACTGTTTGGCTTGGGTGTAGTTGAGTACGTGCTGGTTCCACGTGTTGTTCATGGCTTCCCAAACTGAACGTAAGCGGGCCATCGGGTTGAAGCCAACGGTACGCCACACACTGCCTAAAACATCGCTCATCACGCCCGTCAATACGCCTTTAGGCGTTGCCAAGCGCCGCTGTAAGTCAATGCGTTCAGGGGCGACCGCTGAGGTGGGATCCACCCGCACCCAGCTACCCGCTTGCCACACTTCCACCCAGGCGTGGGCATCGCTTTGGCGCACCATCCAGTAGCCATCAACCGTGTTGTATTCACCGCCCTGGTAGCCTGTGACCACGCGAGCCGGCACGTTCAGAGCGCGCATCAGCACCACAAATGACGATGCCATGTGCTCGCAAAACCCCGCTTTGCGGTCAAACCAAAACTCATCGGCCGTGTTGTTGCCATACAAACCAGGCGCTAGCGTGTACTGATAACCACCGCTGCGCAGACGTTGCATGACGGCATTGACCCATATGGCGGTGTCCGCACTGGCGTAACGTGGGTCGCGCCGCATGTCGGCAGCCAGTTGCAAGGTACGCGGATTAAACCCAGCGGGCAGGGCAACATAATCTTGCAAGCTCGCATGCGAGCGCTCGGGCCCGTGTGTAAAAGCTGGGTAACTTTGTGCTGTGTAGCGTACCAGCTCAGAAATGGGGCGATTCGCCAGCCATTGCAAATCAGGCGTCATGTGTAAGGAGTAATTTGCCAGTTCTGGGGCCTTGATGGCAGCATCCAGCACGAAAATCCAAGGCTTGTTTTGTGGTTCCAAGGTCACTTCGTAGTCAATGGGTGGGCCAGAGACGCGTAAATTGGCTGCTGCTGTGGTATTTGCGGTATTCGCCTGGGTTGTTGTAGCCGCAGCCAGGGGCAGCCACTCATGCCCATCAAAAGCAGTGAAGACCGGGCCACGAAGATACACGTCTTGTCCTTTCGGTGGGGCCTGCGCAAATTTGATCCGCATGGCAATGCTGTCATCAAGCGCCAGTTTGGCAATCATCCCCACGCGCATCTCGGCACTCAATCCTGAGCGGCCAGTGGCGCTGTCGTTTGGCATGCCCCACAAGGGCGCGAAGCGTGGAAACAGCACAAACAGCACCACCATGATGGGCGCACCCAACAGAGCCATGTGCCCAGCGATTTTGGCCGCTGTCAGTAAAGGCGGTTTCCCGACGGGCATATGCGCATTGACCAAAGCGGTCAACAAACCCAGCAGGGCCAGCAACATCGCCAATGCGGTGAGCAGCGATTGCGAGAAGAAAAAATTGCTGAGTATGCAGAAAAACCCTAGAAAGAACACCACAAAGGCATCGCGCTGGGCGCGTAACTCCAGGGTTTTGAGGGCTAACAAAATCACGATCAGCGTGACCCCTGCGTCGCGACCCAGCAAGGTGCGGTGGGTCGCCAAGGTTGCCGCGATGGACACGCTGAGCAGTATCCATAGCCACCAATGACTGGGCAAAGGCTTGGCGTGCCAAGCCAGCAGGCCGCGCCACAGCAAAACCAGTACCACCAGCGCACTGCACCACAGGGGCAAGTGCGCCACTTGCGGCAGGATGACCAGCGTGATGACACCAAGCAAAAACAAGGTGTCACGGCTATCACGTGGTAGGTGTGGCAACTGTTTGAAGGTAAAAAGCAACGAGCTCAGCATGGTGGATCAACAGCGAGCTTCGTAGGCGGCAAGGGTTCGCAAGCAGTGTTTTCGGTGGGCTTCACCACTGGCGGGGGCCACTTCTTGCCCTGGTAAACGCAGCCCGTAGACCAGGCCTTGCTGGTCTGCCTGAACCACCCATGCACACAGCCGCGAGAGTGCCGCTTCGGTGTTTTCGCAGCCCGTGCGAGAAAAGTCGAGCCATAACTCATGCGCTTGCGTGTGTTGCAGGTCCCGGCTGACCAAATGAACGATCTGGGGATGATCCTGGGCATCGGCATTGGCCCATGCTTTGGCGGCTTTCTTCCAAACGACTGACTTCAAAGGGTCGCCACGGCGGTAAGCACGTACGCCATCGTATTCGCCAGTCGCTTGTACGGGTGACAGTTTTGTCTCACCAGAGCGTGGCTCGCCAGCCGGCAAAGGGGGCGCCGAAGGCTCGATGGCTGGATAAATCCACACTTGCGCGGCTGGCCGCCACACGGTCCACACCCGAAATGCACCCATGGGGAAACGTGTTTCGGCCGTCAACGTGGGCAAAGTGTGTTTGCCACGCGGTAGCGGCAGGCCCGTCACTTGTATCGTGGTGCTGCCTTGCGCAGGGACGTCTGCCCCAGTCCAGTGCGCCAAGTTCAGTATGCTCAAGCAGATACCATGACGCACTTTTGTGCTCGGATTACTCAAAATGACATCAAAATTGACTGAAGACGACGTAAATTGATCTTTTGTTGCTATTAAATTCATGGTTAGTCCACGCAAAGTGGCATGACCGATGTGCATGCCAGCCAAGACGCTGCCACCTATCAAAAAGGTCAGCAAATAGCCCAAATTTAGCTGGTAGTTGATGCTGGCAACCAGCAGCACCAGCAAAGTCGCCACCATCATCCAACCGGCGCGGGTGGGCAGGATGTAGACGTTGCGCTGGGTGAGCAGGGTCGTGTCAGTGAGAGGCAGTCTGGATTGCCACCAGCGCTGCAAGCGAGCGTGAAAAAAGCCTAAAGGCGGCAGTACGGGGGTGTCCATGAGCAACTGAAGTTGGCGATTACGACAGTGTGGGCCGGGTGCTAGGGCAAAGGCGTTGCCTGCAGCATGGCGTGTACTTGGGCTATCGAACCACGTCCGGCGTCATTGACGGCATGCATCCGGTGCGCAATGGTTTGCGGCAAAACCATTTGCACATCGTCTGGTGCCACGTAGTCGCGCCCAGAAAGCAGTGCTTGCGCTTTGGCTGCACGCAGTAGCGCAATACCAGCTCGGGGGCTCAGGCCCTGCAAAAACCAGCGCCCTGTACGGGTGGCGGCGATCAGGTCCTGGATGTAATTGAGCAACGGGTCGGCGGCGTGTACTTGTAGCACTTGCTGCTGGAGAAGCTGTAACTCGCCGGCTGAGAGCAAGCTGGGTAAGGCATCAACCCTGGCGCGGGTGTCACTCCCCACGAGTAAACTTCGTTCGGCCGCACGGTCTGGATAGCCCAGCGAGATGCGCATCAAAAATCGGTCTAACTGCGACTCAGGCAAAGCGTAAGTGCCCAATTGGTCGTGCGGATTTTGTGTGGCAATGACAAAAAAAGGCGAGGGCAGGGCACGTGTTTCCCCCTCAATCGTGACTTGCTTTTCTTCCATGGCCTCCAGGAGTGCGCTTTGGGTTTTGGGGCTCGCGCGGTTGATTTCATCGGCCAGCAGTACTTGCGCAAACAAAGGGCCAGGATGAAACACAAAACCTTGGCTGTTGCGATCAAAGATGGATACGCCACTTAGATCGCTGGGCATCAGGTCAGACGTGAACTGCACGCGCGAAAATTGCAGGCCAAAGGTTCGGGCCAGCGCGTTGGCCAAGGTGGTTTTCCCCACGCCGGGCACATCTTCAATCAGCAAATGCCCGCCGGCCAGCAAACACGCCACGCAGTCTTGTACTTGAGCAGATTTGCCCACAATCACCGTGTTAAGCTGGGCAAGTAGGGATTGCAGCTTGACTTGCGTATTTTCTGGCAGGGGTTGCATCAGTCGATTATTCATGCGCTAACATTAACCGAAGTTGGGCATGGTTTGACTATCAGGGGACAAAATCACCCCTTTGATACATGGAAAATCAGCTATCAAATTTCTTAAATTGGCAAACTCGACCGATGAACGCGACACGAACCGGATTTTTTACCCACCCCGACTGCCGCAAGCACGAGATGGGCGCTGGCCACCCGGAATGTCCAGAGCGCCTGGATGCCATTTGTGATCATTTGCTTTACATCGGTCTGGCCGATGTCCTGGCACAGTATGAGGCGCCGTTGGCAGCGCTCAGTTCTCTTGAGCTGGCACACAGTCGACAACACGTCGCGGCCCTCAGAGGCATGAGTGATTTGCTGGTGGAAGATATGGCCGCAGGTGGCCCCGCCTATGCGCAAATTGACCCCGACACCTCAATGAATCCATACACCTGGACGGCAGCCTTGCGCGCAGCGGGTGCTGCCCTGGCCGCGACCGATGCCGTCATGAGCGGCGAGTTGGCCAACGCTTTTTGCGCTGTGCGACCCCCTGGTCACCATGCCGAGCGTGAACGGGCGATGGGCTTTTGTTTCTTCAACAACGTCGCCATCGCCGCCAAATATGCCTTGGAGCGCCACGGTTTGCAGCGCGTCGCCATTGTTGACTTTGATGTGCATCACGGCAACGGCACCGAAAACATTGTGAGCGGTGACAACCGTATCCTGATGGTGAGTTTTTTCCAGCATCCCCTGTATCCGTTCTCCGGCACCGAGCATCCGGCAGCCAACGTGCTCAACCTGCCCGTACCCGCCTATACCAAAGGCATGGAAGTGCGGGAGATGATTGAGCACAGCTGGATTCCGCGCCTGGAAAAATTCAAACCTGAGATGATTTTCATCAGTGCGGGCTTCGATGCGCACCGCGAAGACGATTTGGGGCAGTTGGGCTTGACCGAGCAGGACTATGCCTGGATCACGTCCCGCATCAAAGATGTTGCCAGGCGGCATGCCAAAGGACGCATTGTTTCTTGCCTGGAAGGTGGTTACAGCCTGAAAGCTCTGGCGCGCAGCGTCGAAGCGCATTTAAGGATACTGGCTGACCTGTGAATGCCTATGCGGTAGGATACAGATGATGAGTTTTCTAACCGCACTTGCCCCATTCGCCGTATTCGGTCAATCGCCAGCCGCGCCTATGCAGGACATCGGTGACTGGTTGTCGATGTTGACATCTTCCAAATCATTGATCGAGCTGGCTGTGCTTGTCCTTTGCGCTTTCTTGGCACTGGCCTTGATGTGGCTGACACGACGCAGTTTGAGGCACCTGGACGACAAGTCGATTCTTTTTGGCAAAGGCCTGATTGATGGCGTGTTATTCCCCTTGATGTTGCTGTGTTTGGTGTACATAGCGCGCGTGGTGTTGGCGCGCTCCATGGTGGTGCATGTGTTGCCACTGGCCATTCCCGTTTTGTTGTCTTTGGTCATTATCCGGCTGGGTGTCAAAGTGCTACAGGCGGCATTCAAAGAATCTCCCTTGGTGCGGTTTTTGGAGCGCACCATTTCTTGGCTGGTTTGGCTGGCTTTGGTGCTGTGGGTCAGCGGCCTCTTGCCCCTGGTGTTGCAGGAGATGGATCAAATCAGCTGGAAGGTGGGCGGCAATGCGCTGTCTTTACGTACCATGCTGGAAGGCACGCTAACGGCGGGAGCCGTGCTTTTACTGGCGCTGTGGCTGTCCTCCAGCATAGAGTCTAAATTGCTGCGTTCCGCCACTGGCGGTGAATTGTCGCTGCGTAAAGCGCTGAGTAACGCCATGCGCGCTGGACTGCTATTTGTGGGTTTGCTGTTGTCTTTGTCGATGGTCGGTCTTGATCTGACTGCGTTGTCCGTTTTAGGCGGGGCAGTCGGTGTCGGCATTGGCTTTGGCCTGCAAAAATTAGCTTCTAACTACATCAGTGGCTTTGTCATACTGACCGAGCGCAGCATGCGCATTGGCGATTACGTGCGGGTAGATAATTTTGAAGGTTTTATCACCGATATCAAAACGCGGTACACCGTTATTCGCGCGTTTAACGGACGTGAATCCATCGTGCCCAATGAAATGCTGATTACCAATCGGGTGGAGAATATGTCGCTCAGCGACACCTTGATTGCGCAAAATACAACCGTCTCCGTGTCTTATGACTGCGATGTGGCCTTGGTGGGACGTTTGCTGGTCGAAGCAGCACAGCAACAAAAGCGTGTCTTGCAGCAGCCTGAACCCATTGCGACCTTGACAGCTTTTGGCAGCAATGGCCTGGACTTTACCTTAAGCTATTGGATCAATGACCCTGAAAATGGCCAACTCAACCTGCGCTCAGATATAAATTTTGCAATTCTGGCAGCGCTGCGTAGCGCCAATATTGAAATTCCGTTCCCGCAGCAGGTGGTTCATACGGCTTGAAACATGCATTGGAACGGGAAGCAGACATAAAAAAACCGCCAAATCTGTGAGATTGGCGGTCTTTTTATGCTCTTGAGCTTGCTTGCTGACAGCGCACCCAACAAAACGGCAAACTACAAGTTTTGGCTCGTAGTTTGTGCGAATTGCCTAAATTAAAATTAAGCAGCAGTCGCTGGAGCGGCTGCGAGAACCAGGTTTTTAACCTTGGTAGACAAGCGGCTCTTATCGCGCGCTGCCTTGTTCTTGTGGAAGATGCCTTTGTCAGCCACGGTGTCAACCACGGCTTGCATCTTGCCAAAAGCTTCAGTCGCTTTAGCTTTGTCACCGGCTAAAACGGCTTTTTCAACGTTTTTCACAGCAGTGCGGTATTTGGAGCGCAGCGAGGTGTTCGCCGCATTGATCTTGACGTCTTGACGGACGCGTTTGCGGCCAGAAGCAAGACGAGGGTTTTTCTTTTTTGGTTTGGCTGATGCCATGATATGTTTCCTTAAATGTATGTGGATGTTGTCAGCAAAGCTCACCATTCTACCATTGACTCGCGCAGGCTGAAAGCCAGTGCCAGATGCCAGCCAGCACAGGCCGTCAGGAGGAAAGGGAACTGTCCATCAAGAGTTAACGTCTAAAGCGTCGGCTGGGCTGACTTGTGCAGAGAATTCCTAAAGCGCACGGGATGCGTTATGCTTGCTGTGCGTCTGAGGGCGCTTTTTTGTGCTGCACTTCCATCAGGGTAAAAAAAATGTCCCGTCAAAAATTAGAACACCTTCCCTTCACGATGGACGCCGGTGTCGCCCACCGTGCGGCGCTGGGCCTGATCGTCCTGGCCACCGACATCACCCTGGAGCACGAGTGGCACGAGATGATCCGCCTGCCCGGTGTGGTCACACACACCAGCCGCCTCTACAATGCGGCGGCGATCAATCCGCAAACCCTGGCGGCAATGGAAAAGGACATCGCCGGCGCCACCGCGCTGCTGCGCCCCGGCGAAAAAATAGACGTCGTCTCCTTTGCCTGCACCTCGGGGTCCATGGTCATCGGCGAAGACCATGTGTTTTCCCGCATTCGCGAGGCGCGCCCCGGCGTCGCCTGCAGCACACCCATCACCGCCGCGCTGGCGGCACTGGACGCGCTCGGGGCGAAACGCATCGCCCTGCTCACGCCCTACGTCGAATCGGTCAATAACTGGATGTGCGATTACATTGAGGCGCGCGGCGTGGCTGTGCCGGTATTCGGCTCCTTCAACCACGAGGATGACAACGAGGTGGCACGCATTGACGGCCCCTCGCTGGCGGCGGCGGTGGAACAGCTTGGGGCACAGGAGGTGGATGCGGTTTTTGTCTCCTGCACCAGCGTACGTATCGCCCACCTCATCGCAGGCTTGGAGGCGAAGCTCGGCAAGCCGGTCATTTCCAGCAACCAGGCACTGGCCTGGCATACCCTGCGCCTGGCCGGCATCCGCGACACGCTGCCAGGCTGGGGGCAGCTGCTTACCCTGTAAGGCGCGCACACTGCGGCAAGCCGACGGCCAGGTTACTTGAGCCATGCTGCCGAGGCGGTGGCAGCGGGATGCTCGAGTGGTAGCTCCCGGTAATGTTCGCAGATTGCGTCGACAAGCGACTGCGCATAGGCGGGCAGGGTCTCGCGCTCGCGCACGAGAATGTAGCGCTCGCGCACGCTCCAGGTATCGGTCAGCTCAATCAGTGCCAGATTCATGCTGTGCTGGTTGCGCCGCGCCGCGCTCTCGGGCACGATGCCGACCCCCACGCCCGCGCCAATCATGCGGCACATGGCGTCAAAGCTGCTCAGTTGCACGCGCAGTTTCAGCGGCTTGCCCAGCTTGTCGGTGACCTGGGCCAGAAAGGTCTGTAGCGTGCTGCCTTGATGCATGCCTACGGCGTCTTCGTCCAGGGTGTCGGCAAAGGCGATGCGCCGGCGCTTGGCCAGGCGGTGCTGGCGCGACGTGACAAGCACCAGCCGGTCGGTGCTGAAATGAATGGCCTGCAGGCTCAGCGTGTCGACATGGCCGGCCACGATACCGATGTCGGCGCGCCCGTCGAGCACGCCGCGGGCAATTTCAGGATTCGGTTTTTCCTGAAGGTCCACGTTGACATTCGGGTTGGCTGACAAAAAACCCGGCAGGATTTCGGGCAGAAAGTCCGTCACGGCCGTGGTGTTGGCGAATACCCGGACATGGCCGCGCAGACCGCCGCCATATTCCTGCAAATCGGTGCGCAGCTGCTCGGTCTGGCGCAGTACGCCGCGTGCGTGGTGCAAAAAAGCTTCGCCGGGGGGCGTCAGGCGCACGCCGCGCGCTTCGCGGTAAAAAAGAGGCAGGCCGGTTTGCACTTCCAGCGCCTTGATGCGCGCGCTTGCGGCCGCCAGCGACAGGTGCTGGCGCCGCGCCGCGCGCGTCAGGTTGCATTCTTCGGCGCTCAGCACAAACAGGCGCAGGTCGGTCAGGTCAAATTGCATGGCTGGATGCTAGCGCAAAATGGGGAAGCGTTCTGTTTTGACGAAGGCTTGGTTCTGAAATTGAAGATTGCGGCGGGCCTGAAAACCCGCGATCATGCCAGCCATGACCCTCAATACCGACGTCCGCACGCTGGACCCCGCCACCCTGGCCCACCTGCAAAGCTGGGTTGGAAAGACCGAAACCCTGAACGACGACATCACCGCCGCGCCGCTGCGCGGGCTGTCGGCCACGCTGGACCGCGACGACCCGGCGCCGCTGCCGGGCACGGCGCTGCCGGCGCTGTGGCACTGGCTGTATTTTGTGCCGCAGCCTCGCCAGCGCGAAATCGGCCCCGACGGCCACGCCAAACGCGGCGGTTTTCTGCCGCCTGTGCCGCTGCCGCGCCGCATGTGGGCCGGGGGGCGCTTGCAGTGGTTCCAGGCGAATCCCCTCGTGGTGGGCGATGCCGTCAAGCGCATTTCGCGCATTGAATCGGTCACGCACAAGGCCGGCCGCAGCGGCGACCTGCTGTTTGTACTGGTGAAGCACGAAGTCCTCAACGCCAATGGCCTGGCGTTGAGCGAGGAACACGACATTGTTTACCGCGCCGCTGCCCAGCCCGCCGACCCGGTGCCCGCGCCTGTAGCGGCCGAACAAGGTGCCGCCTGGCAGCGCGAGGTCGTGCCCAATGACGTGCTGCTGTTTCGCTACTCGGCGCTGACCTTCAACGGCCACCGCATCCACTACGACCGCAAGTATGCGACCGAGGTTGAAGGCTATCCGGGCCTGATCGTGCACGGCCCGCTGATTGCCACGCTGCTGGTCGATCTGGTGCGCGGCCATGCACCGGGCGCTTTCATCCAGCGTTTTAATTTCAAGGCAGTGCGGCCCACGTTTGACCTGCACCCGTTCAAGCTGCACGGCCAGCCCTCCGGGGACGGCAAAACCGTGCGCCTGTGGGCCGAAGACCACGAAGGCTGGCTCACCATGCAGGCGACCGCCGAGCTGGCCTGATTTATTTCTCCTGTTCAAAAGCTGTTCATGATCAAAACCACCCCCGACAAATACCAGGACATCCGCGACGCGGTACGCGCGCTGTGTGCCGAGTTTCCTGACGAATACCACCGCAAGATCGACGCAGCGCGCGCTTACCCCGAAGCCTTTGTCGATGCGCTGACGAAGGCCGGCTGGCTGGCCGCGCTGATCCCGCAGGAATACGGCGGCTCCGGGCTGGGCCTGGCCGAGGCCTCGGTGATCATGGAAGAGATCAACCGCAGCGGCGGCAACGCGGGCGCCTGCCACGGCCAGATGTACAACATGGGCACGCTGCTGCGCCACGGCTCGACTGCGCAAAAAGAGCTCTATTTGCCGCGTATTGCCAGCGGCGAATGGCGTCTGCAGTCGATGGGCGTGACCGAGCCCAGCACCGGCACCGACACCACCAAGATCAAGACCAGCGCCGTCAAAAAGGGCGACCGCTACGTCATCAACGGCCAGAAGGTCTGGATCTCGCGCGTGCAGCACTCGGACTGGATGATCTTGCTGGCCCGCACCACGCCGCTGGCCGACGTGAAGAAAAAGAGCGAAGGCATGTCGATTTTCATGGTCTATTTGCGCCAGGCCTAAAAATCCGGCATGACGGTCCGGCCCATTCCCAACATGGTCAACCACGAGACCAACGAGCTGTTTTTCGAGAACCTCGAAATCCCCGAAGAGAACCTGATTGGCCAGGAGGGCCAGGGCTTCAGGTACATCCTGGACGGCCTGAACGCCGAGCGCACGTTGATCGCTGCCGAGTGCATCGGCGACGGCTACTGGTTCATCGACCGCGTGACCAAGTATGTGAGCGAGCGCGTGGTGTTTGGCCGCCCGATCGGGCAAAACCAGGGCGTGCAGTTTCCGATTGCCGAAAGCTATATTGAAGTGGAAGCCGCCAACCTGATGCGCTTTCGGGCCTGCGAGCTGTTTGATGCCCGCCAGCCCTGTGGCGCCGAGGCCAACATGGCCAAATACCTGGCGGCCAAGGCCTCGTGGGAGGCCGCCAACGCCTGTATCCAGTTTCATGGCGGCTTTGGTTTTGCCAATGAATACGACGTCGAGCGCAAGTTCCGCGAGACCCGGCTTTACCAGGTCGCACCGATCTCGACCAACCTGATCCTGAGCTACATGGCCGAGCATGTGCTGGGCCTGCCGCGCTCGTTCTGAAGGATGGCCATGACCCGACCGCTTGACGGCATCACCGTCGTTTCTCTCGAACACGCAATTGCCGCGCCGTTTTGCACGCGCCAGCTGGCCGACCTGGGCGCGCGCGTCATCAAGGTCGAGCGCCCCGGCGTCGGCGACTTTGCCCGCGCCTACGACACCCGCGTCAAGGGCCTGGCCTCGCACTTTGTCTGGACCAACCGTTCCAAGGAAAGCCTGACGCTGGACCTGAAGCAGCCCGAGGCGCTGGCCGCCTTGAAGCAACTGCTGGCCCAGGCCGACGTGCTGGTGCAAAACCTCGCGCCCGGCGCGGCGGCGCGCATGGGCCTGTCTTTCGAGGCGCTCAGCCAGCAACACCCGAAGCTGATCGTCTGCGACATCTCGGGCTATGGCGAAGACGGCCCCTACCGCGACAAGAAAGCCTACGACCTGCTGATCCAGAGCGAAGCCGGTTTTTTGTCGGTCACCGGCACACCGGATGCGCCAGCCAAGGCCGGTAATTCGGTGGCCGACATCGCGGCCGGCATGTACGCCTACACCGGCATCCTGTCGGCGCTGCTGCTGCGCGGCAAGACCGGGCAGGGCAGTCACATCGACGTGTCCATGCTGGAGTCGCTGGCCGAATGGATGAACTACCCGCTGTATTACGCGTTCGACGGCGCGCCGCCGCCGCCGCGCACGGCCGCTTCGCACGCCAGCATCTACCCCTATGGTCCGTTTCAGGCGGGCGACGGCGGCACGGTGATGCTGGGCCTGCAGAACGAGCGTGAATGGAAAAGCTTTTGCGACACCGTGCTGAAGGACGCTGGCTTGGCCACTGACCCGCACTTTGACAGCAACGCCAAGCGCAACCAGCACCGCGACGCGCTCAAGGCCATCATTGTTGATGTGTTCAGCACGCTCACCACCGCCCAGGTGGAGGCGCGGCTGGATGAAGCGCAAATCGCCAACGCACGCATGAATGACATGGCTGGCCTGTGGGCGCACCCGCAGCTCAAGGCGCGTGCGCGCTGGCAGGACGTGGGCTCGCCCGCAGGCGACATCCCGGCACTGCTGCCGCCCGGGCGCAACAACGCCTTTGACTACCGCATGGACCCGGTGCCGGCCGTGGGCCAGCACACCGACGCCATCCTGCGCGAACTGGGGCAGGGCGATGCCCAGATCGCAGCACTGCGCGCTGCCAGCGCCATTTGACTCATAAGGATTTGCCATGACCACTGCCTCTGCCGAATTGGCCGCCTTTGCGGCCGGTCTTCGTTTTGACGCCATTCCCGAGCCCGTTGTCCGCCGCACCGAGGACTTGCTGGTGGACTGGTTCGCTTCGGCCGTGGCCGGCCATGGCGCACGCGCGGTGGACAGCATCACGCGCTTCGCGCAGGCCATGGGGCCGCAATCTGTGCTGGGTTGCGACACGCCGCCGGCCGGTCCGTCCGAGGTGATCGTCAGCCGCGCGCGCACCAGTCCTTACTTTGCGGCCATGGCCAACGCTGCCGCATCGCATGTGGCCGAGCAGGACGATGTGCACAACGCCTCCGTGTTTCACCCGGCCACGGTCGTCTTTCCGGCCGCGGTGGCCACAGCGCAGGCGCTGGGTGCCAGCGGGCAGCAACTGATTGCCGCCAGCGTGGCAGGCTACGAAGTGGGCATTCGCGTGGGGGAGTTCCTGGGGCGCTCGCACTACAAGGTGTTTCACACCACGGGCACGGCGGGCACGCTGGCCGCCGCTGCTGCCGTGGGCAACCTGCTGGGGCTCAATGCCCGGCAGATGCAGCATGCCTTCGGTTCAGCGGGTACGCAGTCGGCCGGTCTGTGGGAGTTTTTGCGCACGGCTTCTGACAGCAAGCAGCTGCACACCGCGCATGCCGCAGCGGCGGGCCTGATGTCGGCCTACCTCGCCCAAGACGGCTTTACCGGCGCGGCGCAAATCTTTGAAGGCCCGCAGGGCATGGCCGCCGGCATGTCCAGCGACGCAGACCCGGCCAAGCTCACCGACCGGCTGGGGTCGCGCTGGGCCACGGCCGAAACCTCGTTCAAATACCACGCCAGTTGCCGTCACACGCATCCGGCGGCCGACGCGCTGCTGCAGGTGATGCAGGCGCATGACCTCAAGCCTGACGATCTGGCGAGCGTAGTCACCCATGTGCACCAGGGCGCCATCGACGTGCTGGGGCCGGTGCTGCGTCCCACCACCGTGCACCAGTCCAAGTTTTCCATGGGCACGGTGCTGGCGCTGGTGGCGCGTTTTGGCCATGCCGGTCTGGTCGAGTTTGACCAGCATTTTCTGGACGACAGCACGCAAAGCCTGCGCGACCGCGTGAGCATGGAACTCGACGCCGAGGTGGACAGCGCCTACCCGCAGCGCTGGATCGGCAAGGTCACGGTGTACAGCACCGACGGCCGGGTGTTGCAGGGCCGCGTGGATGAGCCCAAGGGCGACCCTGGCAACACACTCAGCCGCGACGAGATCACCGCCAAGGCACTGCGCCTGGCGGCCTTCAGTGACGGTGCCACGCCCGCTGAAATGCAGGCCGCGGTGGACGCGCTGTGGCAGGTCGCGCAGTGGCCGCGCGTGGGAATTTTGCTGGCAGGTGCGGCATGACTGAAACGCCGACCTCCTCACTGGCGCGGGCCCGCTCCTTTTTGTTTGTGCCGGCCAACCGCCCCGAGCGTTACGCCAAAGCACTGGCCTCGGGCGCTGACGCGGCGATCATTGATCTGGAAGATGCGGTGGCCCCGGTCGACAAGACAGCGGCACGGCAGATGCTGGCGCGGGCCTGGCACGATCTGTCGGCGACCCAGCGCGGCCGCGTGCTGGTACGCCTGAACGCCAGCGGTACGGCATGGCATGGCGACGACCTGGCGTTGCTGGGCACGCTAGGCGTGGTCGGTGTGCTGCTGCCCAAGGCCGAATCCGCCGCTGACCTTGCGCGCGTGGCGGCCGCCATGGGGCCGGCGTGCGCGCTGCTGCCCATGATCGAATCGGTGGCCGGACTGGATGTCGTTGACGCCCTGGCGCGCAGCCCGCAGGTGCTGCGGCTGGTCTTTGGCAACCTGGACTTTCAGGCCGATGCGGGCATGGCTTGCGGGCCCGATGAGTCCGAGCTGACGGCGGTGCGCCTGGCCCTGGTGCTGGCCTCGCGCCGCGCGGGCCTGGCCGCGCCGGTCGATGGCGTCACGTCCAACACCAACAGCACCGACGCGGGGGCGCAGGTGCAGCTTGATGCCCAACGCAGCCGGCGCTGCGGCTTCGGCGCCAAGCTGTGCATTCACCCGGCCCAGGTGGCCTTGGTCAATGCAGCATTGGGGCCGACGGCCGCCGAACTAGAATGGGCGCGCAGGGTGCTTGAAAAAAACAGAAGCGTGGGCGGCGGTGTTTTCAGCCTTGACGGCCGTATGGTCGATGCGCCTGTGCTGCGGCTGGCCCAGCGCATGCTGGCGTTGCAAGCCGCAGCATGAAACGGGGCAGGATCACGGCGCCGGAATTTTTGAATTTTTCTATGGCACAGCGCCATGAGGCCACTGCTTTTTTTACTAACGACAAGGAGACAAGATGAATTTCAAACTTAAAACCCTGCTGCTGGCCTGTGCCGCGGCAGCCACGCTGGGCGCGGGCACGCAGGCCTTCAGCCAAGCCGCTTTTCCGGATAAACCGGTTTCCCTGGTCGTACCTTTTGCCGCCGGCGGTCCGACCGATGTGGTGGCCCGCATGATTGCCATACCGATGGGCAAGGCGCTGGGCCAGACCGTGCTGGTTGAAAATACCGCCGGCGCCGGCGGCACCATTGCGGCTACCCGGGTGGCGCGCGCCGCACCCAATGGCTACACGCTCTTTATTCACCACATGGGCATGGCCACAGCGCCCGCCCTGTACCGCAAGCTCAGCTTCGACCCGCTGAAAGACTTCGAATACATCGGCCAGGTGGTCGATGTGCCCATGACCCTGCTGGCACGCAAGGACTTTCCCGCCGCCAACTTTTCCGAGTTGCAGACTTACCTCAAAACCAATGGCAAAAACGTTTCGCTGGCCAATGCCGGGCTGGGCGCAGTCTCGCACCTGTGCGGCTTGCTGTTCATGAGCCAGATCGGCGTCGAACTCAATACCATTCCTTACAAGGGCACAGGCCCGGCCATGAACGACCTGCTCGGCGGCCAGGTGGATTTGCTGTGTGACCAGACCACCCAAACCGTTCCGCTGATCAAGGACGGGCGGGTCAAGGTCTATGGCGTGACCTCTTTGAATCGCCTGTCCGCGCTGCCCGATGTGCCCACGCTGAATGAGCAGGGCCTCAAAGGGTTTGAGGTGAAGGTCTGGCACGGCATGTACGCCCCCAAAGGAACGCCGGCGCCGGCTCTTGAAAAACTCAATGCGGCGTTGCGCGCCGCCATGCAGGACCCGATGGTCAAGCAGCGACTGGCCGAATTGAGCTCGGACATTCCACCGATGGAAAAAATTTCTCCGGCAGGTCTGAAAACCCATCTGGAAGCTGAAATCACGAAGTGGGCGCCGGTCATCAAGAAGGCTGGTATTTACGCCGATTAAGCGGGTGTTTTTTGGAAGCCAAATTGGCTTCCAGCCCTCAAAACCTTTTCACGGATCTCCCTGATCTGGCAGTTCCTGATTGTGTGAACCTGGAAATCGGCATGATCACGCCACCGATCGGACTCAACCTGTTTGTCACTGCGGGTATCACCAAGATGTTGATCATCACCTACATTCCGGCAATCACGCTGTTTCTTCCGAACATACTGTTCTGAGCACACATTGGCGGTCTTGCGGCCCACATCGGGCGTCATGCACCTGTTGAGACACCTGACAGGCTGTCAAGCAAGGAATACCCCTGCGATGAAGACGTTCTGTGCGCCTGCGCACATACGATGCCAACAATTTGCTTTAACATGCAACCAATATGAAGAGCATCCCGGTGGCCCCCGCCGCAATCACTCAGCCGACCCCGCAGGACTTCGCGTTGTCGGGGTCTTGGACTGCGCGCGGCATCGGCACCCTCGAACAGCAGCTTGAATCGGTGCGTGTTCCTGCCAAAACGCAGGTGACTGCCGACGGCGCACGCATTGAGGCACTGGACACGGCTGGCGCGTGGGTGCTGCAACAGCTGCTGCTGCGACTACAGGGCGAGGGGGTCGTCGTGACCCTGCGGGGCTTGCGCCCGGAATTTGCCAAGCTATTGGATGTCGTGGCGCAACATGTTGCCGATCAAACCGGCCAGTCTGCGCCCGCCGCCAGCCTGTCGCCGCCGGCGCTTGGACGCGTCGGCCGCAGCGCCGCCGCCGCTTATGAGCAGACCGTTGCCTTGCTTGGCTTCATTGGCGAAAGTGCTTTCGCACTGGCCGGATGCATCGCGCATCCGGCGCGATTTCGGTGGCGTCCCATCCTGTACAACATCCGCAGTGCCGGATTCGACGCGCTGCCCATCGTTGGGCTACTGTCTTTCATGCTCGGGATTGTTGTCGCCTATCAGGGCGCCGAGCAGCTCAGGCAGTATGGGGCCAACATCTTTGTGGCCGATCTTGTCGGTTTGTCGATGCTGCGCGAGTTCGCTCCCTTGATCACCGCCATCATCATTGCCGGACGCTCGGGCTCGGCCTACGCCGCGCAGATCGGCACGATGGCCGTGACCGAAGAGATCGACGCCATGCGCACCATCGGCATCGCGCCGCTGGAGCTGCTGGTGCTGCCGAAGCTCATCGCACTGGTGATCGTGCTGCCACTGCTGACCGTGTTTGCCGACGTGCTGGGCGTTTTCGGCGGCATGATCATGGCGCGCGCGCAGCTCGGGGTGTCTTTTAGCGAGTTTCTCGACCGCTTCGTCAAGGCCGTCAGCATCACGTCGTATGTGGTCGGTATCGGCAAGGCACCGGTATTTGCCGCGATCATCGCCATGATTGGCTGCTTTCAGGGCTTTCGCACGACAGGCGGCGCTGACAGCGTCGGCCGCCAGACCACGCGTAGCGTGGTTCAGTCGATCTTTCTCGTGATTCTTGCCGACGGCCTGTTCTCGGTCGCTTTCAGTGCGCTGGATCTCTAGGATGGATGCCGCCACGCTCGCCGATATGCCAAACCGGTCGCCAAGCCAGTCGCCAACCCATGAGGCGGTCATCGAGATCAGCAAGGTGTCGACCCGTTTTGGTGACCATGTGGTGCATACCGACATCAACCTCGAAGTGCGCCGCGCCGAGATCTTTGCGGTGATCGGCGGCAGCGGCTCGGGTAAATCGACGCTGCTGCGCGAAATGATCCTGCTACAGCGCCCAAACGAGGGCGCCATTCGGGTGCTCGGCGTGGACCTACAGAACATCGCGGATGACGAAGCCCTCGTCCTGCGCCAGCGCTGGGGGGTGCTGTTCCAGCACGGTGGCCTGTTCGGCTCACTCACGGTGCTTGAGAACGTTGGTCTGCCGCTGCGCGAGCATACCGGGCTTGGAGACCAGGTGATCGATGAAATCGCGGCGTGGAAGCTCGCCATGGCCGGTCTCAAGCCCGAGGTGGGTGCCCAGTATCCGTCCGAACTCAGCGGCGGCATGATGAAACGCGCCTCGCTGGCCCGCGCACTGGCACTGGACCCGGAGCTGCTGTTCCTGGATGAGCCGACCGCCGGCCTCGACCCGGACAGCGCCGCTGGTGTCGACGAACTGGTGCTCAAGCTGCGCGACCTGTTCGGCCTGACCATCGTCATGATCACCCACGATCTCGACTTGCTATGGCAGGTTGCCGACCGCGTCGCCGTCCTCGCCGACGGCAAGGTGCAAGGCATCGGCTCGATGTCCGAGCTCTCACGCATGGACAACCCCGCCATCCGGCAATTCTTTGACGGCCCGCGCGGAAGAGCGGCACAGGAGCAGGCAAAGCAGCAAGCCGACGTTCAAACGAATGGAAAAATTGAGGAGTCATCATCGAAACCAAAGTGAACTATTCCATCGTTGGCGCGTTCGTGCTCGTCCTCGGCGCCGTGCTGATAGCCGGTGTGCTTTGGCTCGCCTCGGGCGGTGCCTTTCAGAAAATGTACGACCTGTATCTTGCGATCGAAGATGAATCGGTGGCCGGCCTCAATCTGAATGCGCCGGTCAAATACAACGGCGTCGACGTGGGCAAAGTGCGGGCGATTCAGCTCGACCCGGTCAACCCACAGCGGGTGAACCTGCTGTTCGCCATCGAGCGTGGCACGCCCATCAAGGAGGACACCGTAGCGGTTTTGAAAACCCAGGGCCTGACGGGCATCGCCTATGTCGAACTCAGCGGCGGCGCCACGGGTTCACCGCCGCTGCTCGCCACCGCCGGAAGCAAGTATCCGGTGATCCGCACCAAACCCTCGCTCAGCGCGCGACTGGAGAATGTGCTCACGAGTGTGCTTGCCAAGCTGGACAATACATCGAGCAACATCAATTCCGTTCTCAGTGACGAGAACCGGGCGGCATTCAATAGCGCACTTACCGATATCGCCGCCGTGGCGCGCACGATCGCCGCGCGCAAGGACACAATCGACACGGGCATCACCCATGCCGCCCGCACGCTGGAAAACACATCGCAGGCAACGGCGCAAATGGGGGCCGTGGTTGATCGCATCGGACGCAGCGCCGACGCCATCGAAAAAATGGGCAATGAGGTTGCCAAAACGAGTATTAGTACGGGAAAGACCGTCGACGCGGTCGGCGCCGACGTCAAACGCTTCAGCACGGAAACACTGCCCGAACTGGAGCGCCTGCTCGGTGAACTAAGCACACTGGCGCCTTCGTTGCGTCGCCTGAGCGAGCAGACCACGCGTGACCCGCGCGGCCTGCTTTTCGGCCACAAGCCGGTACCGGAAGGCCCGGGAGAAACAGGAGCAGCACCATGAAAACGATGAACAAACAAGCTGTCGCCCGACTGGGCCGGCTCTTTGCCGCCAGTTTGGCTCTGGTGACCCTGTGCGCATGCAGCGCACTGCTACCAACGGCAACACCGCCTCCGGCCTTCTATTCACTCGACAACGCGCGCCGCGCCGCGCCGGTACCAGCATCGGCCTCAATGCTAACGTTGATCATCAATCCTCCGCATGCGGCCGCCGGCTTTGACAGCCAGCGCATCATCTACGTGCGCGAGCCCCACAAGCTCGAATATTTCGCGCACAGCGAATGGGTAGATCCGCCGGCGCTCATGCTCGGGCCGCTTCTTGCCGCCGCCGTCGAGAACACCGGAGCATTCCGCGCCGTCGTGCTGACGCCTGGTGCTGCGGCTGGCGACTTGCGGCTTGATGTCAAGATCATTCGGCTGCAACATGAGTTTCAGACCCAGCCAAGCCGTGTGCGTTTCACGCTGCGCGCCTACCTCGTTGACGACAAGACACGCCGCGTGCTTGCCTGGCGCGAGTTCGATGACTATGCTGCTGCTGCCAGCGAAGACACCTATGGCGGCGTGGTGGCGGCCAACCGTGCGGTACAGACCGTACTCGA
>JASJPN010000116.1:36803-46320 GCA_031426635.1 Polaromonas sp.
CTGACAGACACGGTACGCCGCCGCGTTAAATGTAGATCTTTGGAAGGTGAACATCATGCGTAGTGTCAACACCACCCTGGTCCCTCGCGAAGTCCGTATTCCCGTCGGGGACACCTGGCTCTACGGCGACTTGGTGTTGCCCCCTGGGTTCCACGGCTTGGTGCTATTCGCGCATGGCAGCGGCAGTGGGTGCCACAGTGCCCGCAACCGACAGGTGGCCCAGTACCTTCAGCACGCCGGCATTGCCACTTTGCTGTTTGATCTGCTGACCCCGCAGCCCGGCCGCGCGGCGCCGTTAGACATCTTTGTGGTGCGCAAGCGGCGATTCGCCAGCAGCATCCCCTGCACATAACCAACCGTGGCGGTGCCGGTGGGTACAAAGTAAATATAGAGGGAAAGGACTCATCATGGCCACGCAGCAAACCCAATACGACCTCAGTAACACAGCCTTACTGGAAGGCCTGCGCCCGCACCTGCAGCCGTTGGCCGGCGGTGCACGCCAGTATGATGGCCTTCTGGGCCTGATCGGCCAGGCGCGCTTTGCCCTGCTGGGCGAAGCGTCGCACGGCACCCATGAGTTCTACCGTGAGCGGGCAGAGATCACCAAGCGCCTGATCACCGAGAAGGGCTTTACTGCCATTGCCGTGGAAGCCGACTGGCCCGATGCCTGGCGCGTTAACCGCTACGTACGCGGCCTGTCAGATGATGGTGACGCCGATGCTGCCCTGTCGGGCTTCCAGCGCTTTCCCGCCTGGATGTGGCGTAACACTGTCGTGCGCGACTTCGTCGAGTGGCTACGCGACTACAACACCGGCCTCAGCCCTCTGCGCCAAGTGGGCTTCTATGGGCTTGACCTGTACAGCCTGTTCAGTTCCATCCAGGCGGTGCTGACCTACCTCGACGATGTGGACCCCGAAGCCGCGCGCCGTGCACGGTACCGCTACGCCTGCTTCGACCATGCAGCAGAAGACAGTCAGGCTTACGGCTACGCCGCCAGCTTTGGTCTCAAGCCGAGTTGCGAGGACGAGGTAGTGCAACAACTACGCGAAATGAATCGCCGTGCCGGCGAAGTGTCACTGACGCCCGGGCTGGAGCGCGACGAAGCCTTCTACGCGCAGCAGAACGCGCGTCTGGTGCGCAACGCCGAAGAGTACTACCGCACCATGTTTCACGGGCGCGTATCCTCCTGGAATCTGCGCGACAGCCACATGGTGGAGACGCTGTCTGCGCTGGACCGCCACTTGACCACAGGCGGCGCGCCACCACGCATCGCCCTGTGGGCGCACAACTCGCACCTGGGCGATGCATCGGCCACCGAAATGGGCGATCGGGGTGAATGGAATGTGGGCCAGCTGGTGCGCGACCGTTACGCGGACGATGCGGTGTTGGTGGGTTTCAGCACCCATCGCGGCTGGGTCACGGCCGCTTCGAACTGGCACGAGCCGCCCCAGCGCAAGCGGGTGCGCGAGGGTTTACCTGGTAGTTGGGAGGACGTGTTCCATTACACCGGAACCACCCGCTTCTTGCTGCCCCTGCGCGACGATGCGACGATGCGCTCGCTCGTGGCGGTACAGCGGCTGCAGCGTGCCATCGGCGTGATCTACCAGCCCGAAACGGAACGCCAGAGCCACTATTTCTACACCCGCCTAGCCCAGCAGTTCGATGCCGTGATACACATCGACGAAACCAGCGCACTGGAGCCGCTGGACATGGGCCAGGTGTGGAGCGATGGCGAGGCGCCGGAGACGTTTCCGTCAGGCATTTAGCCATCATTGCCTTCAAACCTGCGGCACGCGCCTTCACGCCCGCTTGACCGGCTGCCACACATGGTTCAGCGCCTGGCCTGCTTCGAAAAGGAAGTAACAAAACGCTTTGATGTGAGTGCGATGGAAACGCCAAAGACAATGTGGATGGTCAAGCTCGGATACATCACAGCGAAACCCAGCTCCCAAGGTGTTCTGTCGCCGAAACTCAATGGAAGTAAAAGGGAATTGAGGACGATATAGTAGGCAACACCGTAGATTGCGCCGACTGACCATGCAGGAAAACGGTTTTTTAGCACGACAAGAAAAAAGAGCAAAGGAGTCGCTGACAGCCAGCCGATGGTGAAATGCTCGATGAACATCAACAGGCGAAAGGTCAGCTCGGGAAGGTTGGTAAAAAAGACGTCGAGTAGTTTTTTCCCGTAGTGTCCAACGCGAAGCCCAAGAAGCTGGAAAAAAATTCCAAAGGGAATCATCGCGATCGATGCGATGGTTCCCGACCGAATCGACTCTTTGGCAAGGTCTTTGAAAAAGTTTTTTTGACTTAACGTGTCCATCATCGATTTCCAGAACCCCTGAGCAGGCTCAGCGCGGGCCAAGGATTTTACTCAGCATCTCTGCCGATGGTGCCCCCTGCATATTTTGCAGATTGCCGTCGCCATCTTTGTAAAGGGTCGTCGGTGTGGCAGAAAATCCCAGTTGCTGCATCAGCCCCTGGTTGGCGTCGAGTTGCGCACGAACTTTTGGTGAGATCTGAGCCAGGGGCTTGACACCACCGCTGCCGTGTTGTTGCTCGTGCTGGGTCAGCGCGGCCTGTGGATCCTGTGCAGAGAGGATGGCCGCCGCCTTCCCCGGGCTGGTGGGTCCGAGGATGGCCACCATGATGTGCCTCACCTGAACCTTGCCAGCCTTGACCCAGGGCCTGGCATCGTTCCAGAACTTGTTGCAGTACGGGCAATTAGGGTCGGTAAAGGTGTAAATGACACGCGGGGCATTCTTGACGCCATCGGCAATCCAGGTGCTCCCTTCAAGCTGTTTCCAGATTTTCGCGGTCATGGGCTTGCTCACCAGCCTGTTCAACGGTTCCTCGCTCAGTTCAACACCTTTGGCATCGATCATGGTGCCGATGATCGCCTGTTTGCCATCGGCGGTCAGGTAGATGGCCAGCGGTTGTTGCCGGATCATGCCGGCGTAGCCGGTCAGTCCGCCTGGCGCTTCAAAAGTCCCCATGACCTCAACGCCCTGGGCTTCGAGCGCCTTGATCGGTGCAGGCCAGTCTTTGGCTTGTGAACCCATAGCCATGCCGAGCAAGCCCATAAAAATTGCAAATTGAACATGTGGTTTTTTGATCATGGTAAATCTATTCCTTGGTTGAGAAGTTGGTGCGAGGACGCAATTGGTTTAATTTGCTGGCCAGCGAGGCGGTCGATAGCTCACCCAGGTGGGTATCGACCAGCCGTCCCTTGGCATCGTAGAAAAGCGTGGTGGGTAGCGCCGTCGAGCCGATGGCGCGGCCAAGCTCGGTGCCGGTGTCAAGCAGAACGTTGGCAAGACTCAACTGACCGGCACTCAGGTAGCGCTGGGCCGCTGCCGCGTCTTCACCCTGGTTGGCGAAGACAAACGTCACCTGTGTTTCTGTTTGCTGTGCCGCAGCGAGAACGGGCATTTCGCGGCGGCATGGGGGGCACCAACTGGCCCACAGATTGACCACCATGGGCTTGCCCTTGGCCATTGCAGCGAGATCGGTCGACTCGCCTGTGAGCGTCTTCAGTGCCACTGTTGGCAAGACCGGATTTTTTGTCATGCTGCCGAACATATCTGACGCACCAGACATCGCTCCCCAGGCAAGCACCCCCGCCGTCAGCCCCCAGATCAGCGGTTTGCGCAGTGCAGGGCGGCGCCAGCCACGCCAGATGGCCAACAATAACGCCGCCACCAGCCCGGTCTCTGGTATAAAACCACCATCACGGATGTCGAGCATGGACCACGGCGCGTTGCGGTACAGATCAAACCAAGTCGTGACGAAAGCGATACGTGCCGCCGGAATGGCGACCCACAGCATATCGATCAGGATATTGCCTATGCCCGTTTGCTGGCGCCGTCCGATCAAGTGGCCGACTCCGGCTGCAACCAGCAACGACGCCAGAAAAATCAAATGGCTGACTTGCACAGCAAAGGGACCTACATTGACGTTCAGCATGTTCAGTCTCCTTGCTTTGCACGCGCCAGGCGGGCGAGAAATTCGTCGGCACTGAGTTCGCCGATGACGCGCTCGGCCCGGCGCTCTTTGCCATCGGGGCCGATCAGCAGCATGGTGGGCGGTCCGAGAATCTGGTGGGTGCGCATCAGTGCCCGGTCATCGGCATTGTTGGCCGTGACGTCCGGGCGCAGCAGTTGCATGTCGCTCATGGCTTGCTGCACGCGCGGGTCGGCAAACACCTCGCGTTCGATCACGGCACACGACACGCACCAGTCGGCGTAGAAATCCACCAGTGTCCACTGGCCGCGTTGTCCCGCTGCGGCGACCTGCACTTCGAGTGCTTGCTGTGTCTTGACCGGTTCGAAGCGGGTCATGAAATTATTCCTTACGGAAGTCGGCGCGAGTGTGCTGGCGCTGGCGCCGATGTTCAGCGGCTGCAGAGGGTCATGGGCACCCCCGGCCGCACCGATCACCATGGATCCGCCCCACAGCCCCAGCAGCAATGCCAGATAACGGGAAAATAAACGACTTCTATCGGTACCCAGTTTGTGAACCAGTGCCAGCAAACTGAGGGCAATAGCCAGCAACCAGGCGCCCCACAGCCCCAGTGTCAGCGCCGCAGGCAATACTCGCGCCACGAAAAAGATGGCGGTACCCAGCAGGATAAAACCAAACAGTGCCTTGACCCGGTTCATCCAGTCGCCGGGCCGCGGCAACAGCCGTGCACCGAGTGTCCCGACCAGCAACAGCGGCACTCCCATGCCCAGCCCCATGGCAAACAGGACCAGGGCGCCGGTCAGCACATCGCCGGTGTTGCCGATATAAAGCAGCGCACCGGCCAGTGGTGCGGTCATGCAGGGGCCGACCAGCAGCGCCGACAGCACGCCCATCGTGGCGGCACCTGTCACCGTGCCGCCGCGCTGGCCCTGGCTGGCGTTGTTCAGGCGGTTGCGCAAAACGGCGGGCAGTTGCAGTTCATAAAAGCCGAACATGGCCAGTGCCAGCACGACAAATACCAGACCGAAGGTGCCGAGCACCCAGGGGTTCTGCAACACCGCCTGCAGATTGGCGCCGGCCAGCGCCGCTGCTGCGCCGACACCGGCGTATGTCAGCGCCATCGGCAGTACGAAGGCCAGCGAGAGGATAAAACCGCGCTTGGGACTCGCGCCGCTCCCCGCGATCAGGCTCGAGAGAATCGGCACCATCGGCAGTACGCAGGGCGTGAACGTCATCAGCAGGCCAAGTCCGAAGAACACCAGCAACATCCAGCCCAGATTGATGCGTGACAGGCGATCGGCCAGGTTCTGGTCTTCGCCGAGTGTGCCCGTCTCGGTCTGACTCATGCTGGCAGCGGCCACGCCCGGGCCGGTGGTCGGCGTCGTGGCGATATCGGCTAAATTTACGCGCCGGGTTTGCGGCGGGTAGCACAGACCCGCGTCGGCGCAGCCCTGCCAGCCGATCGTCAGGGCCTGGGCATCAGGCGCCGTAACCCGTACCGCTACATTGTCATGATAGACCTCGCTTTCGCCAAAGGTCTCATCGGTCTTGAGCGTGCCGGCGGGCCACTCGACTTGTTGCACACTGCCGACGGGGTCCGCTTCGACCTTCATTTGCTTGCGATAGAGGTAGTAGCCCTTGCTGATCTCCCAGTTCAGGCGCACCTGACCATCGGCCTGCTTGCTGACGTTCAGACGAAAAGCTTCTTCCGGCTGCAGAAAACCCTGCTGGGCATGCGCCGGCAGCGCCGACAACAGCGTCAACATCACGATCGACCAGACCAAACGTAGCATAAGTGCCTTTACATCAAATGGAGCACGGATCTTTGCGTGGCCAGATTAAGGCTGCGTTAACGATGGGATAATTAAAAGTCTGGATACTATCCGACATGGAGGACAGGCCATGCGCGTGTTGCTGATTGAAGATGATGAACTGATTGCCCACGGCATCCTGGCCGGTTTGCGTGCGCACGGTTTAACGGTAGATGCTGTACGCACAGCGGCGCAGGCTGAGGCCACGTTGTTGGCGGTGCATTGTGACGTGGTGATCCTGGATCTCGGTTTGCCCGATGAGGATGGCATGCGTCTGCTGCAACGCCTGCGGGCCAGCGGCATGGCGCTGCCCGTGTTGGTATTGACTGCGCGCGACGCCGTGCAAGACCGCGTTGCCGGGCTGCGTGCCGGTGCGGACGACTATCTTCTCAAGCCTTTCGACCTCAATGAACTGGTGGCCCGCCTGCACGCTTTGCTGCGCCGCGCCGCTGGACGCAGCGTGGATGTCATTGAACACGGCCCGCTGCGCCTTGATCCGGCAAGAGGGGAGGTCTCGCTGCACGGACACGCCGTCGTTTTATCCCGACGCGAACTGTCGCTGCTGGTTGCCCTGCTGCATGCGCGCGGACGTATCCTGAGTTCTGACCAGCTGAAAGACAGTCTTTACGATTTCAGTGAAGAGATCGAAAGCAACGCCCTCAATGTGCATATCCATCACCTGCGGCGCAAGCTGGGTGCCGATGTGATTGAAACAGTACGTGGCGTGGGCTACCGATTCAGCATGGTGACCACATGACGCTTCGACTGCGATTGTTGCTGATGATCGGCGTATCGATGATTTTGCTATGGGGCGGGGTAGCGATCTGGATGCTGCACGGTCTGGACAAGGAAATGCACCGTACCCTGGATCAGCGCCTCGCCATGTCGGCACAGATGGTGGCCGGACTGATGTCGCAGAACCCTGCCGCGTGGGATGGCCGCACAGGAAAAGCGGGCGCCTCAACGTTGAGCATGCCAGCGGCGGCAAAAGGTTTAGCGTGCCAGGTATCGCTACGCGGCGAGGTGATCGCGCGCACACCCGGCGCGGCCCCCGAGGCGATGGCGACCGCGACGACAACGCTCGGTTTTTCCGACCGCGAAATCAAGGGCGAACATTGGCGTAGCTACACCCTGGAAACAAACAGTTTGCGTGTCACCACGGCCGATCGTCTGAGCGAACGGGACACACTGCTGCGCAATGTGATGCTTGCAGCGGCAGTGCCCTTTGTCGTCGCCCTGATCGGCAGCCTGGTGGTGCTGTGGTTCGGCGTTGGCAGTGGTTTACTGCCGCTGGAACGCCTGCGGCAGGTACTGGCCAGCCGGACGCCGGATGCATTGACCCCGATTCAAAACGTCCCCATGTCGCGCGACTTGCTGCCACTGGTCAATACCCTGAACCATCTGCTGGCGCGGATGAACGTGACACTCAGCCGCGAACGTCGCTTTACCAGCGATGCTGCCCATGAATTGCGCACGCCGCTCACCGCGATAAAAACCCATCTTCAGGTCGCACGCATCACCCACGGCAAGGAAACCGAAGAGGCCATGGATTACGCTGAAGAGGGCGTGGCGCGGCTTCAGCACACACTCTCGCAACTGCTGACGCTGTCACAAGTGGAGGGCGCTTTTTCCTGGGATGACGGGCGCATCGCAGATGCCAACGAAGTAGCCCGCCTCGCCATGCGCGATGCGGCGCCCCATGCGCCCGGGCGCATCGTACTGGATGGCGACGGCGACGGTGCCGAACTGGCACTGCCCCAGGCGCTGGCCGTCACCGCACTGCGCAACCTGCTGGACAACGCCTTGCGTCACTCTCCCGCAGCAAACAGCGTCAGGCTGGAGATACGCCGTTCGCCGGAAACGATCAGTTTCCACGTATTCGATCGCGGGCCGGGACTCAGCGATGACGAGCTGGTGCTGGCGACGCAACGTTTCTGGCGGCGCGGATCAGGTCGAGGCAGTGGACTGGGCTTGTCGATCGTTGCCGCCATGACCGAGCGCTTCGGTGGATCGCTCGAACTGCTACAGCGCCCAGGGGGCGGGCTGGAGGTGAAATTGACGCTACCCCGAGTGTTCATCCGGCGCAACAGGACAGCTGTGTGACATCCTTGTTAAAGGTCTGGGCGCACAGTTTTAAGCCCTCAACCATGGTGAGATAAGGAAAGAGCTGTGCCGCCAGCTCTTGCACAGTCATGTGTGCGCGAATGGCCAGCGCTGCCGTCTGGATGAGTTCGCCCGCTTCTGGCGCTACCGCCTGGACACCGAGCAGCCGGCCCGTCTTCTGGTCCGCCACCAGCTTGATGAAGCCGCGCGTATCGAAATTGGCAAGCGCACGCGGAACGTTGTCCAGGTCAAGCGTGCGGGTAATGACCTGATAGCCTTGACGTTGGGACTCAGCCTCGCTCAGACCGACAGTTGCTACTTGCGGATCGGTGAATACCACCGCCGGCACGATCGAGAGATTGAGCGCCTCGCCGCCGCCCAGCATATTGACTGCCGCGCGGGTGCCTGCTGCTGCCGCGACATACACATAGGCAGGATGGGTGGTGCAGTCTCCTCCCGCAAAAACATGCTCCACTTCGGTGCGCATGTGATCGTCCACGGCGATAGCGCCATTTGCATTCAACTTGATGCCGACAGTTTCGAGCCCCATACCCGCGGTATTGGGCGTCCGCCCGGCCGCCACCAGCAAACGGTCGCCGCTCACCGATTTTGCGCCGAGGTCCAGCGTGAAGCGGCCGTCGGCATGCTTGACGCTCTTGAGCGTCTGGCCGGTGAGGACACGCATGCCTTCTTCTTCAAGGATGGTGGCGAGTGTCTCCCCGACCAACGGATCCTCCTGGGACAACAAACCAGAGCGGGCGACCAATGTCACCTGACTGCCCAGCCGCAAAAAAGCCTGGGCCAGCTCCAGCGCCACCACCGAGCCGCCGTACACGATCAGGTGCTGCGGCATTTCCTCTGCAACCAGCGCTTCTGTGGAAGTCCAGAAAGGGGTGTCGGCCAAACCGGGTACATCAGGAACACGGGGCGACGCACCGGTGGCGATGAGTACGCGGTCGAATCCGATCTCGCGGCTGCCGCCTTCGGCCAAGTCCACCGTCAGCGTCTGTGCGTTCTTGAAGCGCGCGAAGCCGCGCACCAGACGGATGTTCGGGTTGCTTTCGAGAATACGCTCGTACTTGGCATGGCGCAGCATCTCAACCCGCTCCTGTTGCTGTGCCACCAATGCCTTGCGGTTCACGCGCGGCAAACAGGGCTCGATACCCGCGTCGAACGGGCTGCTGGCGCGCAGGTGCGCGATATGGGCTGCGCGAATCATGATCTTGGAAGGCACGCACCCAACGTTTACGCAGGTGCCGCCAGTGACACCGCGTTCAATGAGTGTCACCTGTGCGCCGCCTTCCGCCGCCCTGATGGCTGCGGCGAAGGCCGCCCCGCCGCTGCCGATCACGGCCACGCGTAAACTCGAACCGACGGCATCGGCGCTTGCCTCGTTCCCCAGAACGCTCAGAATGTAGTGACTCATTTGGCCTTTGCACCCTTCAGTTCTGACGGATAGCCCGCATCGAAAGTCGCGTCCTGCAAGTGGGTCAGGGTGGCCTTGGTGTCTTCATAGGTCACCACAGCTTCCTTCTTCTCATAGGAGACATCTACCTTGCTGACGCCCGGCACTTTCTGCAAGGCCTTCTTCACGGTAATCGGGCAGACTTCGCAGTACATGCCGGGCACGCTCAAGGTCACGG
>JASJPN010000117.1:0-4198 GCA_031426635.1 Polaromonas sp.
CATGGGCATGGGCGCGCCCGCGTGCGAGGCGGCATGGACAGACGTAGTGCCGGCCAGCATGGCCGTGAGAATCAAGAATGCTTTGAAGTTTTTCATGATGCTTTTCTTTCAGGATTGAGCAGGAGGTTTCGAGGGATAGGATTGGTAGATGCGCGCGCTGCCGTCAGCCAGGACAAGCAGCACGTTGTAAGCGTCACGAGCCCCGGCCATTGAGCCGTTCATTTCCATGCCGGGTGAGCCCATCGGCATGCCTAGCACAGCTAAGCCTATGGCCTTTGGTTTTTCACGTAACAGGCGTTTGATTTCCTGAGATGGCACATGGCCTTCAATCACGTAGTTGCCCAAGCTGGCTGTATGACAGGAGCCAAATTTGGCAGGCAAACCGAGCTTTTGGCGAATGGGTGCCGTGTCTTTGACGTCGTTGGTCACGACCTCAAAACCGTTTTTGCGCAGATGCGCTACCCATTCTTGGCAGCAGCCGCAGTCCGGTGTTTTCCAGACAGTGATCTGGTTGGGGTCGCTTCGAGCCAGCGCGAGCAAGGGGAGACCCAGGGCCGCAGCGCCAAACATGGCAAGCGGCAGCCTCAGTGCAGCCCGGCGGGACAAGGCGTTAATGCTTGTGTTCGCCATGACCAACTGCCTTGGTGGTTATTTTGCCGCTTGCTACATTCACGAGGCCTTTCATGCCCGCATCATAGTGGCCGGGTTGCAGGCAGGCAAAGTCGATTTTCCCAGCCGTAGTGAATTGCCAAATGATCTCGCCCGTTTTGCCCGGTGCAACCGTGACCATGTTGGCGTCGGCATGCTCCATTTCGGGGTTTTTCTTCATCACTTCGTAGTGTTCTTTCAGGTCTTTTTCAGTGCCCAGAACCATCTCGTGTTTGATCTGGCCCGAGTTTTTGGCGATGAAGCGAATGGTTTCACCCTGTTTGGCTTCAATGATGGATGAGTGAAAGCGCATGTCGTCTGTCATGTCGATCGTCACCGTACGCGTGACCTTGGCGGCTACGCCGGGCTTGCCAATAGCTGCATCGTCATGACCGCCACCATGACCACCGCCATGTGAGCCGGCGGCAATAGCTGCCGTGGCAAGTAAAGTGAGAGAGAGCGTTGCAATGATATGGTTGAATTTCATGATATTCCTGAATGTGATGTTAAAAAATGAACTTGGTCGGCGTATTGATTGCCTGAGATGCTATAAAAATTGAGAGTGACAAACGTGAATGAATTAATAAATGAAGTAGCAGGCTGTGTGTTTTTCCTTTAATGTTTCATATTGCCCATTGGTTTGCGGATTTGAACTTCGACCTCTGGCTGCGTTTTCTGTTTCAGAGGCATGGATGAGCCGCTTTCGGCTTTAAATCTCAACGGTTCAGCCACGGGCCCTGCGACCTCAAAGGCCACCGTGCCCGCAGGGTGTTTGTACCAACCAGGGTTGCTGTAGTCGCCTTTCTTTTGGTCTTTGCGGACTTTGAGCACGCTGAACATGCCGCCCATCTCCACCCCGCCAAATGGACCTTCACCGGTCATCATGGGCACGGTGTTACCGGGGATTTCCATCGTCATTTCGCTCATGTCGGCCATGCCGCGCTCGCCCATGACCATGTAGTCGGGGATCAGGTTGGTGATTTTTTTGACCACGGCGCGGTGATCCACCCCAATCATGGTGGGTACGTTGTGGCCCATGGCGTTCATGGTGTGGTGGGATTTGTGGCAATGGAAAGCCCAGTCGCCTTCTTCGTCCGCCAAAAACTCAAACTGCCGCATTTGCCCCACCGCCACATCCGTGGTGACTTCGGGCCAGCGGGCGCTTTTGGGCACGGGGCCACCGTCGGTGCCGGTCACTTCAAACTCATGGCCGTGTAGGTGCATGGGGTGATTCGTCATCGTCAAGTTGCCCACGCGGATACGCACCTTGTCGTTTTTTCGCACATTGAGAGAGTCAATGCCGGGGAAGATGCGGCTGTTCCAGCTCCAGAGGTTGAAGTCCGTCATGGTCATGATCTTGGGGGTGTAGGCGCCGGGGTCGATGTCGTAGGCATTGAGCAGGAAGACAAAGTCGCGGTCAACCTCGCTGATGTTCGGATGCTTTGTTTTGGGGTGCGTGATCCACATGCCCATCATGCCCATCGCCATCTGCGTCATCTCGTCCGCGTGCGGGTGGTACATGAAGGTGCCGGGGCGGCGCGCTACAAACTCGTAGGCAAAGGTTTTGCCGGGCTGAATGCCAGGTTGATTCAAGCCCGTTACGCCATCCATGCCATTGGGCAGCCGCTGGCCGTGCCAATGAATGCTGGTGTGCTCGGGCAGTTTGTTGGTGACGTAAATACGTACGCGGTCGCCTTCCACCACCTCAATGGTGGGGCCGGGCGACTGGCCGTTGTAACCCCACAGGTGCGCTTTGAAGCCCGGTGCCATTTCACGCACCACCGGTTCAGCGACCAGGTGGAATTCTTTGATGCCCTGGTTCATACGCCACGGCAGCGTCCAACCGTTCAGGGTGACGACGGGGTTGTAGGGTCTACCCGTGGTGGGCAGCAGGGGCGGCATGGTGTCGGGCCTGGTTTGCACCATCGGCTCGGGGATGGCGGCAAGCGCGACTTTGCTGACGCTGGCAGCGGTGACTGCAGCGGCAATCATGCCTGCACTGCCGCTGAGGAAGTTGCGTCTCGAAGGAATGGCTTGTTTCGACAGGGGTTTTTTTAACATGGTGATGTCTATGAAATAAATTAATGTGCTGGGGCTTCACCACCAGACGACTTGCTTATCGTTCCAGCAGGGGCGGACATGGGTTTGCCTAAAAGTGTTGCTTGCAGCGCCGCATCGGCCTGCCAAAACTGTTGCTGCGCCGCAATGGCAGCCATCACCGTGTTGATTTGGCTGCGGTGATCTGCCAAAAGCTCAAACACGCCAATGAACATGCCGTTGTACAAGAGGCCGTTTTCTTCAGAAATGATCTTGCTCAATGGCAGTATTTCGTCACGGTATTGGCGTGACAAATCATAAGCCGTACGATAGGCGGAGTAGCTTTCGCGCAGGTCCGACCCTGCACCCGCCAATACCGCTTCGAGTCGGTTGGCCGCTGCAAGGGTGGCGGCGTTCATGCTGGCGCGCTGCGCATCACCCCAATCGAAAATCGGGAGTCGCAAGCTGAGCTCGCCGCCCTTGCCTGTTGCCTTGTGGCCATCGGGCAACTCCGTGACGGTGTTGCGGATCACGCCCACTTCGATGTCCGTCAAACTGGTCAGCAGAGTCAAGCCCTGCGCTTTACCGGCAGCATCGAGCTGTGATTGCGCCATGCGCACATCCAGCCGCTGGGCTGTCAGGGCGTTGCTGACTGCTTGTGGCGTGATGAATGACTTGGGTAAATCGGGCAGTCGCTCGGGCAGTGTCAAGGTGCTAACCTGCGCGTCCTTGAGTCCCAGGAGCCGAATCAAGGCTTCGCGGGCGGAGGTGGCTGCTTGCTGGCTGCCGAGCAACTGCGCTGAGGCATCCGCATAAAACGCATGTTGTCGGACGCGCTGCAGCTTGGTGAAGTTGCCTACGCTTTGCAGACGCCTGGCTAACTCGGCACTCGCCTGTGCCGATTCATAGACGCGCTGGGCATACATCAGCGACTCATTCGCGGCCACTGCGGCAACCCAGGCCATGCGCACTTGCGTGACCAAACCCACCACGTCTGTGGTCATTTGCAACTCTGCCTGCGCGATGCGCCCTTGGGCAATCTTGCTTCGTTGCGGCAAGGTCAGCACATCAAGCAAGCCGAAGGCGAGGATGCGGCCAAATTCCAGCTCGGTCGGAAATCGTACCCGCTCCAAGCTCAGCATCGGGTTGGCGATTCGCCCGCCTTGCGCTGCTGAAGCCATGTCGCCCCAACGCTCGGCCAGCAAGGTTTGCAGGGCGGGACTGTTCAATACGGCCAGTTGGACGGCGGTTTGTTGGCTCAAAGGCGACTTGAGCAGCTCCGCGACTTGGCGGTCACGTGCTGTTTTGGCATCAACCGTGCGCAGCAGTTGGGCTGGGCTGCCAGTCAGAGTCGCCGTCTCGCTGTTGGTGCGGTCAATCGACTGGTCGATATTGACGCTGGCGCAGCCGCTCAAGGCCAGGACTGCCGCGATGGATAAGAGGGTTTTCGATCTCATTAATGATGTCCTGCGTGAGGGGTGGTTTTTTGGGTGTTACCAGTATCTGGCGCAGA
>JASJPN010000118.1:0-4992 GCA_031426635.1 Polaromonas sp.
CCGCTGGAGCCATCTACGGGATTGGGGACAAATGCCGGATCGGCTTTGGCGGCACCACCGCGACGGCGACGACGGCGTTTTTTGGGCGCATCGGTGGACATGGGTTGATTGTCATCATCCATCGGTTCGTTGTCGGCACCCGAGCCGGCGTCCGGGGTAGCTTTACTGGCCGATTTAGGTGCCGCGGCACGCGCTTGCTTGGCGGGAGCGCCTTTTGCAGCGGCAGCTTTCGGCTTGGCACGCTGCTCTTCCCGCACCTGCGCCACCAGGTCCTCGCGCACTTCATCACTGGAAGTGCTGAATTCTTGCCACCATTCGGCCAGGGCTTCGTCCACCTCACCGGCCTCGGCGCGCAGGCGCATGAAGTCAAAACCAGCTCGAAAACGAGGCTGATCAACCATGCCAAACGGGGTGCTGCCCACGCGTTTTTCAAAGCGCGGTTGCATCATCCAGATTTCGCGCATGTCGGCGGCCAGTTTGCCGCGACCGGAGACGTCGCCGATGCGGGCGTTGAAGACATCGTCAATCGCGTCTTGCAGCGCGGGGAGGCTGTGTTGGCGCTGACGCAAACGTGCCGCCCAGCCGTCGCGCACATCGGCCCAGAGCACGCAGGCCAGCAGGAAGCTGGCGACCACGGGTTTGCCTTCACCGACGCGGCGGTCGGTGTCTTCGAGGGCGATTTTGACCAGGGTTTGGTCGGCACGCTCGACCACCACATCCAGCAGCGGATAAATGCCGGTCGCCATGCCCAGTGCTTTGAGTTGCGCGATGCTGCTTAAAGCGTGACCGGTTAGCAGGAGTTTGAGCATTTCATCAAACAAGCGGCTTTGCGGCACGTCAGCCAGGAGTTTTTGCGATGCGACCAGCGGCGCGGCGGTTTTGGCTTCCAGCTTGAAGCCCAAGGGGGCTAATTTGGCCGAAAAACGCACGGCGCGGATGATACGCACCGGGTCTTCGCGGTAGCGGGCTACAGGGTCGCCAATCATGCGCATGACGCGTTTTTTTGCGTCTTTGAGGCCACCATGGTAGTCCACCACGATTTGCGTCTCAGGGTCGTAATACATGGCATTGATGCTGAAGTCGCGGCGCACGGCGTCTTCCTGCATCGAACCCCAGACGTTGTCGCGCAGCACGCGGCCAGTCGAATCGACAGCGTGTTTCATGCCAGCGAGCTCGGATTTGCTGGTTTTCTCGTTGCCTTTGACCTGCTCGGCAGCGGCGTTGTCGAGATAAGCGCGGAAGGTGGAGACTTCAATCACCTCATGCTCGCGGCCCCGCCCGTAGATGACGTGGACGATGCGAAAGCGCCGCCCGATGATGAAAGCACGACGAAACAAGCTTTTCACTTGCTCTGGCGTGGCATCTGTGGCCACGTCAAAATCTTTAGGGCGCAACCCGACCAGCAGGTCGCGCACCGCACCGCCGACGATGTAGGCCTCGAAACCGGCATGTTTGAGGGTATGCACCACGTCCATGGCGCGGTCATCGACCAGGGACACATCAATACCGTGAACAGCCACGCCTACGTCTTCGCGTTTGCCGTAATTGGGCGCTTTACCCTTGCCAGCAGCCGCTTTGGACACTGAACTGTCGGTTTTTCCGAGTAATTTGTTGATGAATTTTTTAATCATGAATTTCTAATATAACTTTTGAAGCATCGTAGCTGCTGATCATGTGTTGCCAGTGACGACTCATGCAAACAGCTCAAGTATGCGCCATCCACGCTCCAGGGCGACCGCACGCAAACGCGCATCAGGGTTGGTGGCTACCGGCAGATTGACCTTTTCCAGCAAAGCGATGTCGTTGATGGAGTCGGTGTAAAACGTGATGTTCGCCTGCTCCCAGCTCAAATTTCGCGTTATTAGCCATTGCTCGACCCGAGTCACCTTGCCTTCATGGGCCGAAGGCACACCTTTGATTTCACCGGTGATCCAGCCCGTGCCGCCTGACGTTTCATCACGCTCCAGTTGCACCGCAATCAAGTCTGCAATGCCAAAGGCATCGGCAATGGGACGGGTGACGAACTCGTTGGTCGCGGTGACAATGAGCAGTTGGTCGCCCGCATCGCGGTGTTTTTTGACCAATTCAGTTGCCGACTTTTTAATAGCTGGATGTATCACAGTCGACATAAAATCAGCGTGCGCAGCTATTGAATTGATAGCGCCCTGCTGCTTGATGGCAGCCGTGGCAAAACGCACGTAGTCCGCAATATTGAGCTCCCCCTTCTTGTAATGGGCAAAAAACTCGTCATTACGCTGCCTGAAAACCACGGGGTCTGTCCAGCCCATGCTGGTGGTGAATTCACCCCAGGCGTAGTCGGAATCTATCGGCAGCAAGGTGTGATCAAGGTCGAACAGGGTGATGTTGAGGGGAGCCGACATGTAGAAAGTGGAAAGTGGGGAGAGAGCGATAAAGGATGGTATTTTCCCACAATGCAAAAAGTGCCCGCCCTAGCCGGCGTCCATCATTGATTTAATCAGCGCCACGGTGATGGCTTTTTTCGATTGCATGGCATAGCCATCCATGGCATCGAGCAACTCCATCAAACTACCCAAATCGCGGCTGAAGCGGTTCAGCATGAAATCCATCACCTCGTCGCTTAAAAACACGCCGCGCACGTCGGCCTCTTTACGCAGCACCGCACGACGCTCGGGCTCGGACAATACTTGAAGCATGTAAATATGACCCCAGCCCAGCCGCGTGCGTAAATCTTCGCGCAGTTTGAGGTCTGCCGGCGGCAACTCACCCGCCGCCAGCACCCAGCGTTGCTGCCCCACATTGGGTGTCATGGCATTGACAAACCAATTAAATGCCGCCTGCTGCTGCTCCGCAGTGTACAAATGCACATCATCCATCAACACGGCAGCCCACGAGTCATCAAATGCGGGTGGAACATGCATGGAGGCATCTAACCAGCCCATATGAACACCCTGCTCCCGCAAGGCATGCGCAACGCCTTTGAGCAAGTGGGTTTTGCCGCTGGAACTGCCGCCCCACAGGTAAGTGGGCACCGGCGAGCGCGTGGGGCTGCCCGCCCATAGTTTGAGGTGCTCCAGCGCTGCCCCATTGGGACCGGCAAAAAAATTGGTCAACGTGGGCCCTGTGCTAAGACCAATATCGAGTGTGATTTGTTTCATGCCCTGAAATTAACTTTGATTAACTAAGATTTTCCTTGATAGAGTTGGCTGGCCATGTAATTTGCTTGAACGCGGCGCATCGCCACCAGCAACACCGCACTGGCCGGCAAGGCAATCAACACGCCCACAAATCCGAACAGCTGGCCAAATGACAGCAACGCAAAAATAACAGCCAAGGGATGCAGCCCAATGCGCTCACCCACCAAACGCGGCGTCAGGAAAAAGCTCTCCACCAGCTGCCCCAGGCCATACACCACCACCACCATGACCAGGGCTTTGATGGATGCAAACTGTAGCAAACCAGACAACAAGGCCAAAATCAGCCCCAAGCCAAAGCCAAGATAAGGCACAAAAACAGCCAGGCCGGTGAAAATACCAATCGGCCAAGCCAAATCCAAGCCAAACAATGCCAAACCCACGCTGTAAAACATCGCCAGCGCCAGCATGACCAAAAGCTGCCCGCGCAGGTATTGACCCAGCACGGCATCGGCCTCCTTTGTGAAGCTGTCAAAGGCATGACGCATGCGCGGCGGTACAAAGGCTTGCATACGGGCGACAAACCGATCCCAGTCCATCAGCAAATAAAACAAAGCCACGGGTATCAGCACCACGTTACCAATGACTGCCAGCGCCACGCTGCCACCCAACTTGACGGATGACAGCACAGACCCCAGACTATCCTCGACATTGGTGTTGAGGTATTTCAATACAAAGGCCTTGACATGCGCCCCGTCCAGCGAGAGCTTCACGTCATACTGCGCTAACAGGGGGGTCAGCCAAACATTTAATTGGTCGAACAACAACGGAATTTGCTCGCGGATGAGGGGCAATTGCTTGGTCAAAATAGGCACAATCAAGAGCAGAACCGCCAACAGCGCAACGATAAATAGCAGTTCGACCAGCAACACAGCGAGCATGCGCGGCATTTTCTTGCGCCCCAAAGCATCGAGTCGATTCACCAGTGGATTGAGGGCATAAGCCAGCACCGCAGCCACCACAAACGGGGTCAACACGGGACCCAGGAGCCAGAGCAGTAGCACCGCAACCGAGGCGATGGCACCCCAAGTCATGATGCTTTTTTGAGTCGAATTGAATGGCATAGTTGTGCGCTGATGGGTCCAATGTTGGCTCACTTATTGACTGCATTCTGAATTTGTCAGTCAGAACCCTTAAAATCAAGGCAAATTTTAGTCGGACTATCGACACAACCATCATTTTTCGACGCTTTTACTCATTTATCAACCCAAAGTTTACCCTTCATGACTGCATCTCACAACGCTTCCGCCCCCTCCACGCCACTGAGCTACAAAGACGCTGGCGTTGACATTGATGCAGGCGATGCCCTGATCGAGCGCATCAAGCCCTTTGCCAAAAAGACCATGCGCGAAGGCGTTTTGGCCGGCATTGGTGGCTTTGGTGCGCTGTTTGAGGTGTCCAAACGCTTCAAAGAGCCGGTGTTGGTCAGCGGCACCGACGGCGTAGGCACCAAGCTCAAACTCGCTTTTGAGTGGCAAATGCACGACACCGTCGGCATCGACCTGGTCGCCATGAGTGTCAACGACGTGCTGGTGCAAGGCGCAGAACCGCTGTTTTTCCTGGATTACTTTGCCTGCGGCAAGCTGCATATTGACACCGCTGCTGCCGTGATTGAAGGTATCGCCAAGGGCTGCGAGTTGTCTGGCTGCGCCTTGATTGGTGGCGAAACCGCTGAAATGCCCGGCATGTACCCCGCCGGTGAATACGATTTAGCCGGTTTCGCTGTCGGTGCGGTCGAAAAAGCCAACATCCTCACCGGTGCGTCCATTGCCGCTGGCGACGTGGTGCTGGGCTTAAAAAGCAACGGCGTGCATTCCAA
>JASJPN010000119.1:0-1489 GCA_031426635.1 Polaromonas sp.
CTGAACCGCTACCCCGATGGCCGCGTCAACGACCTTAGGGCCGCGCTGGCAGCCTACGCGGGTATGCCGGAAGGCTACGACATCATGCTGGGCAATGGCTCGGACGAGCTGATTGCGCTCCTGGCATTGGCCTGTGATGTGCCGCCTAGCGCTGCCAACCAATACAAACCCGCCTGCATCCTTGCGCCCGTGCCGGGGTTTGTGATGTACGCCATGAGTGCGCAGTTGCAGGGGCTGCAGTTTGTCGGTGTGCCGCTGACCGCTGATTTTGAGCTGGATCTGCCTGCCATGCTGGCGGCGATTGTCGAGCACCAGCCCGCCATCACCTATTTGGCTTACCCCAACAACCCGACCGCCAATTTGTGGGACGAGCAGGCCATGGCACACATCATCGCCAAGGTGGGCGAGCAGGGCGGTTTGGTGGTGCTGGATGAGGCGTACCAGCCGTTTTCCAGTAAAACTTACCTGGACACAATTCGTGCCAACCCGCTAGCGCACCAGCACGTGCTGCTGATGCGTACGCTGAGTAAATTTGGCTTGGCCGGCGTGCGCCTTGGCTACATGATGGGCCCGAAAGCCCTGATTGCCGAGATTGACAAGGTGCGCCCACCTTACAACATCAGCGTGCTGAATTACGAGTGCGCTTTGTTTGCCTTGGAAAATAAAGACGTATTTTCGGCTCAAGCCAGTGAATTAATTGGCCAGCGTGCTATGCTTTTTGAAGAGTTTAAAAGAATGGGCAGCGAAATTTCAGGTGTTCAGGCGTTCAAAAGCGATGCCAATATGCTGCTGCTGCGCGTGCCGGATGCCCAAAAAACCTTTGAGGGCATGAAGATGCGGGGCGTTTTGGTTAAAAATGTTGCCAACATGCACCCCTTGTTGGCTGGCTGCTTGCGCCTGACGGTCGGCACGGCAGCGGAAAATGCGACAATGTTGGCTGCACTGACAGCGAGTTTCTGATTTTTTGCGCAGTGCGAGAGACACCCTTCATCCATCACACCACCATGACAGCCCAAACAGCCCCACCGGTACAAAGAATCGCCGAAGTCTCCCGCAACACCGCTGAGACCAAAATCACCGCCCGCATCAACCTGGACGGCACGGGCGTGGCCAATTTGAGTACGGGCATCGGCTTCTTTGACCACATGCTCGACCAAATCGCCCGCCACGGCTTGATGGACCTCGATATTCAAGCGCTGGGCGACCTGCATATTGACGGCCACCACACCGTGGAAGACGTGGGCATCACCTTCGGTCAAGCCGTACACAAAGCGGTGGGCGACAAAAAAGGCATCCGCCGCTATGGTCACGCCTACGTCCCGCTGGACGAGGCGCTGAGCCGTGTGGTGATTGATTTTTCAGGTCGCCCCGGTTTGGTGATGAACGTGCCCTTCAAAAGCGGCATGATTGGCGGCTTTGCCAGTGAGTTGGCACACGAGTTCTTTCAGGGCTTTGTCAACCATGCGTTTGTCACCCTGCACATCGACAA
>JASJPN010000119.1:1589-3846 GCA_031426635.1 Polaromonas sp.
CTGCGCTCTGTCACCCAGGCTGTGCATGCGGTGGCACAAGGTGCAGGCGTGGAGGTGGTGTGGGCAAAAACACCGCAAGAAGTCATGGCGGCTGAGCGGGTGGTTTTGCCCGGTCAGGGCGGTATGCGCGACTGCATGCGTGAACTGCATGATTCCGGCATGTTGGCCGCCGTCTTGCACGCCGCAGCGCACAAACCGTTGATGGGCGTTTGCGTCGGGATGCAAATGCTGCTCGATCACAGTGAAGAACTCGACACGCCGTGCCTGGGGTTGATCCCCGGTGAGGTGATTAAATTTGATCTTGCTGGCCAGACAGCGCCCGACGGTAGCCGCTATAAAGTGCCGCAAATGGGTTGGAATCAGGTCTATGTTGCCGATCACGCCAACCAATATCCCCAAGGCCGACACCCGATGTGGGGCGAGGTGCCCGATGGCAGCTATTTCTACTTTGTTCACAGCTATTACGCCAGACCGTCGGATATTCGCCACAGTGTCGGTGAAACGGAGTACGGCAGCCGCTTTTCATCGGCGATTGCGCGCGATAATATTTTTGCAACGCAATTTCATCCCGAAAAAAGCGCGGCGCAAGGATTGGCACTTTACCGAAATTTCCTGCACTGGAACCCGTAATTTCCCCCACATGTCTTGCAGGCTTCACTTTTTATTCACCTTTCATTCACCTCTCTAAACTTCTAGCATCATGCTGCTCATTCCTGCGATTGATTTAAAAGACGGTCACTGTGTTCGCCTCAAACAAGGCGATATGGACCAATCCACCACCTTTGGCGAAGACCCGCCCGTCATGGCGCGCAGCTGGGTCAGCAAGGGGGCCCGGCGCTTGCATTTGGTCGATTTGAACGGCGCGTTTGCCGGCAAACCCAAAAACGAGCAAGCCATTCGAAAAATCTTGAAAAACGTGGGCAGCGAGGTCGATGTGCAGCTAGGTGGCGGCATTCGTGATCTCGACACCATTGAGCGCTATTTGGATGCTGGTCTGCGTTACGTCATCATTGGCACCGCAGCGGTCAAAAATCCCGGTTTTTTGCAAGATGCTTGCACCGCGTTTGGCGGTCACATCATCGTCGGGCTCGATGCCAAAGACGGCAAGGTCGCCACCGACGGCTGGAGCAAGCTATCCGGCCACGATGTGATCGATTTATCCAAAAAATTCCAGGATTATGGTGTTGAATCCATCATTTACACCGACATTGGTCGTGACGGCATGCTGACCGGCATCAATATTGAAGCGACGGTGAAACTGGCGCAAGCCTTGACGATTCCGGTCATCGCCTCAGGCGGATTGGCCAATATGGCTGATATTGAAGCCCTCTGTGCGGTGGAGGGCGAAGGCATCGAAGGGGTGATCTGCGGCCGCGCTATTTACAGTGGCGATCTCGATTTTGAAGCGGCGCAGAATCGTGCCGATGAATTGAATGGTTGAATTTAGACTGCGACATGCTTGCTAAAAGAATCATCCCCTGCCTGGACGTGACCGGTGGGCGCGTCGTCAAAGGCGTTAATTTTCTCGAACTGCGCGACGCAGGCGACCCGGTCGAGATTGCCGCGCGCTACAACGAGCAGGGCGCCGACGAGTTGACCTTTTTAGACATCACCGCCACCGTTGATGCGCGGGACATGATTTTCCACATCATCGAAGCGGTGGCCTCACAGGTGTTTATTCCCCTCACCGTTGGCGGCGGCGTGCGTACGGTGGATGATGTCCGGCGTTTGCTCAACGCCGGCGCAGATAAAACCAGTTTCAACTCTGCCGCCATTGCCAACCCGGACGTGATTGTGGCCGCCTCGGCCAAATACGGCGCTCAGTGCATTGTGGTGGCGATAGATGCGAAGCGACGTTCCGTCGCGGATGCCAAGCGCTTGGTCGATGGGCGTGAGGTCGGCCCAGGCTGGGATGTTTACAGTCACGGCGGTCGACAAAACACGGGTTTGGACGCCGTGCAGTGGGCGGTAGAGATGGCGCAACGCGGTGCGGGTGAGATTTTGCTGACGAGTATGGACCGCGACGGTACTAAATCAGGTTTTGACTTGGCGCTCACCCGCGCGGTGAGTGACGCGGTGGATGTGCCGGTGATTGCCTCAGGCGGCGTTGGTACGCTCGACGACCTGGTCAACGGCATCGTGCTGGGCGGCGCCGATGCGGTACTCGCTGCCAGTATTTTCCATTATGGTGAATTCACCATCGCGCAGGCCAAGCAGCGCATGCATGAGCGGGGCATTCCGGTGCGGCTTTGAGGTC
>JASJPN010000119.1:3946-11918 GCA_031426635.1 Polaromonas sp.
CAAGGCTTGGTCCCGGTGATTGCCCAGGAAATTGGCAGCAATGATGTGTTGATGTTCGCCTGGATGAACCGCGAAGCCTTGCAAAAAACGGCCGAACTGGGGCGTGCGGTCTATTTCAGCCGGTCGCGCAACAAATTATGGTTCAAAGGTGAAGAGTCTGGGCACGTCCAGACGGTGCATGAGCTGCGCATGGATTGTGACAACGATGTGTTGCTGCTCAAAGTCACACAAACGGGACACACGCCCGGTTTGGCTTGTCATACGGGCAGGCACAGTTGTTTTTTCAGTCTTTACAAGGATGGTGCGTGGATAATCACGGAGCCGGTCTTGAAAGACCCCAAAACCATCTACAAGTAAGAACATGACAGACATTATTTCGTCGCAAGACAGTTTGGCGCGCTTGGCTAGCGTGATTGAGGGTCGCAAGCTCAAACACGGAGGTGATCCGGATGTCAGCTATGTCGCGCGCCTTTTAAGCAAGGGCCCCGATGCATTTTTGAAGAAAATTGGCGAAGAGGCCACGGAAGTCGTGATGGCGGCAAAAGATGCCGATCACGGTGGTGACAAGTCAAAACTGGTCGGCGAGGTGGCTGATTTGTGGTTTCACTGCATGATTGCACTGGCGCATTACGACTTGGCGCCCGCCGATGTATTGGCCGAACTTGAAAAACGTGCTGGCACCAGTGGCATTGAAGAGAAAGCACTGCGTAAAGCGATTGCCAGAGAGCATGGCTGATCGTCTCGTAGCTGACACTTTACACTTAGCCCAAGGATAAGAACATGAATGACGTGATGGATGTCCAGGCCATGGACAGCGAAAAAGCCCAGCAGCTGAAAGCGGTGGGCTGGGTCAGCTACTTGCTGCACTTGATCGTCGCAGTCGCGGCAGTGGTGCCGGGCGCGCAAGTGGGTGCGGTGCTGCTCATCATTGCGCTGATCATCGATTTGGTGAAAAAAGGCGAAGCCGCAGGAACCTGGCAGGAAAGCCATTTCTCATGGCGTATTCGCTCCGTCATTTGGGCTGGAATTTTGTACGTGATCACATTGCCATTATTTTTGCTCTTTTACATTCCTGGCGCGATGGCCTGGATCGTTATTTCTATTTGGTTTTTGTACCGAATCGTGCGTGGCATGGTCGCGATGAACGCCAGCCAAGCGGTTGGACAGTAATTTTTTTTACAGCTTATGACGCACGACGCTGATTGTATTTTTTGCAAAATTATTAAAGGCAAAATTCCTTCTCGTAAAGTTTACGAGGATGACGATATTTATGCTTTCCACGACATTGCACCGTGGGCACCCGTACATTTTTTAATGGTTCCGAAAACGCATATCGTCTCTTTGGCGCATGTGGATGCCACGCACACCGAATTACTGGGTCGCATGATGGTGCTGGCACCGCAACTCGCACTACAAGAAGGTTGCAACCCCTACCCGGAAGGGGGGTTCCGAATCGTCGCCAATACTGGGTTAGAGGGCGGGCAGGAAGTGCACCACATGCATTGGCATGTCATGGGCGGCCCAAGGCCATGGCTGCGCGGTTAGGCTTGACAGCCTTAGCCGTTAAAATCAGGAAACTTGGTCAAATATTTCAACTTAACAATTCTCTAGGAGTACGTCATGGGTTCATTTTCAATCTGGCATTGGTTAATTGTGCTGTTAATTGTGGTGATGGTGTTTGGTACCAAAAAACTCAAAAATATGGGTTCTGATTTGGGCGGTGCCGTCAAGGGGTTTAAGGATGGCGTGAAAGATGGCTCAGCGACGGCTGATGAAAAAGCATCTGCGCAAGTGACCGGTTCAAGCCAGGCGGATGCTGGAAAAACCACGATCGACGTGCAAGCCAAAGAAAAGCTGTGAATCGCGTTTGGCCACGACTGACGCGTCCTCAGGAATCCTCACAGGACATTCCCCTTGATTGATCTAGGTATATCCAAAATAGCGTTGATAGGCGCAGTGGCTTTGATCGTTATAGGGCCAGAAAAACTGCCGCGTGTTGCACGCACGGTGGGAACCTTGCTGGGCAAAGCGCAGCGCTACATCGCCGAGGTGAAAGCAGAGGTGAGCCGTTCGATTGATCTCGATGAGCTGAAGAAGATGAAAGAGTCGGTGCAGGATGCTGCGCACGATGTTGAAAATTCGATTCAGAGCAGTGCGCGGGATTTTGAAAAAGATTGGGCTGACGTGACTGGGGAGGCCAGGACTTTGAATGAAAATGGGGAGGCTTTTCACGTCTTCTATCCGTCATATACACATCCAAAGAAAAAGTGGCGGGTCAAGCAAGGTGCGATGCCCAATTGGTACAAAGCGCGTACAGGTGTGCGCACCAAGGCGTTGTCGGGTGCAGCACGCGTTGCCAAATTTCGTCCACATCCATTGACATAAATTCATTCTCATGAATTTGTGGTGCATACAAGTTCAGCAGAATCAGCTCTAACACCCCATGGCAGACGAAAAATCAAAAGACGACGAACTCGCAGGTACTGAACAGCCCTTTGTGCAACACCTGTTGGAGTTGCGTGATCGTTTAATTAAAATTGTTTTGGCGATTGCCGTTACAGCCGGTATTTTGGCTTTCTTTCCGGGCCCTAGTGCGCTTTACGACCTGATGGCAGCACCTTTGGTGGCGCATTTGCCCAAAGGCGCAACCTTGATCGCGACGTCAGTGATTTCACCTTTTTTGGTGCCGTTGAAGATCATGATGATGACGGCATTTCTCATGGCGCTGCCGGTGGTTCTTTGGCAGGTGTGGTCTTTTGTAGCACCAGGCCTGTACATGCACGAGAAGAAATTGGTTTTGCCGTTGGTAATTTCAAGCACACTTTTGTTTTTTATTGGTGTCTTGTTTTGTTATTACTTTGTTTTCGGCCAGGTGTTTAAGTTTATTCAAAGTTTTGCACCCAAAAGTATCACGGCTGCGCCAGATATTGAGGCTTATTTGAGTTTTGTGCTGGGCATGTTCCTGGCATTTGGCATGGCGTTCGAGGTTCCCATCGTTGTCATTGTTCTAGCTCGAATGGGTATCGTGACGATCAAGCAGCTCAAAGACTTTCGAGGCTACTTTGTGGTGTTGGCTTTCATCATTGCGGCGATTGTTACACCGCCCGATGTGGTCTCGCAGTTGGCTTTAGCCATACCCATGATCGCGCTGTACGAGGTGGGGATTTGGGCTGCTCAGCTGTTCATCAAGCACACACAGGCACCCGTTGAACCTGAAGAAAAGCCTGAAAAGCAGGCGTGAAGGCTGAGGCGCAAGTAGATTTTTAGCGGCAGGGGTGTTGTGGATACAATCGGTGGATTGATTGACGTTTACGTAAACGTTAATTTAACAATCCCCCCTCGTTTTAGCCTATGGGAGACACGCCATGAATCTGCCGGGACTCAATTTTCAACTGGGTGAAGATATTGATGCACTGCGCGACGCAGTGCAAACCTTTGCGCAGGTTGAAATCGCACCGCGCGCGGCCGAGATTGACAGCAGCGATCAATTTCCCATGGATCTCTGGCAAAAAATGGGTGATCTAGGCGTTCTGGGGATCACCGTATCAGAGGAATATGGCGGGGCAGGCATGGGCTATTTAGCGCACATGATAGCGATGGAAGAAATCAGCCGAGCCTCCGCCTCGGTGGGTTTGAGTTATGGCGCACACAGCAATTTGTGTGTGAATCAAATCAAACGCAATGGCACGGCCGAGCAGCGCCAAAAATATCTCCCTCGGCTCATCAGCGGCGAGCATGTGGGTGCCTTGGCCATGAGCGAGTCCGGTGCTGGTTCCGATGTCATCAGCCTGAAACTCAAAGCGCAGGACAAGGGGGGCTACTTTCTGCTCAACGGCAGCAAAATGTGGATCACCAATGGCCCCGATGCCGACACACTGGTGGTGTACGCCAAGACGGAGCCCGAATTGGGGGCGCGTGGCGTGACGGCATTTTTAATCGAGAAAAGCATGCCTGGCTTTTCCGTGGCGCAAAAGCTGAATAAGCTGGGTATGCGCGGCAGCCATACGGGTGAGCTGGTGTTCAACAACGTAGAGGTGCCAGAAAGCCACATTCTTGGCGGGCTCAACAGCGGCGCCAAGGTGCTGATGAGTGGCTTGGATTATGAACGTGCCGTGTTATCGGCTGGGCCCCTTGGCATCATGCAATCAGTGATGGACCATGTGATGCCCTACATACACGAGCGCAAACAGTTTGGGCAAAGCATTGGCGAGTTTCAGTTGATCCAGGGCAAAGTGGCCGATATGTACACGGTGTTGCAGGCGGGACGCTCATTTGCTTACACCGTTGCCAAAAATCTAGATATGTTGGGCGCAGAACATGTGCGCCAAGTACGCAAAGACTGCGCGTCCGTCATTTTGTGGTGCGCTGAAAAAGCCACCTGGATGGCTGGCGAGGGGCTGCAGATCTTTGGTGGTAATGGCTACATCAATGATTATCCGCTGGGCCGGTTGTGGCGTGATGCCAAACTGTATGAGATTGGCGCTGGTACCAGTGAAATCCGCCGCATGTTGATTGGACGGGAGCTATTTGCCGAGACCATGTAAGCTCATGCCGTTAGCCGAAGACTCCAAAAACTCCACAAGACTACACGAATGCCTCAAGCCATTGAAAACCTGTTTACCCATAACCGCACCTGGGCTGCCGACATGGAGCGCCAGCGCCCCGGTTTTTTTACAAACTTAAAAAACCAGCAAAAGCCCAAATACATGTGGATTGGGTGCTCTGACAGCCGCGTACCCGCCAATCAAATCACGGGTTTAGAGCCCGGCGAGGTGTTTGTGCATCGCAATATAGCCAACGTGGTGGTGCATTCTGATCTGAATGCCTTGTCAACCATCCAATTTGCGGTGGAAATGCTCAAAGTAGAGCACGTCATGGTCGTTGGGCACTATGGTTGTGGCGGTGTGCAGGCGGCGCTAAACAATGTGCGCATCGGTTTGGCCGACAACTGGATTCGGCATATTCAAGATGTGCGCGACCGCCATCGTCAACTGCTTCATGCCATGCCGGAATCCAGACGCTTGGACGCCTTGGTTGAGCTCAATGTCATTGAGCAAGTGGTCAATGTTTGCCAAAGCACCGTTTTGCAAGATGCGTGGAGTCGCGGGCAACAAGTCAGTGTGCATGGCTGGGTTTACGGCGTGCATGATGGTCTGTTGCAAGATTTGCATATCACGGTGGCGGGCTTAGACGGTTTGGAGTCGCTCTATCAGGCAGCTATTGATGCTGTTTATAGCAATAGCCAGCGATAAATATGCTTAAGTAGCTATAAAAAACATAGCAAAAATGCCGTCACTGAATGAAGCCATGTTTCCTCAACGATTAGATTCCCCACTCGCCTACGACATTGCCAAGGCCATGATGGATGGCTTTAACCGCCATTACCGTTTGTTTCGCACGGAATCAGCACGTGCAAAACACCGCTTTGAAGTAGCCGACTGGCATGGGCAGCAGCGGGCGCAGCGTGAACGCATTGAGTTTTATGACTTGCGCGTCCTGGAGTGCTCTCATCGTCTGGAGCGTGAGTTCAAGGCAGGCGAACAAGCCATGGACGTGTGGCAGCAGATCAAGTTGCACTATATCGGCCTGCTGGTCGATCACCACCAACCCGAACTTGCAGAAACTTTTTTCAATTCGGTCACAACCAAAATATTGCACCGCAGTTACTTTCAAAACGACTTTATTTTTGTGCGCCCTGCGGTTAGCACCGAGTACATTGAAAACAGCGAACCCGCTGCGCGTCCGACATACCGGGCTTACTATCCAAACCTCGGTGATATGGCGCTCACTATCACGCACATGGTGCAAGATTTTGAGCTGGTCACGCCTTTTGAGGATTTGCAGCGCGATGTCGGCTGTGTCATACAGGCCATACAGGCGCGGATGAAAGAAACCAAGCTGCACGCAAATTTTCAGGTGCAACTGCTTTCGGGTTTGTTTTTTCGCAACAAGGGTGCGTACATTGTTGGAAAAATCATCAATGGTTTTAACGAAATACCCTTTGCCTTGCCGGTGCTGCACATAGAACCTGAAAAGCTGAAGAACCCAGACATCAAGCAATTAGTCATAGACGGCATGTTGTTTGGCGAAGATGATTTGCACACGCTTTTTAGCTTTGCACGGGCTTACTTTATGGTCGATATGGAGGTGCCATCGGCCTACGTGCAGTTTTTACGCAGCATGATGCCGCGTAAACCGCGAAACGAGATTTACAACGCTTTGGGGCTGCAAAAGCAGGGGAAAACCCTGTTTTACCGCGACTTTTTGCACCACTTACGTCATTCGACTGATAAATTTCGCATTGCGCCAGGCATCAAAGGCATGGTGATGCTGGTATTTGACTTGCCTTCTTTTCCGTATGTGTTCAAGGTCATCAAAGATTTTTACCCACCACCCAAAGACACCACACGCGATCAAATCAAGGGCAAGTACCTGCTGGTGAAGCAACATGACCGAGTGGGCCGCATGGCTGACACCCTGGAATACAGCGAAGTGGCTTTTCCGCGCGAGCGTTTTGATGACGAGCTAATTGCAGAAATAGAAAAATTCGCCCCCAGTCAATTAGAGATCAGCGACCGCGATAGTGATGGGCGGATGGAAGTCATCATCAAGCACATCTACATTGAGCGGCGCATGATCCCGCTCAACATCTACTTGCAAGAGGCTTTCGATGTTGGCTTCAACGACCCGCAGCCCGGCTCAGAATCAGCACGCGCGCTGGAACAAGTCGAGCGCGGCGTGGTGGAGTACGGCAATGCAATCAAAGATTTGGTAGCTGCCAATATTTTTCCAGGTGACATGCTGTGGAAAAATTTTGGCATCACGCGGCATGGCAAAGTCGTTTTTTACGATTACGACGAGATTGAGTACGTCACCGATTGCAATTTCCGCAAAGTACCGCTGCCGCGCAATGAGGAAGAAGAGATGAGTGGCGAGGTGTGGTACAGCGTGGGTCCCAAAGATGTCTTTCCTGAAACATTTGGGCCATTTTTGCTGGGCAACCCCGTGGTGCGCAAGATGTTCATGAAGCACCATGCCGATTTGCTCGATGTTGCGTTTTGGCAGGGTCATAAAGAACGCATCGCGCAAGGCCATGTTTTCGACGTCTTCCCCTACGAACGTGAGCGGCGCTTTGTCCATGCGACTCAAGGCAAGTGAGACCGATGTACCGCTGTCACGTGCTTACAGCCAGGACAAACCATTGAACAACACTTGAAGGAGAAAACAGCATGTCAGACCCCATTGTCATCGTCTCTGCCGCACGTACGCCCATGGGTGCTTTTCAAGGCGACTTCGCCAGTCTGGCTGCGCATGATCTGGGTGGTGCAGCCATCAAGGCGGCGGTTGAGCGCGCTGCCATGTCAGGCGAATCGGTCAACGAGGTGTTGTTTGGCAATTGTTTGATGGCAGGGCAAGGTCAGGCGCCGGCGCGCCAAGCTGCGTTCAAAGGCGGTTTGCCCAACAGTGCAGGGGCCGTTACTTTGTCAAAGATGTGCGGCTCCGGCATGAAGGCCGCCATGCTGGCGCACGACATGCTGGTGGCTGGCAGCGCAGACGTGATGGTCGCTGGTGGCATGGAAAGCATGACCAATGCGCCGCACCTGCTGCTCAAAGGACGCAGCGGCATTCGCATCGGGCATGACCGAATTTTTGACCACATGATGCTCGACGGTTTGGAAGACGCTTACGAGGCAGGCCGCTCGATGGGTACCTTTGGCGAAGACTGTGCCGCCAAATACAACTTCACCCGCGAGGCGCAAGATCAATTCGCTATCGCCAGCGTAGAACGTGCCCAGGCGGCTACAAAATCAGGCGCATTTGCAACTGAAATCACGGCCGTTACAGTCAAAGGTCGCACGGGTGATACGGTCATCAGCATCGACGAAGGCCCAGGCAAAATCAAGCTCGACAAGATTCCCGGCCTGCGTCCTGCCTTCAAGAAAGACGGCACCATCACCGCCGCGTCAAGTTC
>JASJPN010000120.1:0-5807 GCA_031426635.1 Polaromonas sp.
CCTGGATGGAAGGCGTTTACATGGCCGCCACCATGGGCTCCGAGACCACCGCCGCCGCCACCGGCCAGCAGGGCGTGGTGCGCCGCGACCCGTTCGCCATGCTGCCGTTCTGCGGCTACAACATGAGCGATTACTTCCAGCACTGGCTGGACATGGAACACAAACTTGAGGCGACTGGCCACACGCTGCCGCGCATCTACTGCGTGAACTGGTTCCGCAAGGGCGACGACGGCAAATTTGTCTGGCCCGGCTACGGCGAAAACATGCGCGTGTTGAAGTGGATGATCGACCGCATCGAAGGCGCGGCCACACAATCGCCGCAAGGCAACGAGCACCTTTTCGGCGTCAGCCCGAACTATGGCGACTTGACCTGGACGGGCCTCGACTTCAGCCAGGAACAGTTCAACACCGTCACCAGCATCGACAAAGCGGCTTGGACCGAAGAGCTGAAGTTACACGATGAATTGTTCGCGCAGTTGGCTTACCACTTGCCACCAGCCTTGTCGGAGACCAAAGCGGCGCTTGAGAAGCGTTTGTCTGCTTGATGATCGACTCGCGACCTGACAAGCTAGGGTCATACGTCTAATCGCCTGAAATTATGTTGCGTTGCAGCATTTCCCTCTGGATTAATTGGGGGAAACCCTTATATTGGAGGCATGGACAAATCAAACCAAGGCGTCATGGTGCCTATTCGCTCGCTTGGCCCCAGCCATCGCGAGCGGGTGGCGCAGCATTTGCTGAGCCTGGATGAGCAAGATCGCTATTTGCGCTTTGGCTATCCGGCCAATGAGGCGCAAATTCGTGGCTACACCGACGGTCTCAATTTTGAGCGGGACGACATTTACGGCATTTACAACCGCAAGCTCGAGCTTCTTGCCATGGCGCATGTGGCTTTTTCTGACGACCCCAAGCCAGTGCAGCATGCGGAGTTTGGCGTCTCGGTGCTCAAAACCGCCCGGGGCCGTGGGTTTGGTGCGCGCCTGTTTGACCGCGCGGTGATGCATGCGCGCAACGAGGGGGTGAACCGGATGTTGATCCACGCCTTGAGCGAAAACACCGCGATGCTCAACATCGCCCGCCACGCCGGCGCCACCGTCGAGCGCAACGGTTCGGAGTCCGAGGCGCATCTGATATTGCCCGGCCCAACCTTGACCACGCGACTGACAGAATTGGTCGAGGATCAGTTGGCGCAAGTGGATTACGGCATCAAGCGGCAAGCCAAACATTTGCAAGACTTTTTGATGGATTTGCAGAGCCCGCAGCGCTGAGTGTTCAGATCGGAACGGCTGGTCTACACTGGAGCCGTTCGATCACGCTACTCAAGTCAGGGGAAAAATGAAGTTACTACGGCCTGTGGATGGTTCGGCTGCTTTACTGGAGGCGGTTCGCTTACACGATCCGCAAGTGACGGCGCGGGATGACCGACGGACGGTGCATTGAAACCGGCATGGAACGAGAACCGCTTCAAGCAGCGACCGGGCACTGGCATCTGCAAGATGCCCATGAACTGGCGCGTCAACACGGGGTAGACCCGGCGCTCGGCCTGCATGAGGAAGAGGCCAGCCGCCGCGCCGGACACCACGGTCTGAATGAAATCCAGGGACGGCCGGGCCGCAGTCTGGCGGGTCAGTTCATGGACCAGTTCAAGGATTTCATGATTCTGGTGTTGATCGCCGCCGCCGTGATCTCGGGTGTCATCGGCGATCTGGTCGATACGCTGGCCATCCTGGTGATCGTGCTGCTCAATGCGGGAATCGGTTTTGTGCAGGCCTGGCGGGCCGACCGGGCCATGGCGGCACTCCAACAACTGGCGGCTGCCCACGCCACGGTGCTGCGCGGCGGGCGGGCGCAGGTGATTGCTGCCAGCGCGCTGGTGCCCGGTGACATTGTGCTGCTGGAGGCGGGCAACCAGGTACCCGCTGACCTGCGGTTGATCGACATTGCCCAGCTCAAGGTGGACGAATCGACCCTGACCGGCGAGTCGGTCACGGTAGAAAAACACGCCGGAGCGCTGACAGGCATGGCCCACGCGCTGGGTGACCGGCTGAACATGGCCTTCAAGGGCACCACGGCAACCCACGGGCGCGGACGCGGCCTGGTGGTCGCCACCGGCATGGCCACCGAGCTGGGCAAGGTGGCCGGGCTGCTGGACCGTGACACGGATCGAAGCACGCCACTGCAACGTCGTCTGGCGGCATTTGGCAAGCGGCTGGCGCTGGCGGTGATGGCCATCTGTGTGGTGATTTTTCTGGTGGGTGTGCTGCGCGGCGAGGACCCGGTGTTGATGATCCTGACCGCCGTGAGTCTGGCGGTGGCCGCGATTCCCGAGGCCCTGCCGGCGGTGGTGACGGTGCTGCTGGCGCTGGGGGCGCGCCACATGGTGTCGCTCAATGCGCTGATTCGCCGCCTGCCTTCGGTCGAGACACTGGGTTCGGTCACCTTCATCTGTTCTGACAAGACCGGCACCCTGACGCAGAACCGCATGCACGCCGAATTGCTACTGGCCGATGGGCAAGAGTGGGTGCCGACCGGCGCTGTCAAAGGTGATGCAAGGCCGGGCGCGCTTCCTTTGGAACTGTTGCGTGCGGCAGCCCTGTGCAATGACGCCAACCGCAACCGCGAAGGGGTGTGGCAGGGCGACCCGACCGAAACGGCGCTCACGCAAGTGGCGCAGGAGGCTGGGCTCGACAAGGCCGAGCTGGAGCGCCAGTTCGAACGGGTGCAGGAGTTGCCGTTCGACGCGGTGCGCAAGCGCATGAGCACCTTGCATCGGGTCGGGAGCAGCTTCATGGCGTACACCAAGGGCGCGCCCGAATCGGTGATTCCCTTGTGCCGTTCGCAATGGCGCGAGGATGGCATCGTGCCGCTGCAACAGGCTGCGGCGCTGGCTGCGGCCGAGGCGATGGCGGCCAAGGGCTTGCGTGTCCTGGCACTGGCCAGCCGGGCGCATGCAACCCTGCCCGCGCCCGGTGACGTCGCGGCGGTGGAATCTGGCATGAGCCTGATCGGACTGGTGGGGTTGATTGACCCGCCGCGTCCGGAAGCTGCTGCTGCCGTGCGTGACTGCATCACGGCGGGCATCACGCCGGTGATGATCACGGGCGACCATCCGGCCACGGCGCTGGCCATTGCGCGGCGTCTGGGCATCGTGCTGGATGGTGACGCCGAAGTGCTGACGGGCGCTGAACTGGCCGAGCTGGCAGAGCCGACGCTGCGTGAGCGCGTCGCCAGCACACGGGTCTATGCGCGCGTTGATCCGGCACAGAAGATCCGCATTGTCGAGGCCTTGCAGGCCCGGGGCGAATTTGTCGCGATGACGGGGGATGGCGTCAATGATGCGCCTGCACTCAAGCGGGCGGACATCGGCGTGGCGATGGGCCGTGGCGGTACCGACGTGGCGCGCGAGGCGGCGAGTCTGGTCTTGCTGGACGACAACTTTGCCACCATCGTCGCCGCGGTGCGTGAAGGTCGGCGTATTTACGACAACATCCGAAAATTTGTCCGGTATGCCATGACAGGCAATTCCGGCGAAATCTGGACCATCTTTCTGGCCCCGATGCTGGGTTTGCCCATTGCGCTCTTGCCCATTCACATCCTGTGGGTCAATCTCGTGACGGACGGGTTGCCGGGCCTGGCACTGGCAGCAGAACCCGCAGAGCGCGGCATCATGCAGCGCCCCCCGCGGCCCCCGCAGGAGAACCTGTTCGCCCACGGCCTGTGGCAGCATATCCTGTGGGTCGGCTTGCTGATCGGCGGGCTGTGCCTGTCGGTGCAGGCCTGGGCCCTGTCCACCGGCCATGCGCACTGGCAGACCATGGTGTTCACCGTGCTCACCTTGTCGCAAATGGCACATGTGCTGGCGGTCCGCTCGGAGACCGAGTCGCTGTTTCGCCTCGGGCTGGGTTCGAACCGGCCTCTGCTGGGCGCGGTGCTGCTAACTTTTGTGTTGCAACTGGCGACGATTTATGTGCCGGTGCTGAACCCGATTTTCAAGACCGAGCCGCTGAGTCTGGCCGAGTTGTTGCTCTGCCTCGGGGCGGCCGCTGTGGTGTTCATGGCGGTCGAGATGGAGAAGGTCTGGCTACGCAGCAAGGTAAGGCCTGTCGCCTAGTCAACTTTTGACCCCCATTACAGGGCGCAACCGTGCCAGAACGTGACCTGGAAAAGCCGGCAACCAGCACGTCAGCGTTATCCGCTATCCTAGAGGCTTCTCAACAACTGCTGCTTAGTGATCCTGAATAAGCACCTTCACCGTGTCAGACCCCAGTCAACCCGACAAAACAGACCGTCCTGATCGTAGCGAGCCCGCAGACAAGCGCTCGTTATTTAAAAAAATAGTTGAATTCCTCAATCCTGGCCCGGATTCGAAGGACGAACTGTTTGAAACCCTGGCCGAGGCCGAGGACAACGATGTGATTGGCGCGCAAAGCCGTGCCATGCTGGAAGGGGTGATTCGCATGGCCGACATGAGCGCCGGCGACGTGATGGTGCCGGTGATGCGGATTGACTTGCTCAATATCGAAGCGTCCATGGATGAGTTGCTGCACCAGGTGATCGACACCGCGCATTCGCGTTTTCCAGTGTTTGAGGGCGAAAAAGACAATATCATCGGCATCTTGCTGGCCAAAGACTTGCTCAAGTTACAGCGTGCGCCCGAGTTGAATATCCGTGCCTTGCTCCGCCCGCCGGTGTTTGTACCCGAAACCAAGGGGCTGAATGACTTGCTGCGAGAGTTTCGCGGCAACCGTAACCACCTGGCGATTGTGATAGACGAGTTTGGCCGCATGGCAGGGTTACTAACGATTGAAGATGTGCTGGAAGAAATCGTCGGTGAAATCGAGGACGAATTTGACATCGAGGACGACGAGGGTGACATTTTTGGCCTGGCCGACAAAACCTACCGCGTTGGCGGCGATACCGCCATTGAGCGCGTCAACGAGGCGTTTAAAGTCACGCTGACAGAGAGCGACTCCGATAACCAGTTCGACACCATTGGCGGGCTGGTTGCCCACGAAATGGGCCATGTGCCCAAGCGCGGCGAAAGCATGGTGTTGTCAGGCCTGAGCTTCACGGTGCTGCACACCAAAGGCGGCGCGGTCAAGTGGTTCAAGGTCATGCCCGCCGACATGGCTGACCAGGTAGGCACATAAAGTAGCAACCACATTGGCAAATTAAGCGGACGGCGGCGCATGCGTTTTTGGAAACAAATTGCTATTTTATTGATGGCTGGCTGGGCACATGCCGTCAGCATGGCGTGGCCTTTTGCACTTGACATTTCAGGCCTGGGTATCCGGCCTGGGCAATCTCTTTGGTGGTTGCAGCTGCTGTCATTGGCCGTTTTGGCGCGGGCGGTGTCTGCGAGCGCATCGGTGGGGCGTGCGGCAGGGTTGGCCTGGGTGTTCAGCGTGGCGTGGATGTGTGGCACCATGTGGTGGCTGTACATTTCGATGCATACCTACGGCGGGCTGCCTGCTTGGTTGGCTGCTTTTGCGGTGTTTGCCCTGGGGGCCAGTTTGGCGCTGTTTTACACCCTGGCTTGCATGATTTTTCGGCATCTGGCCGGCGTCAATAGGGTCTGGATAGCTATACTTTTTGCAGCGTGCTGGTTGCTGGCAGAGTTGGCGCGCGGCACCTGGCTGACCGGTTTTCCGTGGGGTGCGGCGGGTTATGCGCACGTGCAGGGGCCGCTGTCGGGGTTGGCCCCCTATGTGGGCGTCTATGGCATGAGTTTTGTCAGTGCCTTCGTGGCGATGGCTGGTGTGCAGCTGCTGATCAAAGCCAAGGACGCTAAAAATGTGAAAGCCGCC
>JASJPN010000121.1:0-2814 GCA_031426635.1 Polaromonas sp.
GGCCCAACTCCAATTCACCTCACAAAACAACCAATCTCCCAGATCCAGCCACCCCCCGGCCAATCGCCGCAGACCGTTCACACCCATGCTGCTTAAAAATAGCCAGCACTTGCGGCACAGCGGCAGCGTCGCAAGACACCAGCAAGCCACCGCTGGTCTGCGGATCGGTCAGCAGCGCCAAGTCAGCGTCGGCAAAGCCGGCGGGAACCGTGACATCTTTCCCATAACCCAGCCAATTCCGGCCAGATGCGCCTGTGACCGTGCCCTGCGCGGCCAGTTCCCGCACCTTGGGCAGCAAGGGCACACTGGCCCAGTCAATCTCCAGATTCGTTTTTGAACCACGTGCCAGCTCCAGCGTGTGACCGGCCAGGCCAAAACCGGTGATATCGGTCAAGGCGTGCACACCGGGGAGCACTGCCAAATCAGGACCTGGGGTGTTGAGCTGGGTGGTGACCTCCATCATGCGAGCATAGCCGGCGTCGTCTAACTGCTCTTTTTTGAGAGCGGCTGACAAAATGCCCACGCCGATGGGTTTACCCAAAATCAACACGTCGCCGACTTTGGCATCGGCGTTGCGTTTGACGCGGTCGGGATGTACCAAACCCAGCGCGACCAGGCCATAGATCGGCTCAACCGAGTCGATGGTGTGGCCACCGCCAATCGGGATACCCGCCGCGCGGCAGACGGAAGCACCGCCTTCTAAAATTTTGGCAATCGTCTCCGTCGAGAGAACGTTGATCGGCATGCCCACCAGGGCCAGTGCCATGATCGGTTTGCCGCCCATGGCATAGACGTCCGAGATGGCATTGGTAGCGGCGATGCGGCCAAAGTCAAACGGGTTGTCGACAATCGGCATGAAAAAGTCGGTGGTGGCAATCAGCGCTTGTGTATCGTTGAGTTTGTAGACGGCGGCATCATCGGCGGTTTCGATACCCACCAGCAGCTCTTTGGGGATCGGCATGGCGGTGGTGCCTTTGAGTATCTCGCTCAGCACGCCCGGGGCGATTTTGCAGCCACAGCCGCCGCCGTGGGAGAGCGAGGTCAGGCGAGGTTCTTGAACGGTTTGAGGCAGGGCGCTTGGGCTGACAGTCATGACAAATTCGCTTTGTAGTGTTGTTGGTGGTGGGTTCAGGGAAGGTGGCGCAGCGAAAGCAGCTGGTGAAATACATCCAACAGCGCTGACTTCTCAGCTTGAGGCTCAAAAAGTGGTGCTCGCAGGCTGCATTGTCTCGCTAATTGCATCAACTTGCTGGTCTGGGTGTTTTGGCTGTCACGGCAGTTGATCAAGGCCTGCGCGAGTTGCCCGGCATCACCGCAGTCAAAATAACCCGCGTAATCAGCGCCTAACATGCCCACATTGCCATCAATGCGCGAGGCCAGCACGGGCGTACCACTCATCACCGCCTCCATCACGACATGGGCACCGCCCTCCATCATGCTGGGATGCACCAGCACATGCGCCCGGGCGATGCGCGCGCGGGTCGCTGCGTGGCTTTGTTCGCCTAAATAGCGGTAACTTGGCACATCTTTCGCCAATTGACGCGCTTGTTCACCCAACTCCGCATCCAGGGGCGCGCCAATATGGTCCAGCAAAATGTCTGAGCGTTGTGCCAGGGCACGGGCGGCAGCAAAGTAGGTTTGCGGCGACTTCTCGGCACGCAAGTGCCCGACCATCAAAGCCCGTAGATGCTGTGTGGTTTTTCGTTGGGGCTGGCGGCGCGTGGTGGACTGAAAGATCACCTGGCTTTTGGCGCGCAACGCGCTGGGCAAACTGCGCGGCCCCAGCTCTTGCAGCAGCAGCAAGCGATGCGCCAATTGCAGCGAGCGCTGCGAGGGTGCATCATGGTCGATGTCGCGGTACAAATCGGTGCCCGTGAGCGCCAGCACCAACGGTTTTTCAGGACAGTCTGCGGCCCAGCGGGCGATGGAATCTGCCGAGCGGCGTGCATGCAAAGCCAGCATGGCATCGGCGTTCTGGCCGTCCCACTGCAGCATGATGCGCACACGATAATGGGGGCTGAGCATACGCTGCCAGCGCCTGGCGGTTTGCCAGTTGCCATTGTTGGCAGCGGCAAGTGCGGGGCTGATGATAACGATACTTTTGGGGCTCATGACGGGACAAATTATGCACTTTGCGGAGACGACAAATTGGCGCCAAGCCGATGCGCAGCACATTTCCGCCGTTCTGCAGGGTCTGCGTAGCCGCACGCTGCAGGTGTTTGACACGTACGCCTGCGCCGGTATGTTACACGTGCCGTCCACCGAAGAACTCAATCCGCCGCTGTGGGAGCTGGGTCACCTCGCCTGGTTTCAAGAGCGCTGGATTGGCCGCAACCAGCAACGCGAACATGGCGTGCGCTGCGACCCGGCACAGGCACGTTTGCCGTCGCTGCTGGCTGCCTCTGATGACTGGTACGACTCCAGCGCCGTGCCCCACGCGTCACGCTGGGACTTGCCGCTGCCAGGCACTGAAGCCTGCAAAGCCTACCTAGCCGCAACGCTTCAACAGACCCTGACCTTGCTGGAAACCGCAGCGCAAGATGACGACGCGCTGTACTTTTACCGCCTCGCCATGTTCCACGAGGCCATGCACCTGGAAGCGGCTGTTTACATGGCGCAGGCTTTGGGCGTGCCCGTGAGTCCGACACTATTTGCTACATATTCAATAGCAACCAAGCCACATTTCACGCCGGATAGAAGTCGAATTTCCATCCAGAATACAACCTGGACGCTGGGTTGGCAGCCTGATGGCTTTGCTTTTGACAACGAGCTGGGCGCGCACACCGTGCAGCTGGCCGCTTATGAGATCGACAG
>JASJPN010000122.1:0-1855 GCA_031426635.1 Polaromonas sp.
CCAGCGCGCCATCGATGCCAAAAATGGCAACAATATCGTCGCTTTGATTCCCAAGACGACTGCCACCTTGTTCTTCGATACGATGGCCATCCCGGTCGATGCGCCTCATCCAAGCAATGCGCATGCCTTCATCAACTACATCCTGCGTCCTGAAGTTCACGCCAGCTTGAGCAACAAGGTGTTTTACGCCAACCCGAATGCCGCTGCGACCAAATTTGTAGTGAAATCGGTGGCTGAAAATAAGACGATCTACCTGACTGACGAAGATAAAAAGAAGATGGTAGTGCCAGAGCCACTAAGTGCCGATATCCGCCGCACCATGACACGGGTCTATACCAAGTTCAAAACAGGAATTTAAGTCTGCTGGTATCCATTTACAGGCCTCATTTGAGGACTGTACATTGACGACATAAATCCCCTATCCAGGCCACCTTCAGCCCAGGCTGAGGGTGGTGCTAGCAAGCCTTTTTTGGCTTCCGAATAATTGATTTTTTGCTGATATTGCTGATATGACTGTTCAATCTGCCGCACCGGTCGCGCCCGTTGCAAACCAACCCTTTCTTTTGATACAAAATCTGGTCAAGGAATTTAATGGCGTACGCGCCGTAGATGATATTTCTGTCACGATAAATAAGGGCGAAATTTTTGCTTTGCTGGGCAGCTCCGGCTGCGGCAAATCCACCCTGTTACGTATGCTGGCCGGCTTTGAGACGCCGACCTCAGGCCGGATTTCCTTGGCGGGAGAAGACATCGTCAACATCCCCCCCTACCAGCGATCGATCAATATGATGTTCCAGTCGTATGCCTTGTTCCCGCATCTGTCGGTGTGGGATAACGTGGCCTTTGGCTTGCGCCGTGATGGCATGCCCAAGGACGAGATTGCCGAGCGTGTCGAAAAAATGCTCAGCATGGTGCAGTTAAGCGCCTACGGCAAACGCAAGCCACATCAGCTATCCGGCGGTCAGCAGCAACGCGTTGCGCTGGCACGCAGTTTGTCCAAGCGCCCCAAGCTCCTGCTGCTTGATGAGCCGCTTGGTGCGCTCGATAAAAAGCTGCGCGAGAGTACGCAGATACAGCTGGTCAATATTATCGAGCAGGTCGGTGTCACCTGCGTCATGGTCACCCATGACCAGGATGAGGCCATGAGCATGGCCACCCGCATCGCGGTCATGAGCGAGGGGCGCATCTTGCAAGTGGGCGCGCCTGGTGAGATTTACGAGACACCGAATTGCCGTTTTGTGGCCGACTTTATCGGCAGCGTCAACCTGTTCCCCGGCCGCGTGATCATTGATGAGCCAGACCATGTGGTGATCGAATCAAAAGAAGGCCTGCACTATGTCAATCACGGCATTACCGGCACCAAAGGTATGGAAGTGAACGTGGCCGTCAGGCCAGAAAAAGTCTGCCTGCAACTCGATGAACCAACCTTGGAGCAGCGCGCCTCGGCCGCCGAGCATGGCCACAATTGCGCTGAGGGCGTGATCAGCGCCATCGCCTATTTTGGTAACGAAACCCGCTACCACGTGCAACTGGCCAGCGGGCTGGAGCTCAGGGTGTCGCGCACCAATGCGGCGCGTCACCAGGATACCCAATTAAGCCGTGACCAGAAGGTATTTGCCTGGTGGGATGGCGCTGATATTGTTGTCCTGACGCAGTGAGGCTGAGTTGAAAAAAACACTTAAATCACTGAAGCACCTGGTCACATTGCGCTGGCTGCATGGCTGCCATTTTGTGATCGGCGTGCCGTTTGTCTGGCTGGCGATGGCTTTTCTGGTGCCGTTCTTGATCGTATTGCGCCTCAGTTTTGTCGAGGTGGACAATGCAGGCAACCCGTTCGGCACTTTGGCCTCTTACG
>JASJPN010000123.1:0-5854 GCA_031426635.1 Polaromonas sp.
TGCAAGAAACACTGCACTTGACTGAGGCACAAGTGGCGCGCGTCAGCCCGGCCTGGATGTCTGCGCCACAGACGGGGTGGCTGGCCAGCGTGGTGGGCGGCGATGAGACCGCCGAGTTCTTGCGCCACAACCAGTTGATCGAGCAGGCTTGGGGCAAGCAAGCCGTGCCAATATGTGAAAAATTGCCGGGGCTGAATCACTTCAGCGTGTTGGAAACGCTGGCGCTGCCCGGTCAGCGTTTGCATCAAATCGCGTTAGAAATGCTCCGGACATAACGCAGTACAAGACAAGCTATTTCACGGCGGGGGTGGGTGAGTTCGGGGGGAGGCCAGGACTTTCTACAATCGCTGTATGTTCTCAGAAATTCCTAACCCTGTCTCGCAGCCGGTCGTGCAACCTGTCGCGCCATCTACCCTCCGTCACGCCAGCAGTCTGCTGCACAACCTCAACCCCGAGCAACTCGCCGCTGTGACGCTGCCCAGTGGCCACGCACTTGTGTTGGCGGGCGCGGGCTCGGGCAAAACGCGGGTTTTGACCACCCGCATCGCCTGGTTACTGCAAACCGGCCAAATCACGCCCGGCGGGGTGATGGCGGTGACTTTTACCAACAAAGCCGCCAAAGAGATGATGACGCGGCTGTCCGCCATGCTGCCCGTCAATGTGCGTGGCATGTGGATTGGCACGTTCCACGGCTTGTGCAACCGGCTCTTACGCACCCATTACAAAGCGGCGAACTTGCCGCAAAGCTTTCAAATTTTAGATGTGCAAGACCAGCTCAGTGCCATCAAGCGCCTGTGCAAACAGTTCAATGTGGACGACGAGCGTTACCCGCCCAAGCAGCTGATGTGGTTCATCGCCGGCTGCAAGGAAGACGGCCAGCGTCCGCAGGATGTGGATGCCAAAGACCCGGACACCCGCAAAAAAATTGAGCTCTATGCCCTGTACGAGGAGCAATGCCAGCGCGAAGGCGTGGTCGATTTTGGCGAGCTGATGCTGCGCAGCTTTGAGCTGCTGCGTGATAACGAGCCGATTCGGCAGCACTACCAGCGCCGCTTTCAGCACATCTTGATTGACGAGTTTCAAGACACCAACCGTTTGCAATACGCCTGGATCAAGATGCTGGCGGGTGGCAAAAATACACTCAACGCCAGTCTGGGTGCGGACTTTCAACCCACGGGCAGCGTCATGGCGGTGGGTGACGATGACCAGAGCATTTACGCCTTTCGCGGTGCGCGGGTGGGCAACATGGCCGACTTTGTGCGCGAATTTTCGGTCAAACAACAAATCAAGCTGGAAGAAAACTACCGCAGCGGTAGCAACATACTGGACTCGGCCAATGAGCTGATCAGCCACAACAGCAAACGGCTGGGCAAAAACCTGCGCACCAGCCAGGGCCCCGGCGAGCCGGTGCGGGTGATTGAGTCAACCAGTGACTACGCCGAGGCGCAGTGGATGGTTGACGAGATGAAGCAACTCGTCAAAGGTGATGGCGAGGCTGGTGGCTTCCAGAAAAAAGAAATCGCCGTGCTGTACCGCAGCAACGCCCAAAGCCGGGTGATCGAGACGGCGCTGTTCAACGCTGCCATGCCGTATCGCGTCTACGGCGGACTGCGCTTTTTTGAACGCGCTGAGATCAAACACGCACTCGCTTACCTGCGGCTGTTGGAAAACCCCAGAGACGACACCAGCTTTTTGCGTGTCGTCAACTTTCCGCCGCGTGGCATTGGTGCGCGCAGCATTGAGCAGTTGCAAGATGCCGCGCGTGCGGCAGGCTGCTCTTTGTGCGATGCCGTTAGTCTGGTCAGCGGCAAAGCGGGTGCCAATATCGGGGCCTTTGTGGCCAAAATCGACGTGCTGCGCGAGAAAACGCAGGGTGCCACGCTGCGCGAGATCATCGAGCTGTTGCTCGAGCACAGTGGTTTGATCGAGCACTACAAACTAGATCGTGAAGGCGCCGACCGCATTGAAAATTTGGAAGAACTGGTCAATGCGGCAGAGAGCTTCGTCACCATCGAGGGTTTTGGCCGCGACACGGTGGCTATGCCGGTGGATGAAACCGGGCAACGCGTGGGGCAGGGTGGGCTAACGCAAAGCCCAGTCAGTCAGGGACTCAGCACCGCTTCTTTGGAGGCTGATGCCGCCCTGGACGCAGAGTTTGAAACGGGTGAAACCCTGTCGCCGCTCAATGCCTTTTTAACCCACGCCGCGCTGGAGTCGGGTGACAACCAGGCCCAAGCTGGGCAAGATGCCATCCAGTTGATGACGGTACATGCCTCCAAGGGACTGGAATTCGACTGCGTCTTCATCGGCGGCATGGAGGAGGGCCTGTTCCCGCACGAAAATTCCCTGTCCGACACGGGTGGCCTGGAGGAAGAGCGCCGCCTGATGTACGTGGCCATCACGCGGGCGCGCAAACGGCTATACCTCAGCCACTCGCAAACCCGCATGTTGCACGGCCAGACCCGCTACAACCTGAAGAGCCGGTTTTTTGACGAGCTGCCAGAAGATGCCTTGAAGTGGATTGCGCCGAAGCATTCCGGTTTTGCTTCAGGCTTTAATTCCGCTATAAATTCAGGAGCGTATCAGGCAAGTAATACGCCGGCTAGAGGCCAATTTACCAGTCATTTAGAACGCTTTGCAAGCCCTGCCGTGCCAGTGCAGAAGGCCGCGCCCGCACATGGTCTGCGCGCTGGGATGCAAGTCTTCCACAACAAATTTGGCGAAGGCAAGCTGCTGACACTCGAAGGCCTGGGTGACGATGCCAAAGCGCAAGTCAACTTCCCGCGCCACGGCATCAAGTGGCTGGCGCTGAGTGTGGCGAAACTGACGCCGATTTAAGGCGATTGGCTGATGGCAGGGGCGGAATCCGTTACGAAACTGTCCCGCACCGTGAAGTAAATCGAGCAAAAAAACATCGTCGCCATCAACAAAGCGGCGGGTAGCATGATGATGGACACGGCAGATTCGGAGCCGGTCAGGGCTACCACCAGGCTGAGCACCAGGCCGCCCAAGAGAAACACGGCCAGCCAGGTGAAGAAATACACGGTCATGGCGCCCAAATTGCGAATGCAGGCGACCAAGCTGAAAAACAAGGCTTTCACCGGTGACACATCGTGCCAATGCACCAAAGCCGGCGCATGCCAAAACATCAGGGACAACGGCAGATACAAAGCCATGGCGGCCCAGGTGGCCATTTGAAAGTCGGGCGAGGTGATGACTTCTTTGGTGATGGCGCCGCCAGTCAGGTACAAGCTGGCAAATTGCCCACCGTCAAACAGGGCTGACACGCCCATCACCACCAGAAAACCCAAGGCGTACAGGGCGCCTAGCATCAAAATAACCTGCGTTTTCTTGGTGCCACTACGGAAAGCGCTAAATAGCGTGACAGGCATCGGAAACTTGCCCTCGCTGGCAAGTTGGGTGGCGGCCATCAGGCCCACCGTGGCCGCAGGCAGCAGCACCAAGGCCAAGGCCCCGCCAATGAAAGGTGCCATCGATGCGATAGACACCAAAGCCATGAACATGAAAAACAAGCCCGCCAGCGCCAAGGGTTGCTTGATGAAGGTTTGAATGCCCAGTTTCACCCAAGTAAAGCCGGTGCGGGCTGGGACGATGTTGAGTGAAATAGGTGAAGACATGGGTTTGAGCGGTGAAAGGGTCGGGTTGGGTGGCTGAATGGATCAGGCGAGTTGGTACGGATGCCGCACACGCTCTAGCAGTACCCGCTCAAAATGCGCGGGGTCGTGCGCTTTGAGCATACTCGCCTCGCGTGGCAAGTGAAAGTCCCACAGCCTGGAGATCCAAAAACGCAGGGCGGCGGCGCGCAGCATCGCCGGCAGCAGTTGCCGCTCAGCCGCCGTGAGGGGTCTGATGCGCTCGTATGACGCTATAAATTGTGTAGCATGTGAGGCAATATTCACACCGGCTAAAGTCTTGTTTTGATGCTCAATACACCAGTCATTGAGTGACACGGCCAGATCAAACAGCCAAGCGTCATTGCCAGCAAAATAGAAGTCAAAAAACCCCGTCAACTGGCCATGTTCAAACATCACGTTGTCGCGAAACAAGTCGGCGTGAATCGGGCCACGTGGCAGGGCCGCAAACGCTGAGCTTTCGGCGATGTGGTTCTGAAGCGCCAATTCGCTGAGGATCAAGCTGCGCTGGGCCTCATTGAGGTAGGGCAGCACGATCGGCACCGTCTCGTTCCACCACGGCAAAGCGCGCAAATTGGGTTGTGACCGTTCATAGTCGCGCCCTGCCAGGTGCATGCGCGCCAGCATCTCGCCCACTTGTGCGCAATGCGCAGGCGTGGGTGCCAGCTCGCTTTGACCGCGCAGTTTGTTCACCACGCAGGCCGGCTTGCCTTGCAAACTGTGCAAAATCGCGCCCGTGGCATCGGGCGCAGGGTCGGGTACCGGGATGCCCTTCGCTGCCAGATGTTTCATCAGGTGCAAGTAGTAGGGCAGTTGCTCAAACGTCAGTCGCTCAAAAATGGTAAGTACGTACTCACTCTGGTCAGAAGAGGCGAAATAATTGGTATTTTCAATCCCGCCAGAGCAGCCTTCAAGCGTCTGTAGTTCACCCAGATTGAGGAGGCGCAGCAAATCGCGTGCTTCATTGAAAGAGATTTCGGTATAGACAGCCATGCGGAAAAAGGTGAGGAAGACGGTGAAAAAGGACGTGAAAAGTGAAGCAAAAAGTGAGAAGTTTGGCCACTGATTGTAGGCAATGCACAATCTAGCCTAAATTTCAACCTTTTCAAGAATGCTCTAGAACCCGCCAAAAATTCGGCGATGGGTCTAGCCTTGCCCCAATTGTTGCCAAAACCCTGCCGAAATGACTGAAAAAACAAACAAAACCCTGCTGTTAGTTGACGGCTCCAGCTACCTCTACCGCGCGTTTCACGCCATGCCCGACCTGCGCGCCGTGCCGGGCGACCCGACCAGCGCCGCTACGGGTGCCATTCGCGGCATGATCAACATGTTGCAAAAGCTGCGCAAGGACGTGCCAGCCGACTATGCGGCCTGCGTCTTTGATGCCAAGGGACCGACCTTTCGTGATGCGATTTACCCCGAGTACAAGGGCCACCGCTCGCCCATGCCCGACGACTTGCGCGCCCAGATTGAGCCGATTCATGAAGTGGTGCGCCTGATGGGCTGGAAAGTGCTGGACGTGCCCGGCGTCGAGGCCGACGACGTCATCGGTACGTTGGCCGTGACGGCGGCCAAGCAGGGCATTGAAGTCATCGTCTCCAGCGGCGACAAGGATCTGGCTCAGTTGGTCAACGAACACATCACCATCATCGACACCATGAACGGCAAACGTCGCGACGTGGCTGGCGTGGAGGCCGAATTTGGCGTGCCAGCCCGTTTGATGGTGGATTTTCAGACCCTCGTGGGGGATGTCATCGACAACGTGCCCGGCGTGGCCAAAGTCGGCCCCAAAACCGCGGCCAAGTGGTTGCAAGCGTATGGTTCTCTGGACGCCGTCGTCGCCAGCGCCGACGAGATCACCGGCGCGGTGGGCGAGAACCTGCGCAAAGCCTTGGACTGGCTGCCCACCGGACGCCAGCTGCTCACGATCAAGACCGATTGCGATCTCGATGGTTATGTCGAAAGCCTTCCTGCTCTAAATAGCATAGCAACAGGGGTCGAAAATACGACGGGTTTGATTGAATTTTATGGAAAATATGGGTTCAAGGGTCTGGTGAAGGGTTTGCAGGCTGCTGGTGCAGAGGCAAGCGCTTCTCCACCGTCCGTTGCCCCCAAACGCCGTGTAGCCGAGGCTGACTCAGACACGTCGCCCGGTTTGTTCGACGAGCCCGCCGCAGACCCGCAGCCCACGCAGGCAACGC
>JASJPN010000123.1:5954-7654 GCA_031426635.1 Polaromonas sp.
ACGCAGGCAACGCCTGAAGTCTCCACCGTGGCTTACGAAACCGTGCTCACCTGGGACGCCTTCGATGCCTGGTTGGCTAAAGTGCACGCCGCCGATTTGGTCGCTGTCGACACAGAAACCACGTCAATAGACGCCATGCGTGCCGAAATCGTCGGTGTCAGCCTCAGCATCACCCCTGGCGAGGCGGCCTACATCCCGGTGGCCCACGTCTACCCCGGCGCGCCCGCGCAATTGCCGCGCGATGAAGTTTTGGCCCGGCTCAAGCCTTGGCTAGAGAATGCCGCACACAAAAAGCTCGGTCAACACATCAAATATGACCGTCACGTCTTTGCCAACCACGGCATCGAGGTGCACGGCTACGCGCACGACACCATGCTGCAAAGCTATGTGCTCGAAGTCCACAAACCGCACGGTCTGTCGAGCCTGGCCGAGCGCCACCTGGGGCGCAGTGGCATCAATTTTGAAGATTTGTGTGGCAAAGGGGCCAGCCAAATTTGCTTTGACCAGGTCGATATCGACAAAGCCGCTGAATATTCGTGCGAAGACGCTGACCAGACGCTGGACGTGCATTTGGCGTTGTGGCCGCAGCTAGAGGCCAACGACAAATTGCGCTTTATCTATGCGCTGGAAATTGCCAGCAGCGAGGCGCTGTATCGCATCGAGCGCAACGGCGTGTTGATTGACGGGGCCATGCTCGCCGTGCAGAGTCACGAGCTGGGGCAGCGTATTTTGCAGCTGGAGTCTGAGGCGCACGCGCTGGCGGGCCAGCCGTTTAACCTCAGCAGCCCGAAGCAGATTGGCGAAATTTTCTTCACCAAGCTGGGCATGCCCATCGTCAAGAAAACCGCCACCGGCGCACCTTCTACAGACGAAGAAGTGCTGGAAAAGCTGGCCGAAGACTTCCCGCTGCCGGCCAAAATTCTGGAGCACCGCGGCATTGCCAAACTCAAAGGCACGTATACCGACAAGCTGGCTCAGCTGGCCCTCCCGCGCACCGGCCGCGTGCACACGCACTACGCGCAAGCCGTGGCGGTGACCGGGCGCTTGTCCAGCAACGACCCCAACTTGCAAAACATTCCCGTCAAAACCGCCGAGGGTCGGCGTGTGCGCGAAGCTTTCATCGCGCCGCCCGGCCACATGATTGCCAGTGCTGATTACTCGCAAATCGAGCTGCGCATCATGGCACACATCAGCGGCGATGCCTCGCTACTTTTGGCTTTTCACGACAGCATGGACGTGCACCGCGCCACCGCTGCCGAAGTGTTTGGTGTGCCCACCCATGAGGTCAGTAGCGAGCAGCGCCGCTACGCCAAAGTGATTAACTTCGGTCTGATTTACGGCATGAGCGCCTACGGTTTGGCGCGCAACCTGGGCATCGACAACACCGCTGCCAAAAACTACATCGAGCGCTACTTCGCTCGCTACCCCGGCGTCAAGCATTACATGGACCAAACCAAGCTGGAGGCCAAAAGCAAAGGCTATGTCGAAACCGTCTTTGGCCGCCGTCTGTACCTGCCCGAGATCAACTCCCCCAACGGTCCGCGCCGCGCTGGTGCCGAGCGCGCCGCCATCAACGCACCCATGCAAGGCACGGCGGCTGACCTCATCAAACTCAGCATGGTCAAAGTGCAGCAGGTCTTGGATGCAGAAAAGCGCGGCACCAAAATGATCATGCAGGTACATGATGAACTGGTGTTTGA
>JASJPN010000124.1:0-3762 GCA_031426635.1 Polaromonas sp.
GCCAGACGCCTACAGCCCGTATTGCGCCCGCACCAGATGCGCGATGCCGAGGCGCTCGAGCACCGGCATCGGGCACAGGAACGTGACCCGCACCACCCCAGGCAACCGGGCAATCTCGATGGAGCCGGTGATGGTGGCACGATTCAGAATCTCGTCATAAGGCAGACCGGTGACCTTGGCGGCGCGCTCCAGACCATTCGTGGTGGCCTCGTTGAGGTTGGCGCCGGAGCCGATGAAGGTAATCGGGGCGTTGTCCTCCAGCGGAATGCCGCCGAAACGCTGCGCCAGGGCGTGCGCCTTCTCCCGCAACTCCGGGGTGATGGGGCGCGCCAACAGCGGCAGGTCCTCCAGGCGCTGTAGCAAGATCGGCCCATCAAGAGTCAACCCCTTGATGACGTCCACTTGCAATTCCACCTCGCCCGCCACGTCGGTGGTATGCACGGCGATCTCGCCATTGCCCTGCTGGGCGTGCATATCCCCGATATAAATGCCGCCGCCCGGCACCTTCACCGGGCAAATGACAATGGCGCCGGCCCGCACCGAGTTGGCATCCATGTGGCCGTCGGTCTTGTGTCGGTTCAGCTCTTCCTGACTCATGCCGTATTTGTGCGGGGCGTTGATGAGGAAAGCGCCGAAATCGCCGCAGTTGTGGGAGTCCGGCAGATCGCGTGACGGCGTGGTGCCGATGTTGCCCATGAAGGGCTGCATGCGTGAGACCAAACCAACAATGTCAGCTTCCGCGAACGACAGGATCGAGTGCTGTTGTGAGGCGGCAGGCAAGTGGGCAAATAGTTTCGCTTCTTTGGCAATGCGTTCGGCGATGGCCTTGCTGACCGTCACCCCGACCTGGTTTTCCCTGTCAAAAACGATGACATAGCCGTTGGAAAAACGAAACGCACTGACCTCCGCGCCACAGACGTCGCAGTGCACCGCCTGCTGCCCGATGCCTTCCAGATGGGTGGCGGGTCTCTGGGTACCACACTTGGGGCAAAGCTTGGCCACAAAAGGGTCGCCCAGATAACGGCCATCCACGAACTGCATGACGCCGGAAGAGGTGGCCAGCGAGGTCACTTCCACGCGCTTGAGCTTGATGGCAATGGCATCGCCGATTTCGGCACCTTCCACCGCCACCGGCTGGGTGACTTCATGGCCACCCTGGAATTTCGGCGTGATCATCGGCCCCCAGCAACCGGGTGCCGTGCTGGCAACGATGGTGCCACCATCCTTCACGGGCCCCAGCATTTGCAGGCTGGGACCGACGATGCCACCCGTAAAGGCAGCGACCTCCACGATGTCCTGGGACACGGGGGATTCCAAAATGAGCGCATCGACCGACATCGCCTTCCTCCTTAGTGCGCACCCCGCAACGGGGCGCTCCATGGTTGCAAACAAGACAGCAAAACCGCCTCCCCAAGTCAGTATAGACCGCCGATGCACACCGTGCAAGCTCATTCGTGTGCGTGACACTTCACGCAGAGGCCCCCCCCCGAAACATCACCTGCCTGGTCATTTTTCGACCAACGGTTAGTTGCCGCTGACAAACGGCATGCGCAAGTCATGATCTTGTGCCATACATCTTCTACAATGAAAACATGAGTAACATGATGTTTCATTCCCGCAAGCCGAAGCGCTACGCCAAGCCGGGCACCCGACAGCAGCAAACCGGCTTCAGCCTGCTTGAGGTGCTGATTGCGTTCATCATCCTCAGCCTGGGCATGCTGGGCGCGGTTGGCATGCAGGCGGCCGCCATGCAATCGAACAAAGAGACGCGCAGCCAGTCCGTGGCCGCGTCGTTTGCCCGCGAACTGGCCGACAAGATGCGCGGCAACCATGTCATCGCGATCAAACCCGCTGCGGCTGACAATCCTTATCTATCTACCGCGACCATATTAACGAGCACAACTACAACTACTTTTACAGAGAACTGTTTCACCGCTGCATGCTCCACCCCGGTGGCCGTGGCCACCTGGGACATGGCGGACTGGAAAAACCGCCTGCGTGATGCCTTGCCAGACCCGAAAATAGAGATCTGCTTTGACAAAACCCCTTTTGATGCCGACGGCAAGGCGCAGTGGGCTTGCACAAACGACGGTGACATCAGCGTCTTGAAAATGGCCTGGACGAACACCGGCACCGATGGGGTGCTCAAATTTACCAGCGGCGATATGCGCCCCCTGATCATCGTGCCACTGACTGCCGGGACACCCAATTGAAACACCTCACACAGCCATCAAAAAGAAGCCGCTGGCACCAACAACGCGGGGTGACACTGATCGAACTGCTGGTCGCCATGGGGCTGGGGCTGCTCGTCGTCATCATTGCCGGCGCTGCCTTGCTGCTGGGTCGCCAAGGGTATGACGCGGTGGATAGCAGCACCCAAATACGTGATCGCCAGCGTCTGGCCGTTGACTTGCTCACCCGCACGATTGTGCAGGCAGGTTTTGAAGACTACGGCGCAGCCACGGCCACCTTCCGCGCCAGCGCTGACAAAACGCTGCTTGAGCCCGACATTTTTGGCTGGAACAATGCCATCTATACGCAGCCTGGTGATCTGCTCATCAGCAGTACGACCAGCATCACCAATGACAATCGACCAACCAAATGTGGCAGCGTCAATGATACTTCTTGCAAAAATGGCAGTGATATGCTGGTGGTGCGCTACCAAGGCGTAGCTGACCCTGCTAATGCCAACAAAGCAGACAACACCATGGTCAATTGCGGTGGCGTGAGTGAGCGCGGCCTCACCACCAACGACCTCAACGAACGTGGTGTCAGCATCTTTCATGTGGCCACCGGGGCTGACGGTGAGCCCTCGCTGTATTGCGCTTATTACAACCACACTGATGGCAAGTGGGTTGCCTCCACCCCCTTGGTTGAAGGCGTGGAGTCGTTCCAGGTCTTGTATGGCACCGACCGCGTGACGCCCAATGCTGTACCTGTGGCCAACGACCCCTTGCAAGACTCCGTTGCCGAACGCTGGCTGCGTGCGGACCAGCTCTCCGTGCCAGGCAACGCCACCGCCACACGCGACAACTGGCGGCGCGTGCGAGCCGTGCGGGTGGGTTTGGTGCTGCGCGGTCCCGTGGGGTCGGCACAGCAAGCCATCGCCAGCACCTTGTCGCCGCTGGGCAGCGCCTATACCGACAGCGCCAACGACGAAGGTTCAGAGCTGGCCGTTCCAGCCGACCGGCGTTTGCGCATGCCGATCACCTTTACCGTCCACGTTCGCAACGATTTGACGACAAGGTAAAAAATGAACACGCCAGCTCGTCCTGTTTTTCACCCCCCCGTCCGGCAACGCGGTTTTTCACTCATCACCACGCTGATTTTGCTCATCGTCGTCACGGTACTGGGCATTGCGGCCAGCCAAATGGTGCTGATGTCAGAGCGCACCTCGCGGTTTGACCGCGATTCGCAAATTGCCTTCCAGGCCGCCGAGGCCGCGCTGATTGACGCTGAACTTGACATACAGGGGCCCAACACCTCGGCGGCCAAACGCATGGATCTCTTTGAAGCCAAAAACAAGGTCAACTTTACCTCTGGCTGTGGCACCGGCGCGCTGCGCGGCTTGTGCGCCCAATCAGATGCCGGACAAAAGCCCGTGTGGTACCTGGTTGACTTTACCGACGAATCGGCCAATGCCAAAACCGTGAAATTTGGCGAATTCACCGGCCGCGAATTCGCAGTGGGCGCGACCGGCATTCGCCCCGAGATCGCGCCGCGCTACATCATCGAAGTCATACCCGACACCACGCTAACCGC
>JASJPN010000125.1:0-10472 GCA_031426635.1 Polaromonas sp.
TTGTGATTTGGATGGTCAGCTTGATGCGCCCATACAGCAGCTCTGCACAAGGCGATTCAAAATAGCGCGTGAAAAAAAGCTTATAATCCAAGGCTTTCCCTTGCCACACCGCTACAGGCCATTGTGTTTGATTCTTAAATACAACAGGTTATGTAGACGCAGCGGGTGGCTATATCCTAAAGGAGTGTCTATGCGTCATTATGAGATCGTCTTGTTGATCCATCCGGATCAAAGTGAACAAGTTCCAGCCATGCTGGAGCGTTACAAGGGCATGATTACCGCTGGTGGCGGTAAGGTGCACCGCGTTGAGGACTGGGGTCGTCGCCAGTTGGTCTACATGATCAACAAGCTGGCTAAAGCCCATTACCTGTGCGTCAATATCGAAGCCGACCAAGCCGTCATGGCTGAACTTGAGCATGCTTTCAAGTTTAACGATGCTGTTTTGCGTCATTTGACCGTTCTCAAGAAGGCAGCCGATACCGGCCCATCTTCCATGATGAAAACTGTCGAACGCGAAGAAACTCGTAAAACCCAACAAGCTGAATACGCTGCGCAATAATTTTTAGCTTGTCGTGGCGTGAACCAGCTTGTTTTGACCGCCTGTATCGCCGAGGTTTCAGCCTTGCGCTACACGCCAGCCGGATTGCCAGCTTTGAATTTAACACTCGATCACGAGTCGCAAGTTCAGGAAGCAGGTCTCAGTAGGCAAGTCAGTGCAAGTATCAAAGCAGTGGCCATTGGTGCGCTAGCCGAATCCATCGGTAGGCAGGCAATAGGCAGTGTTTGGCAGTTCACAGGCTTTTTAGGGGCCGCACGCCAAGGTAAAAATATTGTGTTTCATATTCAAGAATTTCAGCAAAACTAATTTTTCAGGAGTCCATCATGCCCGGACCAAAACGTTTTAATAAAGACAAACGCCCAAAGCGCCCAGCGCAAAATTTGTTATTCAAGCGCAAGCGCTACTGCCGTTTCACGGTGGCTGACGTTGTGGAAATCGACTACAAAGATGTCGATACCTTGCGCGACTTCATTGGTGAAAACGGAAAAATCATTCCTGCTCGCCTGACCGGTACCCGTGCCATTTACCAACGCCAACTCAACACAGCTATCAAACGTGCGCGTTTCCTGGCCCTGGTTCCGTACAGCGACCAACACCGCATCTAAGGAGTAGTCACATGCAAATTATTCTATTGGACAAGGTTGTTAACGTCGGCAATTTGGGTGATATCGTTAAAGTCAAAGACGGTTACGCTCGCAACTTTTTGATCCCGACCGGTCGCGCACGTCGTGCTACCGAGACGGCGAAAAAAGAATTCGAAGTCAAACGTGCTGAGTTGGAAAAGCAAGCAGCTGCCAAGCTGGCTGAATCTCAAGCGCAAGGCGAAAAACTCGGCGGTGCTGTCATCAAATTGACGCAAAAAGCGGGTGTTGACGGCCGTTTGTTTGGTTCTGTGACCAATGCGGACATCGCTGAAGAGCTCGGTAAACAAGGCTACAAAGTCTTGAAATCACAAGTGCGTATGCCTAACGGCCCGATCAAGGTTGTGGGCGACAGCGCTGTGAGCGTGGCTTTGCATACCGATGTGGTTGCTGAAATCACCGTCACTGTGTACGGCGAAACAGCTTAAGCTGCCACGTAGCCTTTCGTTAGGCTGCTCAGAGGCTGCCGAGTTCACGCTCGGTGGCCTTTATTTTTTGTACAGATACTTTTGCACACTTAAAAGCGAGTTAATCAGAGCTTATGCACAGACTTATGCAATGACTTTGGGACTCTTTCGCATTAGTATTTAGGGCTTGCTTCAAGGAATCTCATGTCTGCCGTCATCACCTCAGAACGCTCTGTCAGCGATATCAATCACGATATTCAAAGTGACTATCAACGTGACCATCAAAGTGAGGTGCATAGAGCTGAATTTGGCAACAAAGTCAGCCAGGATTTCATCCCTGACCGGCAAATCGCCCAGTTGCGTATTCCGCCCCACTCGATTGAAGCGGAGTCCAGTGTTTTGGGGGGCTTACTACTGGATAACGGCGCTTGGGATCGCGTGGGCGACTTGCTCACCGATGGCGACTTTTACCGCTATGAGCACCGCCTGATTTACAGCGCGATGACAGGCCTGATCAATGCCACCAAACCTGCTGATGTGATCACGGTGTATGAGCAGCTGCAAAACCTGGGCACGTCTGAAGAAGTTGGGGGCCTGAGTTACCTCAACTCCCTGGCGCAGTACGTGCCCAGCGCCAGCAATATTCGCCGCTATGCCGAGATCGTGCGTGAGCGTTCCATTTTGCGCAAACTGGTCAGCGTGAGCGACGAGATTGCCACCAATGCCTTCAACACCCAAGGCCGTCCCGTGGCCACCATTGTGGATGAGGCCGAACAAAAAATCTTCAATATTGGTGAAGAAGGCTCGCGCATGAAGCAGGGTTTCCAGAGCATGGATACGCTGGTGGTGAACCTGCTTGACCGCGTGCAGGAAATGGCCGACAACCCCAATGACATCACGGGCGTGCCGACTGGTTTTTATGACCTGGATCGCATGACCTCCGGTTTTCAAGCAGGTGACTTGGTCGTCTTGGCAGCGCGTCCATCGATGGGTAAAACGGCTTTGGCGATCAATATTGCCGAGCATGTGGCGTTGAATGAAGGCTTGCCAGTCGCAGTTTTCTCCATGGAGATGGGCGCGGCCCAGCTGGCGGTGCGCGTGGTCGGCTCGATCGGACGGATTGATCAATCGCATTTACGTACCGGCAAGTTGTCTGACGAAGAATGGCCTCGCTTGACGGAGGCGATTGAAAAGTTGCGCACCGTGTCCTTGCACATTGATGAGAGCGCTGGCCTCAACTCCAGCGAACTGCGTGCCAACGCCCGCCGTTTGGCCCGAAAATGCGGAAAATTGGGCCTGATTGTGGTGGATTACCTGCAGCTCATGAGTGGCTCTGGCGGTGGCGGCAACGGCGAAAACCGCGCCACCGAGCTGGGTGAAATCTCCCGGGGCTTGAAAATGCTGGCCAAAGAGCTGCAATGCCCGGTGATTGCACTCTCGCAGCTGAACCGAAGCGTCGAAACCCGCACCGACAAACGCCCGATGATGAGCGATTTGCGCGAATCCGGTGCGATCGAGCAAGATGCCGACATCATCATGTTCATCTACCGCGACGACTACTACACCAAAGAGCTCTCCAAAGAGCCCGGCGTGGCCGAAGTCATCATCGCCAAACAGCGTAACGGCCCGACCGGCACAGTGAAGCTGGCCTTCCTTAAGCCCATCACCAAGTTTGAGAGTTTGGCCAGTAGTGGCGCTGATTATTAAAGCACCTCGCTGGCAAAATCCGCCAGCCGTGACCGCTCGCCACGTGCCAGTGTGATGTGCCCACCGTGCGGCCAGCCTTTGAACTTATCGACCGCGTAGGTCATGCCGGATGAGCCTTCGGTCAAATACGGCGTGTCAATCTGTGCCAGATTGCCCATGCAGACGATTTTGGTGCCAGGCCCGGCGCGGGTAATGAGGGTTTTCATCTGCTTGGGGGTCAAGTTTTGTGCTTCGTCAATGATGACGTATTTGTTCAAGAACGTGCGCCCGCGCATGAAATTCATGCTTTTCACCTTGATGCGGCTGCGGATCAATTCATTGGTGGCAGCGCGGCCCCATTCACCGGCGGTGGTCTCCGTCTTGGCTAACACTTCCAAGTTGTCGTCCATTGCGCCCATCCACGGACCCATTTTTTCTTCTTCGGTGCCGGGCAAAAAGCCAATATCTTCGCCCACGCTGACGGTTGCGCGGGTCATGATGATCTCCGTGTAGCGGCGTTCATCCAACACTTGCGTCAGGCCGCAGGCCAGCGCCATCAGGGTTTTGCCGGTGCCTGCGGTGCCTGCCAAGGTGACAAAATCGACTTCAGGATCCATCAGCAGATTCATCGCAAAGTTTTGCTCGCGGTTGCGTGCAGCCACACCCCACACGACGTTTTTGAGGTGTTTGTAGTCTTTGAGTGTTTTTAAGACGACGGTCTGAGCCCGAACTTCCACCACCCGCGCGTACAAGCTAGGTTCACCCGCTGCTTCAAAATATACAAACTGATTCACCAGCATATCGGGGACCAGCGGACCGCTCAGGCGATAGAAAGTCGTGTGACCTTCTTGCCAGCTTTCAACATGTTTGGCTTGTTCGGTCCAAAAGTCTGTTGGCAAGGCCAGCGCACCCGAGTACAGCAAGTCACCGTCTTCCAGGGTTTTGTCGTTTTGGTAATCTTCGGCAGATAAGCCCAGCGCCCGTGCTTTGACGCGCATGTTGATGTCCTTAGACACCAAAACCACCTCACGCTGCACAGCCGCTGCCTGGTTTCCCGTCCTGGCATGCAACTGACGCAGCGCTTCCACCACACCCAAAATTTGGTTGTCCGCCTTGCCTTGAGGCAGGCTCAGGGGCAGGTTGTAGTCAAGGGCTTGGGTTTGAAAGAACAGGCGACCCCTGGCCTCGCGGTGACCCGTGGTGTCAAGCTGTAGACCCAGCGTCATGTCCGCATCTTTGGCCGCAGCCAGTGCATCCAGCGAGCGACTGGTTTGGCGCGCATTGCGGGCCACTTCCGTCATGCCTTTTTTATGCCCGTCGAGTTCTTCCAGCACGATCATCGGCAGATAAATGTCGTGTTCCTCAAAGCGGAACAAACACATTGGGTCGTGCATCAACACGTTGGTGTCGAGTACAAACAGTCTGGCCGGCCCGTTGACTTTGACGCGTTTGTTTTTTGGCGCAGAGGTTGAAACAGAAGCGACGACTTTATTGCTAGCGTTATGATGGCTGTCCGGGCTTATTTCTTGCCGGATAGCGTTCAATTTCGTCGTTTTTTGGACTGAGCTTTGGCGTTTTTCAGGGGCGCCGGTGCGGGGTCGCTCTGTACCCGAGCGCGCGCGCGGCTTGGCTGTGTCAGTAGCAGGCTGGCGTTCGGGTTTGGCCTCAGGTTTGTGACCAGGTTGCGAGACGACATGGCGGTCAATAAGGGCGCTCTTGGCGAGCTTGACGTTGGCAGGTGCCAGAAGCGAGGCACGCTTGGTAGGGGCGGGAGGTAATGGCATGGTGTAAAGGTCTCTGTTAAGTGGAGGAGCAGAGTTTCAGGAGAATAGTACGGATGACGGGTGCAAAAAGCAAAAAAGCCGCCTGGAGGCCAAGGCGGCTTTGTGAGCACAGAGCGGGGTATATTTCAGCTGCATGGTCTCATTATGCATAAACACTGAGACAGTGAGGCGGCAAGGTAAGCGCCGATATCTTGAGATAGCCGTTTTTCAAACTTTCTTTTTCAGTGCTTTCACAGCTTTCAAGACTTCATCAACGTGACCGGGCACTTTGAGGCCACGCCATTCTTCCTTCAAGATGCCGTCAGCGCCAATCAGGAAGGTGCTGCGCTCAATGCCTTTGACCTTTTTGCCGTACATGATCTTGTTTTTGACCACGCCAAACATGTGACACATTTTTTCTTCGGTGTCTGCAATCAACTCAAAGGGCAGTTCTAGCTTGAGTTTGAAGTCGTCATGCGACTTCATGTTGTCGCGCGACACGCCAAAAACGATGGCTCCCGCTTTGACAAAATCTTTGTTTTTGTCGCGAAACTGCATGGCCTCGGTGGTGCAGCCTGGGGTATTGTCTTTTGGGTAAAAAAACAACACCAAAGTCGTCCCAATATGCGAGACGTTCGAGACTTTGACGCCGCTGGTGGCATTGGATTCAAATTCGGGGAGGGGTTTATTGACAACGATCGCCATAAGTAGTTTTAATCTCGCTTAATGTCACGCAGCTTCACGTGTAATTGGATGTGGTCAATAGTCGTCACGGACAACAACTGTTGTGTCCGCATATCGAATGTTGCAACCCGCTATTTTAACCTGAAAACCAGCCTTTCCTTGATGTCCGGGTGCTAGTGCCTGGATACTAGGGGTTGGTATCAGTGGTATCAGTGGTATCAGTGACGTTATCGTCCTCCAGCAGCAAGGCCACGATGACGTTGCGTCCTTCTCCGGCTAATATGTTGTAAGTGCGGCAGGCGGCTCCGGTATCCATGGTTTCTAACCCAACACGCTTGGCCATCAGGGGCTGTAGCCAAGCCGCCTGTGGGAAACGGATGCGCTTGCCACTGCCAAAAATCACCAATTCGGCGTCAATCCCGGCGAGTTGCGCAAAATGCGCAGCGGTGAGTTCGGCAAAACTGCCGCATTGCCAGGCCAGGCGTTGTCCTTTGGAGCCAATGACCACGCTGGTGGTGATTTTGTCACCATTCACACGCACCCAGCCCGGCCCATAGCCTTGAATGGATGGCACGTCAAAATTGTCAGGCTCTAATTTCATAGCAAGATAGGGTGGAATATGGGTGGTGGAGGCTGAGGAAGGGTGAGGTCAGGCGATAATGCTATTTTAAGCAATCATGGTGTCATCCACTGCCCTGGAGGGGATTTTGAAAACGATTCAAAAATCGGCCAAATTGGCCAACGTCTGCTACGACATTCGCGGCCCCATCATGGACCGCGCGCGGCAGATGGAGGAAGAGGGTCAAAAAATCATCAAGCTCAACATCGGCAATCTGGCGGTGTTTGGCTTTGATTCGCCTGAAGAAATCCAGCAGGACATGATCCGTAACTTGCCCAATTCGGCGGGCTACTCTGACAGCAAAGGCATTTTTGCGGCGCGCAAAGCGGTCATGCACACGACCCAGCAGCAAGGCATTGCCGGCGTGACGCTGGACGATATTTATTTGGGCAACGGCGCATCCGAGCTGATTGTGATGGCCACCAACGCCTTGCTGGACATAGGGGATGAGCTGCTCATCCCTGCGCCCGATTACCCCCTGTGGACGGCAGCGGCCAGCCTGTCCGGCGGCACGCCCGTGCATTACTTGTGCGACGAGGCCAATGGCTGGATGCCCAATATCGACGACATCCGCGCCAAAATCACCCCCGCCACCAAAGGCATTGTGGTCATCAACCCCAACAACCCCACCGGCGCACTGTATTCGGACGATCTGCTCAAAGCCATTGTCAAGCTGGCGCGTGAGCACAATTTGGTGATTTTTGCGGACGAGGTCTATGACAAAGTCCTGTACGACGGCGTGAAACACACGGCGATTGCCAGTTTGAGTGACGATGTGCTCACCTTGACTTTCGGCAGCCTGTCTAAAAGTCACCGCTCCTGCGGCTACCGCGCCGGCTGGATGATTGTCTCTGGTGACAAGAAACCTGCCAGAGACTACATCGAAGGTCTCAATATGCTGTCCAACATGCGGTTGTGCTCCAATGTGCCGGGTCAGTGGGCGATTCAAACCGCGCTGGGCGGCTACCAAAGCATCAACGACCTGGTGGGCGAGGGCGGGCGTTTGCGCCGTCAGCGCGACCTGGCGTATGAGCTGATCACCGCCATTCCAGGCGTCACCTGCGTCAAACCCAGCGCCGCGCTGTACATGTTTCCCAAGCTCGATCCCAAGATGTACCCGATTACGGACGATAAGCAGTTCTTTTTAGAAGTGTTGGAGGAAACCAAGGTCATGCTGGTACAGGGCACGGGGTTCAATTGGCCCACGCCAGACCACTTTCGCATCGTGTTCTTGCCGTATGAGGACGACCTGCGTGAAGCCATTGGACGCCTCGCCAAGTTCCTGGAAGGCTATAGAAAACGTAGCAGCTTAGGAAAGCAACACGCTGCCTAGAGTGATATTTTTCTACTATTCGACTGATATTTTGTTAGTTTTTTGATACTTTTGACATTTTTATGAAACCTATTCAAGTTGGCCTGTTGGGCATCGGCACCGTCGGTAGGGGGGTGTTCAACGTCCTTGCACGTAACCAGGAAGAGATCAAACGCCGCGCTGGGCGGGGCATTGAGATCACCATGGTGGCTGATCTGGACACGGAGCGTGCGCAAGCGGCGGTTGGGAGTTCAGTCAAGGTGGTGAAGGATGCCAGAGCCATCATTGCCAACCCCGACATTGACATCGTTATCGAACTCATCGGCGGCTACGGTATCGCCAAGCAGTTGGTGATGGAGGCCATTGCCGCTGGCAAACACGTGGTCACCGCGAACAAAGCGCTGCTGGCGGTGCACGGCACCGAAATTTTTGCAGCAGCGCATGAAAAAGGCGTGATGGTCGCGTTTGAAGCGGCAGTCGCCGGCGGCATCCCCATCATCAAGTCCTTGCGCGAAGGCTTGACTGCCAACCGCATTCAGTGGATTGCTGGCATCATCAACGGCACCACCAACTTCATCTTGTCTGAGATGCGCGACAAGGGGCTGGACTTCGACGTCGTGCTGAAAGAAGCGCAGCGCCTGGGCTACGCCGAGGCCGACCCGACCTTCGATATCGAAGGCGTGGACGCAGCGCACAAGGTCACCCTGATGTCGGCCATCGCTTTTGGCATTCCGGTGCAGTTTGACAAAGCCTACGTCGAAGGCATCACGCAACTGGCCGCGCAAGACATCAAATATGCCGAGCAATTGGGCTACCGTATCAAGCTCTTGGGCATCACCAAGCGCGTCATCGTCAATGGCCAGGAAGGTATTGAGCTGCGTGTTCATCCAAGCTTGATTCCCGCCAAACGATTGATTGCCAATGTCGAAGGTGCGATGAATGCGGTTGTCGTCAATGGTGATGCGGTAGGAAATACGCTGTATTACGGCAAAGGCGCTGGCTCTGAACCAACCGCCAGCGCGGTGATTGCCGATTTGGTCGACATTACCCGTTTGCATACGGCTGATGCAGCGCATCGTGTGCCGCATTTGGCCTTCCAGCCCAATGCGATGAGTGACCTCAAAGTCCTGCCGATGAGCGAGGTCGTCACCAGCTACTACCTGCGCCTGCGCGTGGCGGACGAGGCGGGTGTGTTGGCCAAGGTGACTGGTATTTTGGCGGCTGCGGGCATCAGCATTGACGCGGTGCTGCAGCGCGAGGCTGACGAAGTGGGCGGCGAAGGTTCTACCCAGACGGACGTGATTATCCTGACCCACGACTGCGTTGAGGCCAAAATGAATGCCGCGATGGTTCAAATGCAGGCCCTGAGCAGCGTGCTGGCACCGATTACACGGATTCGCAAGGAAGAGTTGGCTTAAGTGACTGAGCAGAGACATCGTATGAACTACCTCTCCACCCGTGGCGACACCACACCGCGTAAATTTTGTGACATCTTGCTGGAAGGTCTGGCGCCTGATGGTGGTTTGTATCTGCCTGCTCAGTATCCGCAGGTCGATGCGGCGACGCTGGCCACATGGCGCGACATTTACCAGCAGTCTGAGAATTCTGGTTATGCCGATCTGGCGTTTGAGGTCTTGTCGCTCTATATTGACGACATACCCGCCGCTGACCTCCAGGTCATTTGCCGCAAAACCTATACCCAAGAAGTCTTTGGCACGAAGGAAATCGTGCCGCTCAAGAAGTTAAAGAGCAACTTGTACCTGGAAGCCCTGTCCAACGGCCCCACGCTGGCTTTCAAAGACATGGCAATGCAGCTTTTGGGCAATTTGTTTGAGTACGAACTGGCGCGGCGCGGTGAGACGCTGAATATTTTCGGCGCTACCAGTGGCGACACGGGTAGCGCGGCCGAATACGCCATGCGCGGCAAGCGCGGCGTGCGGGTTTTCATGACCAGCCCAAAGGGGCGCATGAGTGCGTTTCAACAGGCGCAAATGTTCAGTCTGATGGACGACAACATCCACAACATCGCCATCGAGGGTGTGTTTGACGACTGCCAGGACATGGTCAAAGCGGTGTCGAACGACCTCGAATTCAAGCGCCAATACAAAATTGGCACGGTCAACAGCATCAACTGGGCGCGGTTATTGGCTCAGGTGGTGTATTACTTTGCGGGTTATTTCCAAGCGACGACAGAAAACACCCAAAAAGTCAGCTTCACGGTTCCAAGCGGTAACTTCGGCAACGTCTGCGCCGGTCACGTCGCGCGGATGATGGGGTTGCCGATAGACAAACTGGTCGTCGCGACCAATGAAAACGACGTACTCGACGAATTTTTCCGCACCGGCGTGTACCGCGTGCGCTCTGGTTTCGATACCCATGAAACGTCCAGTCCGTCGATGGATATTTCCAAAGCCTCCAATTTCGAGCGCTTTGTGTTCGATTTACTCGGACGTGACGGCGCTAAAACGAAGCAATTGTTCACGACCGAGTTGTCAGCCTCGGGTCAATTTGACCTAAGCAGCGATCCTGTTTTCAAAGAAGCCGCCACGCGCTATGGTTTTGTGAGCGGTAAAAGCAACCACAGCGAGCGTTTGGATACGATTCGCAGTACGTTTGAACAATTCGGCGTGATGATCGACACCCACACCGCCGATGGTTTGAAGGTGGCGCGTGAGTACCTGCAGGCAGGCACGCCCATGATCATCCTTGAAACCGCTTTGCCCATCAAGTTTGCCGAAACCATTGTCGAAGCCTTGGGTCGTGAGCCTGACCGGCCCGCCAAGTTTGAAGGCATTGAGCAG
>JASJPN010000125.1:10572-22643 GCA_031426635.1 Polaromonas sp.
AGCTATAAAAATAATAGTAAGTTTGAATAGAAATTAATCCAGTCATGAACTCTGTACGCGCTCCGCTCAAACCCCTCAACGACGCCCTGGTGGAGCTGCTTGGCCAAGTATCAGCTTTGAGCGAGGTTGACCACCATATAGAGAACGTTAGCACCTTCGACGCCGATGGCCGTGTGTTGGCGCAAGACGTCGTGTCCGCCCTGCACGTACCGCCGCAGGACAACAGCTCCATGGACGGCTACGCGCTGCGTTGTGTTGACGTGACAAGTCCAGAGGCCCTGCTGGCAGTCAGTCAGCGCATCCCGGCAGGCAGTGTCGGGATGCCTTTGCTGGCGGGCAGCGCGGCCCGCATTTTCACGGGCGCGAGTATTCCCGCAGGCGCTGATGCAGTCGTCATGCAGGAAGACTGCGACGTTGTGACGGATGAAGCCGGCGTGAGCAGCATCCGCATCAGCAGCGCGCCAAAACCCGGCCAATGGATTCGCCGTGCGGGTGAAGACGTGGCTCGCGGTGCCGTGGTGCTGCACAAGGGCGAGCGTCTCACGCCCGCATCGCTCGGTCTGGCTGCCAGTATCGGCCTAGCTACGCTGCCCGTGGTGCGTCAGCCTAGAGTTGCGCTGTTCTCCACCGGAGACGAGCTGGTCATGCCGGGCGATGTTGCGCCGCAAGACATGCCAGCGGGCAGTATTTACAACTCCAACCGTTTCTTTTTGCGCGCCTTTCTCAAGCGGCTGGGCTGCGTGGTGACCGACATGGGCATCGTGCCGGACAACCTGGAGGCCACCAAAGCGGCACTTTTAAGCGCTGCACAGGGGCATGACCTGATTTTGACCAGCGGCGGTGTGTCGGTGGGGGAAGAAGACCACATCAAACCCGCCGTGCAGGCGCTGGGCGAACTCAATTTGTGGCACATCGCCATCAAACCGGGCAAACCGTTTGCTTATGGCAAAGTGAACAAATCTGTGCATGCAGGAGCGGGAACGGCGCACTTCATTGGCCTGCCAGGCAATCCCGTCTCCAGTTTCATCACCTTCTTGCTGTTGGTTCGACCATTTTTATTGAAACTGCAAGGAGTTCAAGAATCCTCCCGGTTAGCTACTAAATCCGTAGCTATGCGGGCAGATTTTACGTGGGGCAGAGCCGATAAACGTCGTGAATTTCTCCGTGTGAAACGCAATGCAAGCGGCGGCCTGGACCTGTTTCCCAATCAAAGTTCGGGCGTGTTGACCTCGGCAGTCTGGGGTGATGGCGTGGTGGACAACCCGCCTGGGCAGACTATTGCGCCAGGTGACAGGGTTCAGTTTGTGTCGTTTGCCGAATTGTTGTCATAAAAACTGATCATGAAAATCACCGTCAAATACTTTGCCTCCGTCCGCGAGGCCGTTGGGCAAAGCTCTGAAGTGCTGCAAACCAGCGCCACCACGCTAGGGCAACTGCGTGCTGAGTTGATAGCGCGCGGCGGTGCTTATTCTGAGAGTTTGGACACCGCCTTCAAAGGCCGCGCTCTGCGCATGGCTGTGAACCAAGACATGAGCGACGATCAAACCGTGCTGACGGAAGGCTGCGAAGTCGCCTTCTTCCCGCCCGTGACTGGTGGGTAACTGAGGGTTAAGCTTCGTATGAACACGCGTGTCGCCATCCAAACCGAAGACTTCGACCTCGGCACCGAGCTGGCCGCGCTGCGTGCCTCAGACAAACGCGTCGGCGCAGTATGCTCTTTTGTGGGCACCGTGCGCGATGTTAATGACGGCGATCATGTCAGCGAGTTAGAGCTAGAGCATTACCCCGGCATGACCGAAAAGTCCATCGAAGCCACGATTGACGCCGCCATACGGCGCTTCGACATCTACGCCGTTCGCGTCATCCACCGCGTTGGCAAGTTGCAGCCGATGGATCAAATCGTCATGGTTGCAGTCACCTCTGCGCACCGTGGCGAGTCCTTCAAAGCCTGTGAATTCATCATGGACTACCTTAAAACTCAGGCCCCGTTTTGGAAGAAAGAGCAAACCCCGAATGCCAGCACGGCCGCGCGCTGGGTTGATGCTCGCGCCAGTGATGACATGGCACTGGCGAAGTGGGAAGACGCATCGGAAAAACCAGGTGTTCATTTGCGTTAAGTCAACATAGTGTTTGTTCTGTATTGGACGGACACTAAAAGAATTGCTCGATCTTGAATTGCTGCACATAATCCCTAACTGCAAGCTAGTTTAGGAGATTACAGAATGCGTATTGACAAGCTGACCACCAAATTTCAGGAAGCCCTGAGCGAGGCGCAGAGCCTGGCTGTGGGACAGGATCATCCCTATATTGAGCCCGCCCATCTGCTGGTCGCCATGCTGCGCCAGGACGAGGGGCCGAAAGCGCTGCTACAGCGTGCGGGGGTGAATGTGAACGGTTTGGTGACCGGCGCTGAAGAGCTGATTAAAAAACTGCCACAGGTGCAAGGGCAGGAACTGGTACAGCCTGGGCGTGATTTACTCAGCTTGTTGCAGAGCACTGAAAAAGAAGCCATGAAACGCGGTGACCAGTTTGTCGCCAGTGAGTTATTTTTGCTGGCGCTCTGCGACTTTAAGGGCGATCTGGGCAAGCTCGCCAAAACCAATGGGCTGACCCGAAAATCACTGGAATCTGCGATTGATGCGGTACGTGGCGGTCAAAACATGGACAGCGCGGATGCTGAAGACCAGCGCGAGTCGCTCAAGAAATACTGTGTCGACCTGACCGAGCGTGCGCGCATGGGCAAGCTGGACCCGGTGATTGGCCGTGACGACGAAATCCGACGCGCCATTCAGGTGCTGCAACGCCGCACCAAAAACAACCCCGTGTTGATTGGCGAGCCCGGTGTCGGCAAAACAGCGATTGTCGAAGGTTTGGCGCAGCGCATTGTGGCCGGTGAGGTGCCCGATTCGCTCAAGGGCAAGCGGGTGCTGAGTCTGGACATGGCGGCGCTGCTGGCCGGTGCCAAGTTTCGCGGTGAATTTGAAGAACGCCTGAAAACGGTGTTGAAAGACTTGGCCAAAGACGAAGGCCAAACGATTGTGTTCATAGATGAGTTGCACACCATGGTGGGCGCCGGCAAGGCCGAAGGCGCGATGGACGCTGGCAACATGCTCAAACCGGCCTTGGCGCGCGGCGAGCTGCACTGCGTGGGCGCAACCACGCTGGACGAGTACCGCAAATACATTGAGAAAGACGCCGCCCTGGAGCGTCGCTTCCAGAAAATCCTGGTGGGTGAGCCGACGGTCGAGGCGACCATTGCCATTTTGCGCGGGCTTCAAGAGAAGTACGAAGTGCACCACGGCGTGCAAATCACCGACCCCGCGATTGTGGCGGCTGCTGAGCTGAGCCACCGCTACATCACCGACCGGTTTTTACCCGACAAAGCGATTGATTTGATTGACGAAGCGGCGTCCAAAATCAAGATTGAGCTCGACTCCAAGCCGGAGGTGATGGACAAGCTGGACCGCCGTTTGATTCAGTTGCAAATCGAGCGCGAAGCCGTCAAACGCGAAAAAGACGAAGCCTCGCAAAAGCGCTTTGGCTTGATTGAAGAAGAAATTTTGACGTTGCAAAAAGAGATATCTGACCTCGATGAAATCTGGCAGGCTGAAAAAGCCCAGGCCCAGGGTTCAAAAACGGTGATGGAAGAGATGGAGAAGGTCAAATTCCAAATTGAAGACTTGAAACGCAAAGGCGACTTCAACAAGGTGGCGGAACTGCAATACGGCAAGCTGCCCGAGATGGAAAAACGCCTGAAAGAAGCGCAGGAAGCCGAGGAAGGCAGTACCGCAACGCCGCGCCTGCTGCGCACGCAAGTTGGTGCTGAAGAAATCGCCGAAGTGGTCGCGCGCGCCACTGGCATCCCCGTGAGCAAATTGATGCAGGGTGAGCGCGACAAGCTGTTGGTCATGGAAGATAAATTGCACGATCGCGTCGTCGGGCAAGAGGAGGCCATCACAGCGGTGGCGAATGCGATTCGCCGTTCACGCGCAGGCCTCTCAGACCCGAATCGCCCGACCGGTTCGTTCCTGTTCCTCGGCCCTACGGGCGTGGGCAAGACCGAGTTGTGCAAGGCGCTGGCGGGCTTCTTGTTTGACTCGGAAGACCATTTGATCCGCATCGACATGAGCGAGTTCATGGAAAAGCACTCGGTTGCGCGGCTGATTGGTGCGCCACCCGGCTACGTCGGTTACGAGGAGGGCGGTTACTTGACCGAGGCCGTGCGCCGCAAACCCTACAGTGTGATCTTGCTCGACGAGGTGGAAAAGGCCCATCCTGACGTGTTCAATGTGCTCTTGCAGGTGCTGGACGATGGCCGCCTGACCGATGGCCAGGGCCGCACGGTGGACTTTAAGAATGCCGTGATTGTGATGACCAGCAACATTGGCTCGCACATGATTCAGGCGATGGTGGGCAAGCCCTACGATGAGGTCAAAGAAGCGGTGTGGAATGAACTCAAAGACCATTTCCGTCCCGAATTTTTGAACCGGATTGACGAGACCGTGGTGTTCCACGCGCTGGGTGTCAAAGAGATTGAGTCCATTGCTGGCATTCAACTCAAAATCTTGCAAGCGCGTTTGGCCAAGATGGATTTGATGCTGGATGTGTCGTCTGCCGCCTTGGCCGAGCTGGCCAAAGTCGGTTTCGACCCTGTGTTTGGCGCACGGCCTTTGAAGCGCGCCATCCAGCAGCGGATTGAGAATCCGCTGTCCAAGCTGATTTTGGAAGGCAAGTTTTTGCCCAGGAGCAGCATTGCAGTGAGTGTTGACCCGATACAAGCGCCTGGGAAGTTTGAATTTAAACCAGTATGAGATCTTTTGTCGCTACGGTGTCGGGCCTGCTTTTTCGCATGGTCGTCGTCATGTTTGGGCTGATCTTGCTGGTTAGCCTGATGTTTGCCATCCTCATCGGTATGCTTGTCTGGGGGATGCACTACGGCTGGGCGCGTTTGAGGGGCAAGCCGGTCACCCCCTTTGTCTTTGGCATGGGGACGCGCACGCGGTGGGGGCAATTCAAATCGACAATGAAGCCTAAAAAGCACGCCCCGGCGGACGATGTGACTGATGTGGTGTCCAGGCCAGCAGGATAATATGCCAGCGTGCTATAAATAAAATAGCGCATTAGTCATATAATACGCCGGCTGGGGTCATATTGAAAGCGTAAAGCGGGGTTGCCGGCAGCGTGGCTTAGTCCAGCGTCACGCCTGCATCCTTGACCACCTTGCCCAGGCGAACGGTTTCCTTTTTGATCAGTTCGCCGAATTGGGCTGACGTGCCGCCCACCACGGGCGTGCCCAGAGCTTCCCATTTTTTGTGGAATTCCGCTTCATTGAAAATCGCGTTCAGCGTGCTGTTGAGCTTGTCGATCACAGGCTTGGGCGTGCCAGCGCGCACCGCAATACCGTGCCAGCCGGTGAATTCGTAACCCGGCACGCCGGCTTCAGCCATGGTGGGCACATTCGGCAATTGCGGGCTGCGTTTGGCAGAGGTCACGGCCAGCGCGGTGAGCTTGCCAGCCTGGATGTACTGCAATGAACTCCCCAAAACGTCGAACATCACATTCACTTGCCCACCCAACAGATCGTTCAGGGCTGGGCCCGCACCTCGGTACGGAATGTGGGCAATTTTGATATCCATCTGGGTGTTGAACAGCTCACCAGCCAAATGCTGCGGCGTGCCATTGCCGGCGGAGGCAAAGCTCAACTCCGATTTGTTGGTTTTGGCCAAGGCGACAAGCTCCTTGACGGTTTTGACACCCACCTTGGGGTTGACTTCCAGCACCAGCGGAAACGAGGAAATCTGGATCACGGGTGCCAAGTCGGTGAGCGGGTTGAACGGCATGCTGCGATACAGCGTGGAATTGACCGCCATCGGGCCGCTGGCAGCCAGCAGCAGGGTGTGGCCGTCGGCCGGGGCTTGCTTGGCCACTTCAGCACTGCCGAGGTTGCCGCCAGCGCCGCCCTTGTTGTCCACAATCACCGAGACACCCAAGCGGGTTTGCAGCTCCACTGACAGTAGCCGCGCCATCAAATCAGTTGGGCCGCCGGGGGGGTAAGGCACGACAAAGCGGATGGTTTTGGTTGGGTAAGTGTCTTGCGCCTGGCTGAGCAATGGTGCCAGCAGGGACGATAGCGTCAGGGCAGCTACCGCACTCAGTTTGGCGGTTTGTTTCAAAATGGTGATTCGTTTCATGTTGTCTCCGGTTGTTAAAAATCAGGCCGCGCCAAAACGCTGGCGAATGTCGTGCGCCGTGGCCAGTGGGCGGCCCAAGCTGGCAGCCGCTTGCGCAACTTGCTGCACCAGTGCGGCGTTGTCGGGAGCCGTTTGCCCGTTTTTGAGCAACAGGTTGTTCTCAAAACCGACCCGCACGTGCCCACCCAGGGATGCTGCTGCGGTGGCGCAAGCGTGTTCCGTCGCGCCAAAAGCACACATGGCCCAAGGCTCTGGCCCGGTGTGCGCGTGCAAAAAAGGCACCAAGTCGCGCGGGCTGGAGGTTTGCCCAGCGGTGTAGCGACCCAGTACAAACAGCAAAAACCAAGGTGTGTCTGGCACCAGACCGCGCGCGCGCAGGCTTTGCCAGCGCTGCAGGTCGGCCACGTCGTACAAAATCACTTGCGTCATCACGCGCTCGCGTGCCAGCCAGTCAAAAAATGCGGCCAGTCCAGCTTCGCCAATGGCGGGTTGATCCACCTCGCGCAGCCCCACCGACACCGCCTCGGGGCGCAAGGCCTGCACCATGGCGATTTGCTCGGGCGCTTGGTAGACACGGGCGGCTTCGCTGGTGATTTGCAGCACCATGGCCTCGCCCACGGCCGACTTGACGGCTTGCAGCGCGTCGCGGTAGCCCTGCACGTCCAGGCTGTGTCGGCTTTGCGCATCGCGGATATGCAGATGCAGCATGGCTGCGCCTGCGTCCAAACAAGCCTTGGCGGTCTTGGCCAGGCTGGCCGCAGTCAGCGGGACGGCCGGGTGGTCGCTGGCCAGTTTGTAGGCACCGTTGGGGGCCACGGTAATGATGAGGGGCTCGGGCGTTATGGATGTCATGGAAAGTGGGTGGGTGAGGTATTAAAAGCTTCGGTCGAGTGGCGGCAGCTCGTCTGCCAGCAAGGCCAGCCCTTGTTGCAGCAAGCAGTCGTAGCGCTGCCGTTCAGTCTGGCGACGATCTTCCGGCCAGTCATAAAAGCCGGCACCGGTTTTCATGCCCAGATGCCCAGCGTGAACGTGTTCTTGCAGCACGCGGGCCGGGTCGGCGGTGTTGGACAGGCTGGGGTAAATGGTGGCGGCTGCGGCGCAGTGCACGTCCAGCCCCGCATGGTCGCGCTGTAGCACCGGGCCGGCAGCGAGGTAACGAAAACCAAAGCCAAAGCGCACGGCGGCGTCCACGTCTTCGGGGCTGGCGATGCCTTCGTCAATCATGGCAAAGGCTTCTCGGGCCAGCGCGTGCTGCAAGCGGTTGGCCAGAAACCCCGGTTTGTCCTTGCGCACCAGCACCGGCACGCTGCCACAACCGCGCATGTAGCTGCACAGCCTGTGCGCCTGCTCTGCATCCGTCTGCGGACCCAAGACGACTTCGACCAGCGGCACCAGATGTGCAGGCATGAAAAAGTGCAGCCCCAGCATGCGTTGCGGCGTTACCAGCCCCTGCGCGATGGCACTGATGGGAAAGCTGGAGCTGTTGCTGGTCAAGAGCGTGGTGCTGGGTGCGAGTTCAACCAATTGCGCAAACAAGGCTTGTTTGGCGGCCAGTTTTTCGGGGATGCACTCAATCACCAGCGCGGCGTCAACCCAATCCACCTCTGACAGTATGGCCACGGTGTCTACTTTGTCTGCACGTGCCGCCAGGCCAAGTGGCTCCAAGCCAGCACGCACATGCGCCATGAGTTGAGCCCGCTTGGCAGCGTCTGGATCGGCCACGGTGACGCGGCAGCCGCCGCGTGCGAGGACGATGGCCACATCGGCGCCCATGGTGCCTGCGCCGATAACGATGGCATGGGTGTGACGGGGATGGTCGGGTAAGCGTGAAGAGAAGGTCAAAACGCAGGCTCCTTGCAATGTTTTTTTGATCTGACTGCAGTTTAAGAAAGCATCATTGATTCGTCCAAATGATTTTTCAGATAGACTGATAAATAATGTCTATCAATTGGAACCCTCGCGAACTTGATGTTTTTTTGACCTTGGCGCAAACCTTGAGCTTTCGCCGCACGGCAGAACAAGTGCATTTATCGCAACCGGCGGTGTCCAGCCTGATCTTGCGGCTGGAAGAAGCGCTGGGTGTGCGGCTGTTTGACCGCACCACACGCAGCGTGCAGATCACCGGTCCGGGCCAGGTCTTTGTGGAGCAGGCACGACTGCTGCGGGACCAGTCGGATGCGGCGGTACAAGCCGTGCGCAATGTGGCCGACTTGCAAGTCGGGCAGGTGGTGCTGGCTGCGCTGCCGTCGCTGGCGGCCACGGTTGTGCCGGCTGCGTTTGCACGCTTTGCGGCGCAGTATCCAGCCATCAAGTTGCAGGTGGTGGATACCTTGTCGGGGCCCGCGTTTGACCTGGTGCGTGCAGGACAGGTTGAATTTGCGCTGACGGCTGCGAATCCTGCCTATGCTGATTTGGATTACACCCCACTGGCTTCGGATGGGTTTGTACTGTTAATACCTGGCTCGCATCCCTTGGCTGCCGGCACGGCGCCGCTGCGCTGGGCCGAGGTGGCAGGGCTGATCCATATTTCCATGCCGCTGCCGGCCAGTGTGCGCCAGTATGCAGACGCCGCGCTGCTGTCGCACCGCGTCAGGTTTAGCCCGCGCTATGAGGTCGAGCATCTCGCCACCATCAATGCCATGGTGGCGGCGGGGCTGGGGGTGGCGGCTTTGCCCGAGCTGGCTGCTGCCGTGGCCCCGCAAGCAGGACTGGTACAGCGGCGCCTGGTAGAGCCCGACATGCCGCGCCCAATTGGACTGGTCACCCTGCGTGGGCGCAGTCTGTCGCCAGCCAGCGCTGTCATGGTGGCATTGTTGCACGAAGAAGTGCGGCGTTTGGTGCCTGATCGCTATGCTGCGCCAGACAGCCAAACATCGTCTCGTTGCGCCGCGCAATCAACCGCATCACCTTCACCCGACCCCCGACAGGCGGAGCTTGCTATCATGAGCAGATGAATACTGCCACGCTAGAGACGAACTCATCCGCTGCATCTCACACCATCACCCCACCCGTCCCGCTGGCGCAAGACGCCAAGGTGATTGGCTTGGTTGGCTTGGCACATGCCATCTCGCATTTCTCGCACATGTTGCTGGTGCCACTGTTCCCTGTGTTTCAGCAAGAGTTTGCTTTGAGTTTTTCAGAGCTGGGTCTGCTGGTTACCACCTTTTTTGTGGTGTCTGGCACCGGGCAAGCTTTGGCGGGATTCCTGGTCGATCGGGTCGGTGCGCGGCCGGTTTTGTTTGCTGCGATTGGGGTGTTTTTCGTGGCCGCACTGGTGGCGGCCTCAGCCACGGGTTACGGTTGGCTGGTCATAGCCGCCGCCTTGGCGGGTTTGGGTAATTCTCCCTTTCACCCTTGCGATTTCACCATCATGAACCAGCGGGTGTCCCCACCGCGTTTGGGTCATGCTTTCAGTACACATGGTTTGACAGGTAACTTGGGCTGGGCATTGGCACCGGTGTTTTATGCTGGCATCACGGCGTTCTCAAACTGGCGCACGGCGTATGTCGCCGCGGCTGCGCTGTATGCCGTCGTGTTCATGATTTTGTGGCTCAACCGTGACCACTTGCAAACGCAAGTGATCAGTCATTCTGCTCACGTTGCAGGTCATGCCACCCAATCAACCAGGCAAGCCAGTGATTTGGCTTTTTTGAAGCTCCCCGTGGTGTGGTGGTGTTTTGGTTTCTTTTTCCTGTCCACCATGACGCTGGCGGTGGTTCAGAGTTTTTCGGTGCCCATTCTCAAAGCGTTGCACGGCATCAGCTTTGAGTTGGCGACGGCGACGCTCACTGGCTATATGTTGTGCGGGGCAGTTGGCATCTTCATTGGCGGTTTTATCGCGTCAAAACAAGCCGTCAGCGGCAAAAGCAGTGACAAAGCCGTGGCGCTGTCGATGACCGCTGGCGCTGCCTTGCTGGCGCTGTGCGCTACTGGCTGGCTGGGTGCAACGGGCACCATGATCGGTTTGGCCGCCACTGGTTTTGCCGTGGGTGTGGGTGGGCCGAGTCGTGACATGATGATCAAAAAAGCCACCCCCAAAGGGGCAACGGGTCGGGTCTATGGCATGGTGTACTCCGGTCTGGACGTGGGCTTTGCCGTGTCGCCGGTGATTTTTGGTGCGTTGATGGACCGGGGTTTTTACAGCGCCTGTTTGTACGGCGCTGCGCTTGTCTTGCTGCTCAGCGTCGGTGCGGCTGTGGGTGTGGGGCGTCGCACGAGCCACAGTCTGCACAAGGCGTAGATTTTTGATATGACAGAGCGCACACCATCCATCACAGTTGCCGAACATCATCTGAACGCTATTTTGACTAGCGTCTTCAACCACTCAGCCGAGCACGCGGCGGTGGTGGTGTTTGATAAGGGGAGCGATTTAGCCTTGACGTTGACGGCGGCTTACCGGCGTAGCCTGCCAGATGCTGTGTTCATAGACTTTGACGCCAGTACGCCGGAGGTTGTTTTGGCGGCGCTGGCACCCCTGGTGGCATTGGACCTGGTGGTGCTGATTCAATCGACCAACTTCAGGTTGGAGGCATTTCGCATTCGGGTTGAATTGTTCAAACGTGGGCTCAAGGTGATTGAACATCCGCATCTGGGGCGCATGGCTGGGCCTGAGGTGCTTTACTATATTGATGCGCTGGCGTATGACCCGGCGTATTTTCGTGGTGTTGGCCAGGCCCTCAAAACACGCATTGATAGGGCGCAGAGGGGTGTGCTTGACAGTGGCGGGGAGCGCTTGGTGTATGCCTCGCCGTTTGAGTCTGCCAAGCTCAATGTGGGCGATTACAGTGGAATGGTTAACGTGGGCGGGCAGTTCCCGATTGGTGAGGTGTTTACCGAGGCACGTGATTTAGAGGCCGTTAACGGGCGGGTGCGAATTTTTGCTTTTGGCGACACGACGTTTAGCGTGAACCGCCCAGACACGCCGATCACGCTGATCATTCAAAAAGGACAAATCATGGATACTGAAAATTCCACCCCTGAGTTTGATGTGGTGCTGGCCAATATTCGTGCCGATGAGGGGGTGGTGTGGGTGCGTGAGCTGGGTTTTGGGTTGAACCGCGCATTCACCAAAGACCGCACCGTGCGCGATATTGGCACCTATGAGCGCATGTGCGGCGTGCACTTGTCACTGGGCGCCAAACATGGTATTTATGGCAAACCCAATTTTAAGCGCGGGGACGGCAGGCATCACGTTGATGTGTTTGCGGTGACAGAGTCAGTCATGCTGGATGAGCATGTGATTTACCGTGAGGGTGCCTGGGTGGTGTGACGATACCGTGCCGTGTGCTTGCACGATGTCTACCGTCTCACCGCCGCCTTGGCGCACCCCATCTGCGCGGCCACCAAGCTCGCAGCCACTGATCCCGCATGGAATTGCAAGCCAAGTGCACCCATCACTTTAAGTACGGTCGCAAATTCTGGATTACCCGTAGGCGAGAGTGTTTTATACAAGCTCTCCCGCCCCAGCCCTGTGTCTTTGGCTATCTGGCTCATGCCCTTGGCTCTGGCAATATCGCCCAAGGCAGCCGCAATCAAACTGGCGTCGCCTTCTTCCAGCGCCGCATCAAGATATGCCACCATGTCCGCTTCTGACTTGAGGTGTTCGGTGATATCCCACGTTTTTGTCTGAGTTTTTCCCATAGCATTCTCCTTAAAGTTCGCTAGCCAGCTTCTTGGCAAGCGCAATGTCTTGATCCTGCCCCGACTTGTCGCCACCAGCCAGAAGCACCACAAACTCTTGGCCAACTTGTATGAAATAAACCCGATAACCCGGCCCATAAGTCAGCTTCAATTCTGAGACGCCTTCTCCCACAGCCTTAACTTCACCCGGATTTCCCATAGACAACCTTCTGATTCGGATGTTAATGCGAGCCTTGGCTT
>JASJPN010000126.1:0-7450 GCA_031426635.1 Polaromonas sp.
TGCGCCGGAATCGCGTTCATCAGCACGCTGGACGGGTACGTTGCCTTGCCGCCAGGCACATAAATGCCGACACGATCGAGCGGGGTGACTTTTTGTCCCAACAGCGTGCCATCCGCATCGCGGTAGCTCCAGCTCTCCCCATTGGCGCGTTTTTGCGCCTCGTGGTAGGTGCGTATACGGGCAGCAGCGGCTTGCAAAGCGTCGCGCTGATCTGCGGGAATGGCCTCGAAAGCGGCTTTGAGTTCGGTTTGAGTCAGCTCCAGCGCTGCCATCGACGCGGCATGCACGCCATCAAAACGGTGGGTGTAGTCCAACACGGCTTCGTCGCCGCGCGCCTGCACATCGCGCAAGATGTTGGCGACCACGTCTTCAATGGCGGCATCCGTATCAGCAGACCAATGTAGGCGCGCCTTAAAATCAGCCTCGAATTCGGATGCAGTCGTTGATAAATATGCCGGAGAAGCTATTAAACTCATAGCAAAAATACCTCCAAATAAACTTGGAATAAATCCATATTTCGTTTTTATTTGCCAATGGCAGAGGCAAATGCGTCAATGATGGCGCGAATCGGCGCTTGTTTGAGCTTCAACGCGGCCTGGTTCACCACCAAGCGCGAGCTGATGTCCATGATGTGCTCCACTTCGACCAAATGATTGGCCTTGAGGGTATTGCCGGTGGACACCAAATCGACAATCGCGTCCGCCATGCCCACCAAGGGCGCCAGTTCCATGCTGCCGTAAAGCTTGATCAAGTCGACATGCACGCCTTTGCTGGCGAAAAATTCGCGGGCGATAGCAACGTATTTAGTCGCCACTTTCAGGCGGCTACCGCGCTTGACGGCAGCGGCGTAGTCAAAATCGGCCTTGACCGCCACGCTGATGCGGCATTTGGCGATTTGCAAGTCCAGCGGCGTGTACAGCCCCTGGTGGCCGTGCTCCAACAGCGTGTCTTTGCCGGTGATGCCAAGGTCAGCTCCGCCATATTGCACATAAGTGGGCACATCGGTGGCGCGCACCACCAACACCCGCACGTCGGGCTGGTTGGTGGTCAAAATCAGTTTGCGTGACTTGTCCGGGTCTTCCAGCACCTCAATACCAGCGGCTTTGAGCAGCGGCAAGGTTTCTTCAAAAATGCGGCCCTTTGATAGCGCGAGCGTAATCAAATCGTTACTCCAAATAAAATCATTAATGCAGTTGCAAGCCCATTTTGCCAGTTCATTGACAAAACCAATGGAAATCTAGTGGCAAAGGTTGAATTTTGGGTTGATTCCGCCGTTATTGGACGAAATCCCCAAGCAACCCAACATGGAATCAAACAAATTGTGATGCCCAGCTGCTATTGTTGGCGACCTGGCGGCCAATTGCATCTGCTCAAAAGCTTTTTTCGGTGCGGAACCCGCATTCAAATACGGCTCAGATGCCCACAACAACAACGGCACAGCCAACTGCTCGGGCGGTGCCAGCGGCTTGGGCGTGGCATGAAAATGCCTGTTTTCGTCAATCGATTCACCGTGGTCAGAGGTGTAAATGAGGATGGCTTTTTTGTCAGCCAAGCGCTTCATCACGCCATGCAAAAAAGTATCGGTGTACAAAATGCTGTTGTCGTAGGAGTTGATCAGCTGCGCTTTGCTGCACACACCATCCACGCCTGAGCACTCGGGCTGGTAACGCGCGAACTCACGCGGATAGCGGCTGGTGTAGGAGAAATGCGAGCCTTTGGTGTGCAGCACAATGGCGTGGCGACCTTTGGGGTGTTTGGTCATCGAGGCGGCAAGCTCAGTCTCCAGGAGTGAATCAAGCACTGGTTGGCCCCGGTTGGCGGACTCGGCGGCAATCACTTCGCGAATTTTGTAATAGTCGCTGTTGATGCTGTTGTAGAAATAAACTTCAGACTGCATGGCAAACAAGTCAATCGTAAAACCCACCTTGCGAAGTACGGAAAAGACGCTCTCCTCCACCACCCGAGGCGCTAGCATGCCACGATCGACGACGCCCTGTGGTCGCACAAACATGCACTGCAACGACAACTTGGTGGAAGTGTTGCAGGCTGTTCCATGGAAGGCCACTACATTTTTTTCAACAGCCAAATGGGGGGTTGTGGGACGCTCGTAACCCAGAACACCAAAATTAGCTGAGCGTGCCGACTCGCCAATCACCACCACCACATACACATCATCCAGTGCAGGACTTTGGCTGTATTGAAATTGCTTGGCAGGATCCATTTTCTCATCGACTGCCACCCATCTGTTCCACACGTTTGATGCCGACATGCCCAGACCGGCCACCCAATTGCTAGGCACATAGGTATGCGCCGCCAAACTGGCTTGGCCAACATCTTGCCCGACGCTGTCTGCCACACTTGGGGCGGAATTCACGCGCTGTGCAATGACAGCGAAGGCTGCTGCAAACAGCAGGACCAGCCCCACTTTTCCACCGATCCGTTGAAATCGCAACGCCCAACCCCTTCCGGAATTCCGACGCACGCGCACATATCGCCACCACAGCCCCAAGGGAATCACGGCCAAAGCCAGGAACCAAAGCAACAACCCCACGCCAACCGCCTCTTTGGATAAATCAACATCCGTCGTCAACACCGCCTGCACCACACCGTAGCCAATGACGACATTGAAAAAGGTCATGTAGTAGCTGGCCAGGACAGAGATGATGAGCAGCAGCGCGATCACGGTGCGCGACATCCACTTGCCTGATAAATCAGCCAAACTCAGCAGCAAAGCGGTGAATGTAAAAACCAAACCAAGCTCGGTCAGCAAGGTGATCATCGCCTCTGGCGCAGCCGACGCTCCGAGCTTGCCAAGCTCGGAGAAACGTCGTGCAAAAAGCACCCCGTTGAGCACGATGCCAATGTAGGCACTCAGTAGCATAACCACCTGCCAAGGCGACAGACAAATGCGGCCGGTACGAAAAACACGCCGCGAGCCTACAGCTTCCTCTAAAAACGACACGTGCAGTCTCTATCCCTGGTTTTCAAGACGGTTTCAAGACTTGATGCGTTCAATCTTCGCACCAATGCCACGCAATTTAGCTTCCATCTGGTCATAACCACGGTCCAGATGGTAAATGCGCTCAACGATGGTTTCGCCGTCGGCCACCAGCCCTGCGATAACCAAACACGCCGATGCCCTCAAATCAGTGGCTTGCACGGTCGCGCCCGACAGCCTGGCAACGCCTTTAACAAACGCTGCCTTGCCATCAATTTGAATATTCGCACCCAAACGCACCAATTCATTGACGTGCATGAAGCGGTTTTCAAAAATCGTCTCGGTCACTTTGGATGGGCCTTGCGAAACAGCATTCAGCACCATGAATTGGGCTTGCATGTCAGTCGGGAAACCGGGATATTCGGTGGTGCGAAAGCCTTGGGCCTTGAGCCTGCCTTTTGAGGTGACACGCATTCCCCCTTCAACCGGCTCGACCCTGACCCCTGCTTCATGCAGCTTGTCAATCACCGCATCCAAATGCTCTGCGCGGCCGTTTTTGAGCACCACATCGCCCCCCGCAGCAGCCACGACGCACAAAAAAGTACCCGCTTCAATGCGATCCGCCACCACCTGATGGGTGCAGCCGTACAGCTTTTCGACGCCTTGTATGCGAATTTTGCGCGTCCCGTGCCCAACAATGTTGGCCCCCATCTTGATGAGCATCTCGGCCAAATCGACAATTTCAGGCTCTTGCGCGGCGTTTTCCAACACGGTCTCACCCTCAGCGAGAGCGGCTGCCATCATGAAATTTTCAGTACCGGTGACGGTTACCATGTCGGTGGTGATGTGCGCGCCTTTGAGCCGTGTCCAGCCCGTTGGCAAGGTTGCCACCATGTAGCCATGCTCAACCACGATCTGCGCGCCCATGGCCTGCAAGCCTTTGATGTGTTGATCCACGGGACGTGAGCCAATCGCGCAGCCACCTGGCAAGGACACCGTGGCTTTGCCAAAACGCGCCAGCAAAGGCCCCAGCGCCAAGACCGAGGCACGCATGGTTTTGACCAACTCATAGGGTGCTTCAGTCAAAGAGAGGCCACCAGCGTCGATCCGCACCGAGCCCTCTGCTGCACGTTCTGCCGTCACACCCATGTTGCGAATCAACCTGAGCATGGTCGCCACATCTTCCAGCCTGGGCACGTTCAGAAGCGTGACGGGTTCAGCCGTCAAAAGGGCTGCGCACAGCTCAGGCAAGGCTGCATTTTTAGCACCTGAAATGACCACCTCGCCATGCAGCTCCACGCCGCCGGTAATTCGTAATTTATCCACTTATTCCATCCCAGTAACGTATCGTCATGTCAGTTTATTGTTGTGTTTGCCACTCGTCCGGCGTGAAGGTCTTCATCGACAGGGCATGCACCTCGTCGGTGTGCATTTTGGCCCCCAGGGTGGCATAGACCCGCTGGTGACGCGCAATCATGCGCTGGCCAACAAACTCTGGAGACACAATCGTGGCATACCAATGCCTGCCATCGCCCTCCAACGCGATATGCTCGCAATTGAGTTGTGTTGTGATGAGGCGTTTTAATTCGTCTGCGGTCATATTCATTCCAAAAACCAAGGTTCAACTTCTGATTTTGTAGCCGATGCGGAGCAAGTGAATACACACCGCACTGACAACCACCAAAACACTGGCAACGATGCCCAAACTCAACCATGGCGAAACATCGCTGACACCAAAAAATCCGTACCGGAAACCATCAATCATGTAGAAAAATGGATTCAAGTGACTGATGCTTTGCCAAAACGCGGGCAAAGAGTGGATAGAGTAAAACACACCACTTAAAAAAGTCATGGGCATGATGGCAAAACTCTGAAAAGCTGCCATTTGGTCGAATTTTTCAGCCCATAGACCGGCAATCAAACCCAAAGCCCCCAAAATGGCTGCGCCCAAGACAGCGAACAACACAATCCACAGTGGTGCGACAAAGCTCATGTTGGTGAACCAGACGGTAGCTAAAAACACGCCCGCACCGACGGCCACACCGCGAATCACAGCCGCGCCCACATAGGCAAAAAACCAACTCCAGTGCGACAAAGGCGTGAGCAACAAAAATACCAAATTGCCCATGATTTTGCTTTGCACCATGGACGATGAGCTGTTGGCAAAGGCATTCTGCAAAATACTCATCATGACCAGACCGGGTATCAAGAACGCGGTGTAGCTGATGCTGTCGTACACTTTGACACGGTCTTCCAGCACATGGCCAAAAATCACCAAATACAGCACCGCCGTCAGCACAGGCGCCGCCACGGTTTGGAAGCCCACCTTCCAAAAGCGCAGTATTTCTTTGTAAAAAAGGGCTTGCCAACCGGTCATGCTATGGCTCCTGTGGTCACGGCGTCCATGCTTTGGACGCGCGCCATCACATCGAGGAATACATCTTCCAGATCGGCCTTGCGAATTTCAACGTCCTCGGCATGCAGGCCCGCCTCACGCACAGCGCCAAGGTATTTTTCAATTTCCAGAGCATCATGCGCAGGAAACTGTACGATACGACCTGTGATACGCGCTTTGTCAGCTAGATAACTGGGGAGTTCGCTATCAATTTTGAATCGCAAAACATTTGAAGAGGCTGCTTTCAACAGTTCTGAGGTATTCGCCAAAGCCACAACGTTGCCAGCTTTGAGCATGGCAATGCGGCTGCATAAAGCCTCTGCTTCTTCAAGATAATGGGTGGTCAGCAAAACGGTGCTGCCTTGTTTGTTGAGTTTGGCGATGAACTGCCACAGGGTTTGTCGCAGTTCCACGTCCACCCCAGCGGTGGGCTCATCGAGCACAATGACGGGCGGCTTGTGCACCAAAGCTTGCGCCACCAACATGCGCCGCTTCATGCCACCCGAGAGTTGCCGCATATTGGCACCCGCTTTGTCAGTCAAACCCAGACTGTGTAACAGTTCATCAATCCAGGCATCGTTTTTTTTGATTCCGAAATAGCCGGATTGAAAGCGCAAGGCTTCGCGCACATTGAAAAACGGGTCGAACACCAATTCTTGGGGCACCACACCGAGCTTGCGCCGCGCTTGGGCAAAATCAGCCTGCACATCGCTGCCCAATACGCTGATATGGCCGGAAGTAGCACGTGTCAATCCTGCCAAAATGCTGATGAGTGTGGTTTTCCCAGCGCCATTGGGGCCGAGCAGACCAAAGAATTCACCCTCCTCAACGTCAAATTGAACTGCATTGAGTGCGCGCAAGGCTTGACCCGAAGAGCCCTGTTTAGCGGGGTAGATTTTTGAAACGGATTGAAATGAGATGGCAGGCATAGTGACTTATCGGAGTGCTCGATTCTAACGGCTCGCTCCCCGCAGCCCCACTGCCGCGCTGATTCACCCTACTGAGCAGCGTCCAGCCAACGTTCTAGCGCACTATGAGGCTGCTCCCAACAAGTCAGCGATGCCATACAAGGTCGCCAACTCGTGCAGGCGTGGCGTCAAACCTTGCACAACAAAGCTTTTACCCAAAGCCGTTGCCTCGCGCCTGCATTGCAGCAAGACAGCAAGCGCCGAGGAATCGAACTTCACCAACGCCGAAGCATCGAGCACCACCTGCGGCCCGTGCACAGCGTGCAGCCCCTGCGTCAGTGCCGCTGCCTGGGCTCGTGCCTGGCTGTGCGTGATCTCCAGGGGTAGCACTAGCACGCTGATGCCCACGTGTTCAAGACTTTTTGACCAAAGCTTGGTTGCGCGATTTCAATGTCTCAATCAGCCCGTCGATCCCTTTGGCATTGATTTCCTGGGCAAATTGACTGCGGTAGGTTTCCATCAACCATACCCCCATCACATTGAGGTTGTAAATTCTCCAGCCTGAACCCACACCGGGCACTTTTTCCAGCCGATAGTCCAACTGGATAGGTTCGCCTTTCCCTCTGACTTCCGTACGCACCACAACTTCTTTGTCTTCCGGGCTGGCACGAAAGGGCTTGATGAAAATGGTCTGATCATTGATTTGCGCCAAAGCGCCTGAATAAATGCGAACCAGCAAGGTTTTGAACTCGTCCTGCAGTTGTTTTTGCTGCTCTGGCGTGGATTTGAGCCAACCCGGGCCCACAGCAGAGGCCGTCATACGCCGAAAATTCACGTGCGGCATGACTTTGTTATCCACCAATGCGTTTAGTTGGGTCAAGTTGCCCGACTGAATCGACTTATCCGCCTTGATGGCCTCCATCACCTCGTCCGACAAACGCTGAATAAAGACATCTGCCGCCTCATCAGCCGCCCAAACCGGGGCAAGACCCAAACTGCTTGTAGCTAGCAGGCTAACGAATAATTTTGCTAATAACCGACGTTTCATCACTGAACCTTCCAAAAAAACCAGGGCAATTTTAATCGCCGATTGACATCTGAAGAATACAACGCTTGCGTCCTGTGAATCAGGGACACCACTCAAATGGAATGACCAACCCTCTCACTTTCGCATCGTCTCTCACCTACTTGACAAGCTCCAGCGGCAAG
>JASJPN010000126.1:7550-16037 GCA_031426635.1 Polaromonas sp.
TCAGGCTTTTCACTATCCCGCAACACTTCATCTGGCGCATTGCCATCAAACATCTCGTTACGGCGTATCTGCAAAAAAATATCACGTGTGAAACTGTATTTATCAAGCGCAAACTCATCCAACACAGCGGTGGTACGCAAGAGGTTGGCTCGCTTGTCAATCCACCGAAAAGCGTACAGACTGTTGCGAGTCGCTACTTTCTCCAACTGCCACACGGGGTCGCCACGAGCAATGAGCGTGGAGGCCAAGGTATCGCGCAGTGTCGATGGGCCAAGCAAGGGCAGCACCAGGTACGGCCCGGGTTGCACCCCCCAATGCCCCAATGTTTGCCCGAAATCGGCCTTGTGCTTCTCGATATTCATCTCGCTGGCAATATCCAGCAGGCCGCCCAATCCAAACACCGTGTTGACGCTAAAGCGCATCAAGCTCTCTACGGCCGCTTGACCTTTCAGTTGCAGCACACTGTTGATCACCGTCCAGGGGTCGGTCAAATTGCTGAAAAAATTACTCACACCCGTGCGAAAAAACTGAGGGGTCACTTCTTTGTAGGCCATTGCAATGGGTTTTGCGAGTGCGGTATCCACACCCTCATTAAAATTGCTCACCTTCCGATTCCACGACTCCCATGGATCATGCGGAGGTGCATTTGGATTTGTCGCACACCCGGAAATAACTCCAAAACACAGCATAGCCAGCGCAATTAAAGCCTGTTTTGCTACGTTATTTGTAGCATTTAATCTACCGCCAGGTATCATTTTTATTTTTTATTTTTTATTTTTTATTGTTCACAACAGTCGCCGCGCCATTGCCAGATGCACCATCTGCGGCTTTGTTGTACAAAAACTGGCCAATCAAACTCTCAAGTACAACCGCCGATTGCGTGGATGACACCTTGTCGCCATTGACTAACAACTTCTCATCAGCGCCCGCCTCAATGCCAATGTACTGCTCCCCCAGCAACCCAGATGTGAGAATTTTGAGAGAGCTGTCTTTAGGAAAAGCATAGCGATTCTCTATCGCCAAGGTCACGAGAGCCTGAAATGATTTGTCATCAAATGTGATCGACTCCACCCGCCCGATCACCACACCGGCACTCTTCAAGGCGGCTTTGGGTTTAAGTCCGCCTATATTGTCAAACTGCCCTGTGACACGGTAGCTTGATTGAAAACTTAAACTGAGCAAGTTGGCCGACTGCAAGGCCAAAAAAAGCAGCGCCGCCGCTCCCAACAGGACAAACAAACCCACCCAGATATCATTTTTGGAGCGTTGCATTCGCTTGTTCCTTCATTCACAACTCGTTAAATACTAAACATCATCGCGGTCAGTATGAAGTCCAAACCCAGCACAGCCAGCGAGGCGACCACCACGGTGCGGGTGGTCGCCTTTGATACGCCTTCGGGCGTGGGTTGGGCTTCAAAACCCTGCAACAAGGCGACAAAGGTCACGGTAAAACCGAACACGATGCTTTTGACGACACCGTTACCCACGTCTTTCCAAACATCAACCCCGCCCTGAATTTGACTCCAGAACGAACCGGCATCGACGCCAATCATGAGCACCCCCACCACCCAGCCACCAATGATACCCATGGCACTGAAAACAGCCGCCAATAGGGGCATGGTGATGACGCCGGCCCAGAAGCGGGGAGCCAGGATGCGCTGCACCGGGTCAACCGCCATCATTTCCATGACGCTGATTTGCTCGCCCGCCTTCATGAGACCAATCTCTGCCGTTAGTGATGTTCCGGCCCGGCCCGCAAACAACAGGGCGGTCACGACGGGGCCCAATTCCCTGACCAAACTCAGCGTCACCAGCAAGCCCAACGCTTCCGATGAGCCATAGCGCTGTAGGGTGTAATAACCCTGCAAGCCAAAAACAAAGCCAACAAACAGTCCGGACACCGCAATGATGGCCAGCGAGTAGTTACCCAAAAAATGAATCTGGTCGCGGATCAGCCCAAAGCGTTTCAAACTGCCGCCCAGCGTGCTCATCAGGCGAATAAAAAGACGGGCACCTTGCCCCAAGTCGGCCAATTGCCGGCGGGTGGCAAACCCCACATCGTCTGGCTTGTACCAGCTCATGATGTCACTCCCAAACCAAAATCCTCATCGACCGATGGGCCTGGGTAATGGAAATGCACCGGCCCGTCGGGCAAGGCATTCACATACTGGTACACCAGTGGATCGGTGCTTTGCCGCACTTGTTCCGGCGTGCCCTGGGTCGCAATTTTGCCATTGGCCAAAATAATCACATGGTCGGAAATCGCAAACGTCTGCTCCAGCTCGTGCGAGACAAAAATGCTGGTCAGCCCCATGGAATCATTGAGCTGACGAATCAAACGCGCCGCCGTGCCGAGAGAAATCGGATCCAAGCCTGAAAACGGTTCGTCATACATCACCAGCTCAGGATCCAGGGCAATCGCTCGCGCCAGGGCTATGCGTCGTGCCATGCCACCTGAGACTTCACTGGGCATCAAGTCCCGCGCCCCGCGCAAGCCCACGGCGTTGAGCTTCATCAACACAATGTCCCGAATCAATACTTCGGGCAAATCGGTATGCTCCCGCAACGGGAACGCCACATTATCAAACACCGACAAGTCCGCAAACAAGGCCCCAAACTGAAAAAGCATACCCATGCGGCGACGTGCCGCGTAAATCTGTCGCTGATCCATGCGGGTGACATCTTGTTCATCGAAGAGCAATTGCCCGGCCTGCGCCTTATTCTGCCCGCCGATCAGCCGCAATATGGTGGTCTTACCGCCACCAGATGCCCCCATCAGCGCCGTGACCTTGCCGCGCGGCACAGACAAAGAAATGTCGTCAAGAATGACGCGCTCACCGTAACCAAAGGTCAGGTTGCGCAGTTCGACAAGGGAGGTTGGAGTGGGTGAGGCCATATTTAAAAAAGGCCAGATGCTGTCCGGCCTTTGCATCATAAGGGATGACTTCAACTACCTTGGTAAATTGCTAAATCCCATCAAAAATTCATCCATCGAACGCGCCGCTTGGCGACCTTCGCGAATCGCCCAAACCACCAAGCTTTGACCACGGCGCATGTCGCCAGCGGCAAAGACCTTGGGCACATTGGTGCTGTAGCCACCGATAAAGTCGGTATGAGCCTTGGCGTTGCCACGGGCATCTTTGTCGATGCCAAAGTCATCCAGAATAGATGCCACGGGTGACACAAAACCCATCGCTAACAACACCAAGTCAGCTTTGAGCGTTTGCTCTGAGCCTGCGACTTCAACCATCTTGCCGTTCTGCCACTCGACACGGACAGTTTTGAGGCCAATGACTTTGCCTGCATCTTTACCCGTTCCACCGATAAATTCTTTGGTCGAAATGGCAAATTCACGCTCGCAACCCTCTTCATGGCTGGAACTGGTACGCAGCTTGATGGGCCAGTTGGGCCACGTCATGGGGCGATTTTCTTCAACGGGGGGCTGCGGCATCACTTCAAACTGGGTGACGCTGACCGCGCCATGGCGGTTGCTGGTACCGACGCAGTCCGAGCCGGTATCACCGCCGCCAATGACGATGACGTGTTTGCCATCCGCACGCAGTTGGTCTTTGAGTTTGTCACCCGCATTGACCTTGTTTTGCAGCGGCAAAAATTCCATCGCAAAGTGAATGCCGCTCAATTCGCGTCCAGGTACGGGCAAATCGCGCGATTGCTCGGCACCGCCAGTCAAGAGCACCGCATCAAACTCTTTGTTCAACTGCGCTGGAGTCATCGTCTCTTTCGCCCAGTTGATGACTTTACTGTCTTTGTCCAGGTGCCCGATCATCACGCCGAGGCGAAATTTAACGCCCTCGGCCTGCATTTGTTCCACGCGACGGTCAATATGCGACTTTTCCATCTTGAAGTCAGGAATACCGTAGCGCAGCAAGCCACCGACACGGTCATTCTTCTCAAACAAGGTCACGTCATGGCCGGCGCGTGCCAGTTGCTGCGCTGCGGCCATGCCGGCGGGGCCAGAACCCACGACGGCGACTTTTTTACCCGTTTGGTGCTTGGCCAGCACAGGTTTGACCCAGCCCTCGCGCCAAGCGCGGTCAATGATGGCGTGCTCGATGGATTTGATGCCCACCGCGTCGTCATTGATATTGAGCGTACACGCCGCCTCGCACGGTGCGGGGCAAATGCGGCCTGTGAACTCAGGGAAGTTGTTGGTGCTGTGCAGCACGTCAATGGCGTTTTCCCAGTCTCCACTGAACACCAAATCATTGAAGTCAGGAATGATGTTGTTAACGGGACAACCACTGTTGCAAAACGGTGTGCCGCAGTCCATGCAGCGCGCCGCTTGTTGGTGGGCCTGCTTGTCGTCCAAACCGATGACGAATTCTTTGTAATTTTTGATGCGCTCAGGTACAGACTTGTAGCCCTCTTCCAAACGCTCAAACTCCATAAAGCCAGTTACTTTACCCATGATTCAGTCCTTAATCTCTGTACTTTTTATATCTTTATACGGTTTTTGCTATTTTTTTTGTAGCTGATTGAGTCGTATTGACGCTGGCTGAGGCCTCTTTTTCTGCCTTTTTTTGCTCATTGATCAACTTGACAGCAGCCATTTCACCCAAGGCGCGCTTGTACTCAATCGGGAAGACTTTGACAAATTTGCTGCGTGCCGTGCTCCAGTCGTCCAGCAACTCGCGTGCGCGCTTGCTACCGGTCCAGCGGTTGTGGTCTTCCAGCAGCTTTTTGAGTTGTACTTCATCCGTTTGGCCCTTGTTCCAGAGCGCTTTGTCCATCGTCGCGGTTTGCTCGGTATCAGACAGCACATTTTCCAGGCTCACCATGGCGGTGTTGCAGCGCGAAGCGAACTGCCCGTCTTCGTCATACACATAAGCGATACCACCGCTCATGCCAGCGGCAAAGTTGCGTCCGGTTTTACCCAACACCACCACCGTGCCACCGGTCATGTACTCACAGCCGTGGTCGCCTGTACCTTCGACGACCGTGATTGCACCCGACAGACGCACCGCAAAGCGCTCACCTGCGACACCACTGAAAAACGACTCTCCGCTGGTGGCACCGTACATCACGGTGTTGCCAACAATGGTGTTGCGCACCGCCTCACCCCGGAAGTCAATACTCGGGCGCACCACAATGCGACCGCCTGAAAGCCCCTTGCCGGTGTAATCGTTGGCATCACCAATCAAATACAGCGTGATGCCGTTGGCCAAAAACGCACCAAACGACTGGCCGCCCGTGCCTTCCAGCTGGATGCGGATGGTGTCGTCGGGCAAACCTTCAGGGCGCACTTTGGTCAGTGCGCCAGAGAGCATCGCGCCCAATGAGCGGTTCACATTGCGCGCCACTTCCATGAATTTGACTTTTTCGCCGCGCTCAATGGCTGCTCTGGATTTTTCAATCAACACATTGTCCAGGCTGCGCTCCAGGCCGTGGTCCTGGTTTTCAACGTGGTAGCGCGGCACGTCTGCGGGCACCTGAGGCACGGCAAACAAACGGCCAAAGTCGAGGCCCCGGGCTTTCCAGTGTTCAATGCCTTTTTTGACATCCAGGAGGTCAGCGCGGCCAATCAGATCGTCAAACTTGCGGATACCGAGTTGCGCCATGATGTGACGCACCTCTTCAGCGATAAAGAAGAAATAGTTGACCACATGCTCAGGCTTGCCAGAGAATTTTTTACGCAGCGCGGGGTCTTGCGTCGCCACGCCTACGGGGCAGGTGTTGAGGTGGCATTTACGCATCATGATGCAGCCTTCCACCACCAGCGGCGCGGTGGCAAAGCCGAATTCATCTGCACCCAACAGCGCGCCAATCGCGACGTCGCGGCCAGTTTTCATTTGACCATCGGCTTGCACCCGAATGCGGCCGCGCAGGCGGTTGAGTACCAAGGTTTGCTGTGTTTCAGCCAAACCAATTTCCCACGGGCTGCCGCAATGCTTGATGGATGACCAAGGTGATGCGCCCGTGCCGCCGTCGTGCCCAGCAATCACCACGTGATCGCTTTTGCATTTGGCGACACCAGCGGCAATGGTGCCGACACCGACTTCACTGACCAATTTCACGCTGACGCTGGCGTGCGGCGCGACGTTCTTGAGATCGTGAATCAGTTGTGCCAAGTCTTCAATCGAGTAAATGTCGTGGTGCGGCGGAGGTGAAATCAGCCCCACACCGGGCACCGAATGGCGCAACTTGCCAATGTACTCACTCACCTTGGCACCAGGTAGCTGACCGCCCTCACCGGGCTTGGCACCTTGCGCCATTTTGATTTGAATTTGGTCGGCGCTGCTCAAATACTCTGCCGTCACACCAAAGCGACCCGAGGCGACTTGTTTGATTTTGGAGCGCATCGAGTCGCCCGCATTCAAGGCGTAATCGACCTCAAAAATTTCCTTACCCAGCAGGTCAGACATCATCTGACCCTGCTTGATGGGAATGCCTTTGAGCTCCTGGCGGTAACGCGCGGGGTCTTCGCCGCCCTCACCGGTGTTGCTCTTGCCGCCAATGCGGTTCATGGCGACGGCCAGCGTGGAATGTGCTTCGGTCGAAATCGACCCCAAAGACATCGCGCCCGTCGCAAAACGCTTGACGATTTCTTTGGCAGATTCGACCTCTTCCACGGGTATCGCTTTAGCCGGGTCAATTTTGAACTCGAACAGCCCACGCAGCGTCATGTGGCGCCTGGATTGGTCGTTGATGATTTGGGCGTACTCTTTGTAGGTGCTCCAGTTGTTGGCGCGGGTGCTGTGCTGCAACTTGGCAATGGCATCGGGCGTCCACATGTGCTCTTCACCACGCACGCGCCAGGCATATTCGCCGCCTGCGTCCAGGCGGTTGGCCAACACGGGGTCCTCGCCGAAGGCTGCCTGGTGCATCCGAATGCCTTCTCTGGCAATCTCAAACACGCCTATGCCCTCAACGCGGCTGGCGGTGCCCGTGAAATACTTGTTGATGGTCTCGCTGTTCAGACCAATCGCCTCAAAGAGTTGCGCACCGCAGTAACTCATGTAGGTGCTGACACCCATTTTGGACATGATCTTGGACAGGCCCTTGCCGATGGCTTTGACGTAGTTGTAAATGGCTTTGTCGGCACTCAGATCGCCGGGCAAGTCCTGGTGAATGGCTTGCAGCGTTTCCATGGCGAGGTACGGATGCACCGCTTCTGCGCCGTAACCGGCCAGTACGCCGAAATGGTGAACTTCACGGGCGGAGCCCGTTTCCACCACCAAGCCCGCCGTGGTACGCAAGCCTGCACGTACCAGGTGCTGGTGGATGGCCGACAGGGCCAGCAAAGCCGGCATCGCCACTTGGGTGGCCGTGACCGCGCGGTCGCTGATGATGAGGATGTTGTTGCCGCCTTTGATGGCATCGACCGCTTGTGCGCAGAGTGAGGCTAATTTTGCCTCGACACCCTCATCGCCCCAAGCCAGGGGGTAGGTGATGTCTAGCGTGTAGCTGCGGAACTTGCCCTGCGTGTGCGCTTCAATGTTGCGCAGTTTGGCCATATCGGCAAAATTCAAAATCGGCTGACTCACCTCCAGGCGCATCGGCGGATTGACCTGGTTGATGTCGAGCAAATTGGGTTTGGGGCCAATGAAGGACACCAGCGACATCACAATCGCTTCGCGAATCGGGTCAATCGGCGGGTTCGTCACTTGCGCGAACAATTGCTTGAAGTAGTTGTAGAGCGGCTTGTCTTTGTCGGACAGCACGGCCAGCGGGCTGTCGTTGCCCATCGAGCCAATGGCTTCTTCGCCGGCGGTGGCCATCGGCGCGATCAGGAACTTGAGGTCTTCCTGCGTGAAGCCGAAGGCTTGCTGGCGATCGAGCAAGGACACTTCCTGCGTTGGCCCTGAGCCTGCCGAAGGGTTGCCGCTGGCTTCGACAAGCGCAGCCCGAACGGGCGATGTTGCAACGGGAGAAGCATTCACATCATCGAGCTTGATGCGCAAATTCTCAATCCACTGCGTATAAGGCTTGCTGTTGGCCAGGTTGGCTTTGAGCTCTTCGTCGTCAATCATGCGACCCTGCTCAAGGTCAATCAAGAACATTTTTCCGGGCTGCAAACGCCATTTGCGAACAATTTTATTCTCTGGCACGGGCAGCACGCCGGACTCCGAGGCCATGATGACCAAATCGTCATCGGTGACGCAGTAGCGCGAAGGACGCAGGCCATTGCGGTCCAGCGTTGCGCCGATTTGGCGGCCGTCGGTGAACACGATGCTGGCCGGGCCGTCCCACGGCTCCATCATGGCGGCGTGGTACTCGTAAAACGCTTTGCGCCGCGCATCCATCGTGGTGTGCTGCTCCCACGGCTCGGGGATCATCATCATCACGGCCTGGCTGATGGGGTAGCCGGCCATCGTCAACAACTCTAAACAGTTGTCAAAAGTAGCAGTGTCCGACTGGTCGGCAAAGCTGATCGGGTAGAGTTTTTGCAAGTCTGCACCCAGCACCGGGGAGGACATCACGCCTTCGCGCGCTTTCATCCAGTTGTAGTTGCCCTTGACGGTGTTG
>JASJPN010000127.1:0-5718 GCA_031426635.1 Polaromonas sp.
TCAGCGATTGCAATCTTTTGGGTGGTTTCATGGTGCCTATTCTGCACGGTAATTCAGTCCATCTGCGTTTGCTTTTATGGCACAGCAAGATGAAATATTTAAAAAACCACCTTGTATGGCTCTACTGTAGAACCTTGAACCAAGAAGACAACTTTTTGCATAGCCACGCCAATGACAGAGATAAATCAGTTGGTCGCTGAATCAATGAATTCAGCAAATACGGGCTTCGCTATAGCCTACGCCCTACCGTCATTTCCCAGTACGTCTTGTTTGGTACAGTCCCAGCGCCGTCTACCTGGCAGCTCGGCCACGCCACCCCTCAAGCGCCTAAAATTGCGGCACAATTGAGGGTCTGGGCGGCGAGAGTTCCCAAACAGCTACCAACTTCTTGGCATCCATGGCTAAACGTGTGAGCGGGTTAGTGCGTCTGCCCGCCAATCAGTTTGCTATATTTTTAATAGCTACATAATCAATAAATACGCTGGCTACAGCCTAATTTGACAACTTTTTTACTATCTAGGAGAACCTCATGGCTTTAATCACCTTGCGCCAACTGCTGGACCACGCTGCCGAGAACAGCTACGGCCTGCCCGCCTTCAACGTCAACAACATGGAGCAGGTGCAAGCCATCATGCAGGCCGCCGATGCGACCAATTCGCCGGTGATTTTGCAGGGCTCGGCCGGTGCGCGCTCGTACGCAGGCGAGCCGTTTTTGCGTCATTTGATTTTGGCCGCGCTGGAAGCCTACCCACACATCCCGGTCTGTATGCACCAGGACCACGGCGCGTCGCCCGGCATTTGCTTTCGCTCGATCCAGTCGGGTTTTAGCTCGGTGATGATGGACGGCTCGTTACTGGAAGACGGCAAAACGCCCGCCAGCTACGAGTACAACGTGGCAACCACCGCCAAAGTAACCGAAATGGCGCATGCCACCGGCGTGTCGGTTGAAGGCGAGTTAGGCTGCCTCGGCTCCTTGGAGACCGGCATGGCGGGTGAAGAAGACGGCCACGGCGCAGAAGGCGCACTAGACCACAGCCAACTGCTAACCGACCCCGATGAGGCGGCCGACTTTGTCACCAAAACCAAGGTCGACGCCCTGGCGATTGCCATTGGCACCAGCCACGGGGCCTATAAATTCAGCACCAAGCCCACCGGCAAGGTGCTGCGCATTGACCGCATTCGCGACATCCACGCCCGCATCCCCAACGTGCATTTGGTGATGCATGGCTCCAGCAGCGTGCCCGAAGAGTGGCTGGCCACCATCAACCAGTTTGGCGGCGAAATGGGCCAGACCTACGGCGTGCCGGTGTCTGAAATCGTCGAAGGCATCAAAAACGGCGTGCGCAAAATCAACATCGACACCGACCTGCGCATGGCATCCACCGGCTCGATTCGTCGCCATTTGGCGGAGAACAAGGCCAACTTTGACCCACGCAAGTACCTCAAAGTCGCCACCGAGAGCATGGCCGGCATCTGCCGCGACCGCTACGAAGCCTTCGGCGCAGCCGGCATGGCCAGCAAGATGGGCAAGATCTTCACCCTGGAAGACATGCAAAAACGCTACGCCAAAGGCTATCTGGATCCGCAGGTTAACTAATCACCATTGCACCAGCACCCTACCCCCCACCGCCTTGGCTGGCAACCGCAGCAACGGGCTGCCACCCTCCTTGAGACAAGCGCCGGTTTTGATGTTAAAGCCCCACTGGTGTTTGGGGCAGGTCAGGGTGCAGTCGGCCAGGGCGGACAAGGGCATGTCGGTGCGTTGGTGGCTGCAATGGCTGTCGAAGACGGTGTAGGCATCGCCATCTCTCGTGATGAACAGGCCACGGCCGTGGCTGTCGACGCGGGTGGTTTGACCGTCGGCCAGGGCGGCCGTGGTGAGTACGTCATGCCAGGTTTCAGCCGAATCTGCGGGTTTGTCGGTGGGATTTGGCTCGCTTTGGGCTGTTTCAGCATCGCCTGATAGCTGGGCGCGCATGGCGGCGGGGTCGAATCCGGGCAGGTTCATCGCCAAGATGATGTCCACCGCCCAGATGATTTTAGCCAAGCCCAGGGTAGGGAAAGCCATCAGCAACGCGTCCAGCACTTCGGCTGGGCTGCAGCCTTCGCGCAGGGCGCGGCCCAGGTATTGCTTGAAGCCGCGCTCGGTTTGGGCATCGACCTTGGTGATGACCGAGATCAGGTTGCGGGTTTTGGGGTCGAGATGTTTGCCGGCGTCTTTGAGGAACTTGAAGTAGTGGGTCAAAGCCTCTGGGCGGGCGGCAAGCAGGTAGTTGAGGGCGTCGCTCATGGTAGGTCATGTATCGGTTAAGTTATTGATTTGACACTTGTTGCTATAAACAGCATAGCTGCACAAGCCTGTTTATGACGCCGGCGGATACCAGGCCAGGACAGCATGCAGCCGCACGACTTCGCCGACGATGATGAGACAGGGCGAAGTGAGTCCACTGGCCGCGACCTTGGCGGGCAAGTCGGTCAAGGTGCCGGTCAGCACTTTTTGACTGGCGATGGTGCCGTCTTGCACGATGGCAATCGGCCAGTCGGGCGCGGCCCCGTGGGCGATGAGCTGGCGGCAGATGTCAGTCAGGCCGGACAGCCCCATATAGATCACCACGGTTTGACGCGGACGGACGAGGGCGGGCCAGTCGAGGTCCGCCACCACGTCGTTCTGAGCCTCATCGGCAGTGGTCCGTCCGCCCGTCCGTTCTTTCAGGTGGCCGGTCACAAACAGGCAGGTTTGCGCGTAGTCGCGGTGTGTCAGCGGGATGCCCGCGTAGGTGGACACGCCACACGCCGCCGTGATGCCGGGCACCACCTCAAACGCCAAGCCCGCGCTGGCCAGGGCTTGCAGCTCCTCGCCGCCACGGCCAAAAATGAACGGGTCGCCGCCCTTGAGTCGCACCACCTGCTTGCCCTCACCAGCCAAACGCACCAGCAACGCGTTGATTTGCTCCTGGCGCAAGGTGTGCTCGTTGCGACGTTTGCCAGCGTAGATGCGCTCGGCGGTGGGCGAGACGAAATCGAGCACCGCTTGCGAGACCAGATGGTCGTACACCACCACCTCGGCCTGGCCCAGCAGACGCACGGCGCGAAGTGTCAGCAATTCGGGGTCGCCGGGGCCAGCGCCAACCAGGTAAACACAGCCTGCTGGCTGGGATGTGGCTGTGGGTTGGGTCAGATATTCAGAATTCAAAAGAAACGCCTAGATTCAAAGTGGTGGATACAGAGCATAAAGCAATAAGCTCGCCAGGTGCCCACAGACTACGCAGATAATGGCTCATCCAGGTTTTCAACTCGTTCTAACTCCGGACCCGCCTTATGTTATTCAAATTCAAATCCAAAGCCGCTGGCGACTTGATCATGTTAGAGGCCAATGGCCGGCGCGTGTTGCAAATGATTGGTAAAGACCCGAGCGCGACGGGCATCATTTTGCCAGCGCAGATGCCAGCGGCGATTGCGGCGCTTGAAACGGCTGTTGCCAGCGAAGAAGCGGATGAGGCCAAGGGCGCCGCCCCAACCACCTCAGATGCCGTGCCCTTGCGCCAGCGCGCCCTGCCCTTTATTGAGCTGCTCAAAACCTGTCACCGTGCGGGCGCGGAGATTGTGTGGGGGGTTTAGTCGACGGCATTCGTTATTTGTGGATGGGACCTTGCGGATCAGTGACTGATCATCCAGGGGCGCTTGCCCGGAAAGACCTTGTTGCCGTTGGGCGCCGTTACCGTGGCCCCGCGCTTGGCTGTCGAACAACAGCCGCAGCCGGCAGGGTGTTCGAGCCGCGCGTAGTCGCCTGAGCGTTTGGGCTCGTACCGGGCGCGCTCGTTGGTTTCCAGCGCGCGGCGCGTGCTGCCTTCCATCAAGGCCAGGCGTGGGGCGCTGGCAAAGACGCGCGGCGCGGCACCGCCACACTCAGGGCAGGCAGCAGCCTCGTTGCGTGCGGCCAGCGTGCGAAACGCATCGAAGCCCCCGCATTGGGAACAGGCGTAGTCATAGGTGGGCATGGGGCTGGCCTCGCTTGGGGTCAGATCAAATCGGGCGACAAGGGCATGTCGATCTTGCCGTCGATGTGCCTGATTGGCCCGGCCGCGTTCGGGTTGATGTCGAAGTCGAAGATCTGCGTCGGCAGCCACAGCGTGGCGCAAGCGTTGGGGATGTCGACCACTCCGCTGATGTGGCCCTGCACCGGCGCTGTGCCGAGGATGGAATAGGCCTGCGCGCCGGAGTAGCCGAACTTCTTGAGGTACTCGATCGCATTCAGGCAGGCCTGACGGTAGGCGACATGCACGTCCAGGTAGTGCTGCTTGCCCTTCTCGTCGACCGAGATGCCTTCGAAGATCAGGTAATCGTTGTAGTGCGGCGTGATCGGGCTGGGCTTGAAGATCGGGTTCTTGATGCCGTACTTGGCCATGCCGCCCTTGATCAGGCTGACCTTCATGTGCACCCAGCCGGCCATCTCGATGGCACCGCAAAAAGTGATCTCGCCGTCGCCCTGGCTGAAGTGCAGGTCGCCCACGCTCAGGCCAGCACCGTCGACATAGACCGGGAAGAAGACTTTGGAGCCGCGCGACAAATCCTTGATGTCGCAGTTGCCGCCGTGCTCGCGCGGCGGCACGGTGCGCGCGCCCTCGGCGGCGGCCTTGTCGCGTGCCGCGCCGCTCATCTTGCCCATGTGGGCCGTGGCAGCCGAGGGCGGCGCAGCCAGGGGTGGCACGCGGTCGGGGTCGGTGGCGATGAAGTCCAGCTCCCGTTTGTTCCACATGTCCAGCATCGCCTTGTCGGGCAGGCAGCCGATCAAGCCGGGGTGGATCAAGCCCGCGAAGTTGACGCCGGGGACGTGACGCGAACTGGTGAACATGCCCTTGAAGTCCCAGATCGATTTCTGCGCCTGCGGGAAATGGTCGACCAGGAAGCCGCCGCCGTTGTTCCTGCTGAAGAAGCCGTTGAAGCCCCACAGGCTGTCTTGCCTGGCGCCGATGTCCAGCAAATCCACCACCAGCAGGTCACCGGGCTCAGCGCCTTTGACGCCCACCGGTCCCGACAGGTAATGCACCGTGGTCAGGTCGATGTCGCGCACATCGTCGGCGCTGTTGTTGTTCTTGATGAAGCCGCCGGTCCAGTCGAAGGTCTCCAGAATGAAGTCGTCGCCCGGATTCACCCAGCAGGCCATCGGGATGTCAGGGTGCCAGCGGTTGTGGATGTTCTCGTTGTCGATGGGCGACTTGGTCAGGTCAACTTTGATCAGGGTATCTGTCATGTCATTTCTCCAGGCGTGGTTAGTAAGAAAATAAAATGGGCCTCAGACCGAAAGGAATTGTTTGATGCGCGCCGTGTCGGTATCGGCCCGCGTGCTTTCGTGCACCAGTCGCCCGCCCTCGATAACGAACAGCCGGTCCGCCACATCCAGCGCAAAGCTCAGCACCTGCTCAGACACCACAATCGTGATCTCCCGCATCTTGCGAATCTCGTTGAGCGCCCTGGCAATGTCCTTGATGATCGACGGCTGTATGCCTTCGGTGGGTTCGTCCAGCAGCAGCACCTTGGGGTTGGTCACCAGCGCGCGGGCAATCGCCAGCTGCTGCTGCTGCCCGCCCGACAGGTTGCCGCCCTTGCGGCTGCGCATGTCAAACAGCACCGGAAACAGCGCGTAAATTTCCTCGGGAATCCGCTTGTGGCGCGCATTTTCCAGCCCGGTTTGAATGTTCTCCTCCACGGTCAGTGTCG
>JASJPN010000128.1:0-19518 GCA_031426635.1 Polaromonas sp.
GTTCCAATGCTCAAACGATACTGCTTTAAGTCAACCGCCCCAGCAGCAAATACTCCATCAACGCCTTTTGCACGTGTAGCCGATTTTCAGCTTCGTCCCACACCACCGATTGCGGGCCATCTATCACGTCGGCCTCAACCTCTTCACCGCGATGCGCGGGCAGGCAGTGCATGAACAGCGCATCAGGTTTGGCGGTGCGCATCATCTCTACATCAACGCACCAGTCGGCAAAGGCCGTTTTGCGCGCTTCGTTTTCAGCCTCATAGCCCATGCTGGTCCACACATCGGTGGTGACCAGGTTAGCATCAGCGCAGGCTTGCATCGGGTCGTGGAAGACTTTGTAGCTGTCTGATGAGCGGATGCCCGCGATGGACTGATCCACCTCATAGCCGCTGGGTGTGCTGACATGCACCGTGAAACCTAAAATCTCGCTGGCTTGCAACCACGTGTTGGCCATGTTGTTGCCGTCGCCCACCCAGGCCACTGTTTTGCCGGCGATGGAGCCACGGTGCTCTATGTAGGTGAAGATGTCGGCCAGGATTTGGCAGGGATGAAATTCATTGGTCAAGCCGTTGATGACTGGCACGCGTGAATGCTCGGCAAAGCGCTCGATTTTGGTTTGTTCAAAGGTGCGAATCATCACCAAATCGACCATCCGGCTGATGACTTTGGCGCTGTCTTCTATCGGCTCGGCACGCCCCAGTTGACTCCCGTCTGCCGTGAGGTGAACAACTGAGCCGCCCATCTGGTACATGCCTGCCTCAAAGCTCACGCGGGTGCGGGTGGAGGCTTTTTCAAAAATCATCGCAAGTGTGCGGTCAGCCAGGGGCTGGTGCTTGTCGTAGGCTTTGAATTTTTTCTTGATGAGCGCTGCGCGCTCAAAAATGTAAGCGTATTCAGAAGCCGTGAGGTCGCTAAATTGCAGGTAGTGCTTGATTGGCTTAATGGGATTCAAGGGGTTCATAACTTTACGATCAAACGGTAATGCAGCGATTTAGGCAGTTTTGGTTAACAATTGGGTCACCAGCGGGCACAATATAGACACAATTTCATCAATCTCAGTGCGCGTGATGATGAGCGGCGGCACCAGGCGAATCACCGTGTCGGCGGTCACGCTGATGAGCAAACCCTTGTCTGCGCACTGTTTGACCAGGTCGCCGCAAGGTTGGGTCAGTTCCACCCCAATCATCAGGCCTTGGCCACGGATTTCTTTCAAGCCCGTCTGTCCTGCCAAGGCGGTTGCGAGTGCTGCCTTGAAATAGGCACCCATGTTGGCGGCATGCTCGAGCAGGCCTTCTTCTTCCATGATGCGAATGGTCTCAATCCCGGCACGCATGGCCAGTGGGTTGCCACCAAAGGTGGTGCCGTGGTTGCCGGGCTGGAAAATGTGGGCCGCTTTGGGCCCGGCCACCACCGCACCAACCGGGATACCACTGCCCAAGCCTTTGGCCAGCGGCATGACGTCGGGCGTGATGCCTGCCCATTGGTGCGCAAACCATTTACCGGTGCGCCCCATACCGCATTGCACTTCGTCAATCATCAGGAGCCAGTCGTTTTCGTCACACAGCTTGCGCACTTGTTGCAAATATTCGATCCGCATCGGGTTGACGCCGCCTTCACCCTGGATGGTTTCAAAAAACACGGCGGTGATATTTTTGTTGCCAGCGGTGGCTTTTTTAAGCACGTCGATGTCGTTCAGCGGCACGCGGACAAAGCCCTCCACCAACGGACCAAAGCCCGTTTGCACTTTGGGGTTGCCCGTGGCGCTGAGGGTGGCAATGCTGCGGCCATGGAAGGCTTTTTCGTACACCACAATTTCGGGCCGATCAATGCCTTTGTCGTGACCATACTTGCGTGCTAATTTAAGCGCGGCCTCATTGGCCTCCAAACCCGTGGAGCAAAAAAACACATTGCTCATGCCAGAGAGCTCAACCAGCTTGGCCGCCAATATTTCCTGACCGGGTACGTGGTAGTAGTTGCAGCTGTGAATGATTTTGCTCAACTGGTCTTGCAGCGCGGGCACCAGCTTGGGGTGGTTGTGTCCCAGCGTATTCACCGCAATGCCGCCCAAGCCGTCGATATAACTTTTGCCATTGATGTCCCACACTCGGCAACCTTGGCCGTGCGACAAGGCGATGGGCACACGGGCATAGGTGTTCATCACATGGGGTGAGGTGGCTTCAATGAATGCGGGCATGCGGTTTCTCCAAAAGGATGATTTTAGATGCATCGCACTGTCAAAACGCACGATCACAACAACACGGGATCCGTCATTACCAATAAAAAATAAAAAGCACGGTCGTTCTATTGGCATGCATAATGTGTGCCCTTGTCGCGGCCCTAACGCTGCCAAAATCTCGTGCGGCCCGCGCGAATGGCGCACCAGCGTTGGGCTATAAATGCACTAACTCCGGAGGGGCGGCGTCAGTTGCAGGCAGTTTCAGGTGTTTTTAGCCTGATCTGAGGCTGAAAAAGTTGGCATATTTTTTGCTCAGCATAACTTGTCATAACAAGTTACTTCCAAATGAGCACAAAAATGGTTCCCGGCGGTTTACGTGTAGTCGTCTCAAGCTTGCCAGCGGTCGATATCCAGCCACTGTCGCCAACGCCACTGTACGCGCAAATCAAGGACATTCTGCGCGCCCGCGTGCTGGATGGAACCTACCAGCCGCACCAGCAAATGCCGTCCGAGAGCGAGATGATGGAGGCCTTCAATGTGAGTCGCATTACCGTGCGCCAGGCGCTCAATGACTTGCAGAATGAAGGTCTGATCTTCCGGATTCATGGCAAAGGCACCTTCGTCTCCAAACCCAAAGCGTTTCAGGATCTGGGTCGGCTACAGGGCTTCGGCGAGGCAATGAGGCAGATGGGTTATGAGACCTTCGCGCGGGTTGTCTCCATACGCAACGTCGTACCCACGGTGCAGGTGCAGGAGCGCCTGCATCTGCCCAAGCGGGCCAAAGTAACCGAGTTGCAGCGGGTCCGCTTTCTCAACCGGGAACCGATCTCGCTGGACATCACTTACCTGCCCGTGGCCATTGGCGCCAGGCTGGCAAAGGAGGACCTCGCGGCCCGCGACGTCTTCGTTATCCTGGAAAACGATTACGGCATGTCGCTCGGCCATGCTGACTTGCAGATTGGTTCGACTCTGGCCGATGAAAACCTGGCAACCCAATTGCGCGTGGAAGAAGGTTCCCCGGTGCTTGTGATTGAACGCACCACCCACACCAGCGACGGCACACCGATCGATTACGAGCATCTGTATTACCGCGGCGATGCCTTCCAGTACAAGGTGCGCATCGACCGTGTCCCTGTGCAGCATATCTAACCCCCTCAAATAAAACCCGAAAGGCAAACATGAAAACGATCGAACTTGAATACGACATTGTGGTGATTGGTGGTGGCACCGGCGGCCCCATGGCGGCGGTAAAGGCCAAGGAAAAGAACCCGAAGCTGCGCGTGCTGCTGCTTGACAAGGCCAACGTCAAGCGCAGTGGCGCCATTTCCATGGGAATGGATGGCCTCAACAACGCCGTGATTCCCGGTCATGCCACGCCCGAGCAGTACACCAAGGAAATCACGGTGGCCAACGATGGCATCGTGGATCAGAAGGGTGTCTATGCCTACGCGGCCAACAGCTTTTCGATGATTGAACAGCTCGATAAGTGGGGCATCAAGTTCGAGAAGGACGAAACCGGCGACTATGCCGTGCGCAAGGTGCACCACATCGGCAGCTACGTGCTACCCATGCCGGAGGGGCACCACATGAAGCGCGTGTTGTACCGCCAGCTCAAAAAAGCACGTGTGGAAATAACCAATCGCGTCGTGGCCACCCGACTGCTGACGGGGCCAGGCGGCGAGATCACGGGCGTGATGGGCTTTGACTGCCGTACGGCCGATTTTTATGTCATCAAGGCGAAGGCCGTGGTGATCTGCACCGGAGCGGCTGGCCGTCTGGGCCTGCCGGCCTCGGGCTACATGTTCGGCACCTACGAAAACCCGACCAACACCGGAGAGGGTCATGTGATGGCCTATCACGCAGGAGCGGAGCTCACCAATCTCGAATGCTTCCAGATCAACCCCTTGATCAAGGACTACAACGGCCCAGCCTGCGCCTACGTAACCGGGCCTTTCGGTGGCTACACCTCCAACAACGCTGGCGAACGCTTCATCGAATGCGACTACTGGAGTGGCCAGATGATGATGGAGTTCTTCAACGAGCTCGAAGGCGGCAGAGGCCCGGTGTTTCTGAAGCTGGATCATCTCGCCGAGGAGACCATCTCCGAAATCGAGCATATCCTGCACACCAACGAGCGCCCCAGTCGCGGCCGCTTCCACGAAGGTCGCGGCACCAATTACCGAAAAAGCATGATCGAGATGCACATTTCGGAGATCGGCTTCTGTAGCGGACACAGTGCGTCGGGCATCTGGACCAACGAGCGTGGCGAGTGTTCGATTCCCGGTTTGTACGCGGCCGGTGATTGCGCCAGCATCCCGCACAACTACATGCTCGGTGCTTTCGTTTATGGCAAGTTCTGCGGCGAAAACGCAGCGGACTATGTGTCGGGAACGACCCAGTCGCGCGTCGACAACGACCGGGTGCAGGTCGAGCGTGCGCGCATTGCCGCGCCGCTTTCGCGCAGCGAAGGCCCCACGCCGTTCCAGGTCGAATACAAGACCCGGCGCGTTGTCAATGACTACCTGCAGCCGCCCAAGGTCACCCGCAAGATGGAGATCGGCCTGCAGCGTTTCGACGAGATTCGCGAGGACCTGGACTACATGGTCGCAGAAGGCCCGCACGAACTGATGCGTGCGATGGAGGCCCACACGATCCGCGACTGCGCGGAGTTGGCGGCGCGTGCCTCATTGTTTCGTACCGAGAGCCGCTGGGGCCTGTATCACCTGCGTGTGGATCATCCGGAGAAGGATGACGAGAACTGGTTTTGCCACACCAACGTCACCAGCGATGGTAACGGCAGCGCGACATTTCGCAAGCGCGAGGTAGAGCCCTACATCGTTGAACTCAACGACCAGGAAAAAGCCGCCTACCAGCGCCTTCGGGTGGCCAGCCCGGCGGCCCCAGCGAAAGCCGCCTGAACGCCATCACACACATAAAGACAAAGGACCTACCATGACCATAACGATCACACGCACCCAGGCACCCGTAGTGGTGGATGAAGAAAAATGCATCGCTGATAAGGGCTGCAGAGTCTGCGTCGACGTCTGTCCGCTCGACGTCCTGGCTATTGACCTCGTGAAGAACAAAGCCTTCATGAAATTCGACGAATGCTGGTACTGCATGCCATGCGAGACGGATTGTCCAACCGGGGCCGTCCACGTCAACATTCCTTACCTGGTGAGGTAATCATGAGCACCCCTGTTCAACACAGCATTCACGAACGTTTGCGCGACGCCGATGCCGAAGTGCGCCGCGTGGCAGTTATTGATCTACCCTATACCGACGAAGACGACGACGTAGCACCGTTGCTGACCACAGCGCTCAGCGACCCCAGCCCACTGGTAAGGCTCGAAGCCGCCAAAGCCCTCGAAGGTTTCGAGGAAATGGACGTGCTGATGGCCTTGGTGCCGCTGCTCAAAGACAGCGATGCAGCCGTGCGAGACGCCGTGGCCTACACATTGGCTGAACTCAAGGAGCCGGACTCTGCCGCACCGATCCTGCCTTATCTTGTTGACCCCGATCCGGCGGTCAAGGCAGCCGCGCTGCACGCCGTCAAGGCCTTGCGCGTGGCCGAGGCTTTCGAGCCGGCACTGCAGGCCCTGTCGCATGCGGACGCCGCCGTTCGACGGGAAGCGGTGGGTGTGCTGGGCTACCTCAAGCGCCCGCAAGCCATCGCTGCATTGACGCAAGCGGCCGCGCATGACCCGGAGGCCGAGGTACGTCGAGTGGCAGTTGGGGCTCTGGGATACGCCAGTGAGTCGACCGACATCAGTGTTCATCCCGCGCTCAGTCGAGCTTTGGCAGACCCGGTCTGGCAGGTGCGCGAGGAAGCCGCCACCACCTTCGCCAAGACGCGTTCGACGCTGGGTGTGCCCGATCTGATCCGCGCGATGGATGACGAGTATTGGCAGGTCCGTGTGAAAGCAGCGCGCAGCCTGGGCAAGTTGAAGGCGCGTGCAGCCGTTCACGTGCTGGCCAATGCCATCACGCACGAGGTGAGTAACTTGCGCAAGGAGGCTGTCATTGCCCTGGGTGAGGTGGGTGATACGCGCGGGATCGCATCGCTGGAGCGCGCACTGAAGGACAGTGATCCCGATGTTCGTAAGTTGGCCAAACTCGCGCTGACATCCATCCAAATGAACGGCAACCTAGGAGCGGCAGCATGACCCACGTCGTCACTGAAGCCTGCATTTGCTGCAAATACACCGACTGCGTGGCGGTCTGTCCGGTAGATTGTTTCCATGAAGGCCCCAACTTTCTGGTGATCGATCCGGACGTTTGCATCGACTGTGGTGTCTGCATTCCTGAGTGTCCGGTGGAGGCCATCGTTGAAGAGAAAGACCTGCCGTCCGGGCAGTTCGAATATGTTGCACTGAACGCTGCGCTGACCGCCAAGTGGCCCGTCATCACCGCATCGCAGGAACCCCTGATGGATGCGGATGACTGGGCCGATCGCAAAGACAAAAGAACCTTGCTGAGCGAACACGCCTGAGCTGCGCCGCAAGTCACGATTTGGCATCGAACTTGCATCAACTGATTGTTTGTTAAACCAACCTGGAGATTCTGATGACTTCATTTTCCCACGCCCAAGTTCCAGCGCTGCTTGACCGTTGCTGGCGTCCTGTAGCTTTGCTCTCGCTGGCATGGCTGCCGTCCATACTGCTGGCCCAGCAGAAGCAGGAGGTCACGATCGGTATCGGCACGCAGAACACAACCACCAACACCGTCACCGGCGGCATCGTGATCAAGGAACTCAAGCTGCTTGAAAAGTACCTGCCCAAGACCGGCAAGTACCAGAACATCACCTGGAAACTTGACTGGCAGAACTTCACCTCGGGTCCGCCAGTCACCAATGGCATGGTGGCTAACAAATTGCAGATCGGCATGATGGGTGACTACCCGCTATTGGTCAATGGTGCCACCGGCCAGCAGAACCGTGGCAACGAAACCCAGCTGGTGGCCATCATTGCCTACAACGCTTTCGGCTCCGGCAACGGCGTGGTGGTTCACAAGGACAGTCCCTACTACGATCTGGCTGATCTGAAGGGCAAGACCGTGTCGGTTCCATTTGGATCGGCGGCCCACGGCATGATGCTGCAGGCCATGCAGGAGCGTGGCTGGCCTGACAGCTACTGGAACCTGGTCAGCCAGAGCCCCGAGGTGGGTACCACCAACCTGCAGGAAAAGAAGATCGACGCGCACGGTGACTTCGTACCGTTCGCGGATCTCCTGCCCTACCGTGGTTTTGCCAGAAAAATCTTCGATGGGGCGCAAACCAAGATACCCACTTTCCACGGCGTGGTTGTGCGCAAGGACTTCGCCGAAAAATACCCCGAGGCGGTAGTGGCCTACATCAAGGCCCTGATGGATGCCAACGATTGGGTACGTAAAGACCCAAGGCTGGCGATGCAGAAGATCGAGGCGTGGACCAAAATCGAGAAGGAGGTGGGCTACATCTTCCTCGGCCCGGGCGGTATCCACACACTCGATCCGAGCATCAAGCCTCGCTGGCTCGACACCATCAAGACCGCGCACGGCGTGCTCGGCAAGTTGGGCCGGGTCAAGGAATTCGACATCAACGCCTGGGTCAACGAGACGTATGTGCGTCAGGCCTTCAAGGAGCGTGGGCAAGATTATGAGGCACAAAAGCAGACGCTTGCCAATTACGATATCCAGGGCAAGGATCCCATCTGTAAAAAGCTGGTGACGCGACCCAAGGATGCTGGCGAGATCTGGCTGGCCAGTGGTGAGATCGTTCCTGTGAGTTCGCCAAGCTGTCTGCTGACGGGCATCCGTCAATACCAGTCCGAGGGCAAGAAAGTCACGGTGGCCTACCTCTTCGACAAGGAACTGGGCATCAAGGTATTTGCCGATAAGGCCTTCTACGCGGTTGACTCAAGCAACCCCAAGGCAGTCCAGATGGTGCCCTTTCTGTTGAAGAAGGACGCCGAGGCCTTTGCCGCTCGAAGTGGTGGCAAGCTGGCCACCTATGCGGAAGCACTTGCCACCAGCGGGAAGTGACAGATGCACGCCGCCACTCTTATTGACGTCAACCCGGGCCGCGCGGGCTTCCCGCAGGGCATCGATGCGCCGCCAGCACAGGCCAGTACGGCGATCGAAGCGCGCGGTCGGGCGGCGCTCGTCATTGCCGGAACACCCTTGATCGAAACTGCCACAGTCAGCGCTCCTGAGGCGTCACCCCGTGCGACGGTGTTTGCTACCCCGCACCTGGTCGAACCCAGCCGGTTCCTGATGTGGGTGGGGACGCAGTTGCCGGCGTGGTTGATGGCGGTCATGTCCATCGGCAGCGTGTTGCTGGCGTGGCATTTGGCCACTTACTACAAGCTGGATTTCTATGTCCGGTTCAACAACATACCGAGTCCGGTCGAGGTTTTTGCCAAGATGCTGGAGGTCAATCGCTCGGCCAGATTCATCACCAACATTGGCGTCAGCGTGCAGAGAATTCTGTTCGGCTTTGCGATCGCCACGGTGCTGGGTGTGGGCTTGGGCATGCTGATCGGACGCTACCGCTGGGCACGCCAGATCAGCATGCCTGCGCTGGAGGTGTTTCGCCCGATTCCCGCCATCGCCTGGGTTCCAATGTCCATCATGTTGTGGCCGAGCAACGAGGTCAGCATTGTTTTCATCACCTTCCTGGGTGCGTTTTTCCCGATCCTGCTCAACAGTATTCATGGTGTGGAGGCAATTGATCCGGTGTTACTGCGGGCGGCGCGCTCGCTGGGTGCACGCGAGTCAACGCTGATGTTTGAGGTGGTGCTGCCCGCTGCACTGCCGCACATTTTCACCGGGCTGGCCGTGGGCATGGGGGTGGCCTGGGTGTCGCTGATCGCCGCTGAGATGATCTCCGGCCAGTTCGGCATTGGTTATTTCACCTGGGAGGCTTATTCGCTGATCTCCTACGCCGAGATCGCGCTGGGGATGATCACCATCGGCATTCTCGGCCTCCTGTGCAGTGGTGCCATCCGGTTGGCGGCGCGCCTGGCCATGCCCTGGGTAGCTTCTTCGTCCAATGGAGTACGCTCATGAATGCTACAGTGTCAATGAAAGAGATGGCCGTGCAGGGTCACGTCGAGATGCGCGATATAGCGATCCGATTCAAGATCAAAGGTCAATCGATTGAGGCGGTTAATGGAGTGTCCATCCATGTGCAACCGGGTGAATTCGTTTCGCTGATCGGACCCTCTGGCTGTGGAAAATCCAGTTTGCTGAATGTAGCCGCTGGCTTTGTGCAGCCCAGTTCGGGTGAAGCCATGCTCGATGGTGTGCGGATCGATCGACCCGGCTCTGACCGTGGTGTCGTATTCCAGCAGTACTCGCTGTTTCCGTGGATGACAGTGCGCAAGAATGTGGAGTTCGGCCTGAAAATACAGGGAATGTCGGCCAGCGAACGCGAGACGCGCGCACGCACCTTGCTCGGGTTGGCAGGATTGCTGCATTTCGAGAATCACTACCCTGATCAGCTCTCTGGCGGCATGAAGCAGCGCGTGGGCATCGTGCGGGCGCTGGCCACGAGTCCGCAGGTGTTGCTGATGGATGAGCCTTTTGGGGCGCTTGACTCGCAGACCCGCATCGTGATGCAGGAGATCCTGACCAACATGTGGCAGCGTTTGCGTATCTCGGTGCTGTTTATCACCCATGATATCGACGAGGCGATTTTTCTGTCGGACCGGATCTATGTCATGACGGCACGGCCGGGCCGCGTGAAGTCCGAGATTGTCGTGCCACTGCCACGCCCGCGCACACCCGAGATGACCGGTACCCCGGAGTTCGCCGCTATGGTCAAAACCATCAAAGGCTTGATCCGCGAAGAAAGCCTGGCCGCCATGGGTGGTGAGCTCAAAGAGGGCGGACTGGCCGGGCTGAGCACGGAGATGGGGCCCCAAGGCGTGGCGGGAGTGATCTGATGCCCAGCACGACTGCTCATCCCGTTGATCTGGTACACCATCAGACGTCCGGGCAACTGGCCGTGCGCTGGAGTGACGGCTTCCAGACGAGTTTGAACTCGCATGCGTTGCGCTGTGCCTGTCGCTGTGCCGCTTGCGAGAAGCTGCGGCGTGCCGGCTTGGGCCCGACCCCATCGTCCGGCATCCGCCTGATCGAACTGAACCCGATGGGGGAGTTTGGCCTGCAACTGTGCTTTGATGATGGCCATGACCGCGGTATTTATCCGTGGCCTTATCTGCACGAACTTTCCTCGGCTCCATCACCAGGATCCTGACTATGAGCAATTTTTTCGAAGCAAAAGTGTTGACGCTTCATCACTGGACTGACAGATTATTTTCATTTACCACCACGCGTGACCCAGGCTTTCGCTACCAAAGTGGTCAGTTCGTCATGATCGGACTGATGGTCGATGGCAGACCGCTGATGCGTGCATACAGCATGGTTAGTCCGCATTATGAGGAGACGCTGGAGTTTTTGAGCATCAAGGTGCCCGACGGCCCTCTCACTTCACGCCTGCAGCATGTGCAGATCGGTGACACCGTCCTGGTCGGGCGCAAGGCATCGGGCACGCTGTTGACACAAAACCTGCTTCCTGGGCGCCATTTGTACCTGCTGTCTACCGGTACCGGTCTGGCACCCTTCATGAGCGTGATTCGCGACCCCGAGGTCTATGAACAATATGAGAAGGTCGTGCTGGTGCACGGATGCCGACAGGTGCAGGAGTTGGCTTACGACAAGCGCATCACGCAGGAGCTGCCGAAGAATGAATGGTTTGGTGAGCAGGCGTCCCGCAAATTGTTGTATTACCCCACGGTCACGCGTGAGGCGTTTCGCAACCAGGGCCGAATTCCAACCTTGCTGGAAACCGGACGCATGTCGCACGATCTGGGTTTGCCTGCGCTGAGTTCCGAACACGACCGGTTCATGCTGTGCGGCAGCCCTGAAATGTTGCGCGATACTCGGGCGTTGCTGGACAAGCTGGGTCAGCGCGAAGGCAGTATGAGCCACCCGGGGCAGTATGTGATCGAACGTGCATTCGTCGACAAGTGAGCTACGCGACATGCGCGCGCTGATGGTTCGTCTGAGTCAGCGGCGCTACTGGCACGCGCGCTCAGAACAGCTGTTGCACCTGTGGCCCGGCGCGGCGCTGTGCGCGGTGACTGCATTGGCTGCGGTGTTCGTGTCGAGCATGCATGGTGGGCCGCCCATGCTGTACGGTCTGCTGTTTGGCGCCGCGTTTCATTACCAGAGCCATGATGCACGCACGGCTCCCGGCGTGGATATTTGCATGCGCGTGGTGCTGCGGATCGGCATTGGACTGCTCGGCGCGCGCATCACGGTCGGGCAAGTCGCAGGACTTGGCTGGATCACGGGCCTGCTTGTCGTCGTGGCGGTGACCAGCACGGTGTTGTGCGGTCTGGTTGCCGCGCGCTGGTTACGGCTTTCATGGAGCATGGGACTTCTGGCTGGTGGAGCCACCGCAATTTGCGGCGCTGCTGCTGCGCTCGCCATCACCGCCGTGCTGCCAAGGAACAAGAACAGTGAATACAACACCATGACGGCAGTGATTCTTGCCACGGTGCTATCGACCGTCGCCATGCTGCTCTACCCGCTGATTTCGCGCGCCTTGTCGCTGCCACCGACCTGGGCCGGCGTGTTCATTGGCGCGACCATTCATGACGTGGCGCAGGTGGTGGTGGCCGGCTACTCGCTCGGTCAAGAGGCGGGTGACACGGCCTCCATTGTCAAGCTGTTGCGGGTGAGCTTGTTGGTGGTGGTGGTCATGGTGATCTCGATGGTCTGCCGTCGCGTCCCTGCCTTGGCAGCAACAGGGTGGCCTGCGGGCCACGCGAACCTTCCCGTACCCGGGTTCTTGTTGCTCTTCGTGTTGTTGGTCGGCATCCATTCAGCAGGGTGGATGTCGCCAGTCATTCAGTCGGGGCTGGCCGAAGGCTCGCGTGCCTGCCTCATGGTCGGCGTGACAGCGCTGGGCATGAAGACATCGTTCGGTGGTCTGGCTCGCACGGGTTGGCGACCGGCAGCGTTGATGCTCATCACGACCACTTGGATAACCGTATGTGTGCTTGCCATTATCGTGTTGTCTATTCATTTATAAGTCATGACGCATCGCAGGGCGATCCGCGAAGCACCGAGCGTGGCCAGTGCATGTCATGATGGTTTTTTCATGTGACTGGCGTTGAGTAGGTAAAAAGGATCAACAAGGCGTAAAATAGCACGACCGTACTATTTATATGCATAATGCAGCCTACAATTGAGTTTTTATAGCTTAACGTTTACGTTTACGTAAACATTAAGATTGGTGTAAAGCAAAATAACAACTAGGAGTTGAAGTCATGAAGGTCTTGGTCGCAGTCAAACGCGTTGTTGATTACAACGTGAAGGTTCGGGTCAAATCGGACAACACCGGCGTGGACATCGCCAACGTCAAAATGAGCATGAACCCGTTTGATGAGATTGCGATCGAAGAGGCCGTACGCCTCAAAGAAAAAGGGGTCGTGTCTGAGGTCATCGCCGTCTCCTGCGGCGTCACCCAGTGCACCGAGACCCTGCGCACCGCCATGGCCATTGGTGCCGACCGCGCTATTTTGGTCGAAACGACCGAGGAACTACAGCCGTTGGCTGTGGCCAAACTGCTCAAAGCCCTGGTTGATAAAGAGCAGCCTGGCCTGGTGATTCTGGGCAAACAAGCCATTGACGACGACTGCAACCAAACTGGCCAAATGCTGGCCGCACTGGGCGACATGCCGCAAGCTACGTTTGCGTCCAAAGTTGAGATTGCCGACGGCAAAGCCATCGTCTCGCGCGAGGTGGACGGCGGCACGGAAACACTGGCGGTCAGCTTGCCAGCGGTTATTACCACTGACTTGCGTCTGAATGAGCCGCGTTATGTGACGCTGCCCAACATCATGAAGGCCAAGAAAAAGCAGCTCGACATCTACAAACCTGAAGATTTGGGTGTTGATGTCAGCCCACGCCTCAAAACGCTCAAAGTGACAGAGCCACCCAAACGCAGTGCGGGTATCAAGGTGCCAGATGTTGCCACATTAGTCGCCAAACTCAAAAACGAAGCCAAGGTGATCGCATGACCGCTCTAGTAATCGCAGAACACGACAACGCCACACTCAAAGGCGCCACCCTCAACACCGTGACCGCAGCCGCCCAGTGTGGTGGTGATGTGCATGTTTTGGTTGCAGGTAGCCATGCCGGTGCAGCAGCAGCAGCAGCAGCCCAAATTGCGGGTGTCAGCAAAGTCTTGCACTTTGAGGACGCTGGCCTGGCGCATGGTTTGGCTGAAAATTTGGCCGCTCAAGTGCTGGCCGTAGCGGCTAACTACAGCCATATTTTGTTCCCCGCTACCGCCAGCGGTAAAAACGTGGCTCCCCGAGTTGCGGCCAAACTCGATGTGGGTCAAATCTCTGACATCACCAAAGTAGATAGCCCGGACACGTTTGAGCGCCCGATTTATGCCGGCAACGCCATGGCCACTGTGCAAAGCCTGGATGCGACCAAAGTGCTCACCGTTCGTACCACGGGGTTCGACCCCGCGGGCGCGACGGGTGGCTCGGCTGCTATTGAAGTGGTAGCGGCGCAGGCAGCCAGTGTCAAATCGACCTTCATGGGTAGCGAAATCGCCAAAAACGACCGTCCCGAGCTGACCGCTGCCAAAATCATCGTCAGCGGTGGCCGGGCGCTGGGCAGTGCCGAGAAATTCGATGAAGTGATGACCCCCTTGGCTGACAAACTGGGTGCAGCCATGGGCGCATCACGCGCAGCGGTGGACGCAGGTTATGCGCCTAACGACTGGCAAGTGGGTCAAACCGGCAAGATTGTTGCGCCGCAGTTGTACATCGCTTGCGGCATCAGCGGTGCGATTCAGCATTTGGCCGGCATGAAGGACAGCAAGGTCATCGTTGCCATCAACAAAGACCCTGAAGCGCCAATCTTCAGTGTGGCTGACTACGGGCTGGAGGCTGATTTGTTTGTCGCCGTACCTGAGCTGGTGGCTGCACTGTAAGGGAAAATCATGACCTACCGCGCCCCCTTGAAAGACATGCTGTTCAACATGCAGCATGTGGCTCATATTGAACAAGTGGCCCAGTTGCCTGGCTTTGAAGATGCCGGTTTCGACACCGCGCAAGCCGTGTTGGAAGAATGCGCCAAGTTCAACGAGAGTGTGCTGAGCCCACTGAACCGGGAAGGGGATGTCAACCCGTCGTCTTTCAGGGAGGGTGTCGTCACCACCACGCCGGGCTTCAAAGAGGCGTACCAGCAGTTTGTCAAGGGTGGCTGGCAAGGTTTACAGCACCCGCAGGGTTTTGGCGGGCAGGGCTTGCCCAAAACCATCGGCGCGGCTTGCATTGAGATGATCAACAGTGCCAACATGAGCTTTGCGCTGTGTCCGCTCCTGACCGATGGTGCGATTGAGGCACTTTTAACGGCAGGTTCAGACGAACTCAAAGCCACTTATCTGGACAAGTTGATCAGCGGCCAATGGACGGGGACCATGAATTTGACCGAGCCACAAGCGGGCTCCGACCTGGCGATGGTGCGTACCCGCGCTGAGCCGCAGCCAGATGGTACGTACAAATTGTTTGGCACCAAAATCTTCATCACCTATGGCGAACACGACATGGCCGAGAACATCGTCCACCTCGTCCTTGCGCGGGTGCAAGGCGCGCCTGAGGGCGTGAAGGGCATCAGTTTGTTTGTGTGCCCCAAGTTCATGGTGAACAAAGATGGCAGCCTGGGCGCGCGCAACGACGTGCATTGCGTCAGCATCGAGCATAAAATGGGCATCAAAGCCAGCCCCACGGCGGTACTGCAATATGGCGACAACGGCGGTGCCATGGGCTACTTGGTCGGCCAGGAAAACCGGGGCCTGGAGTACATGTTTATCATGATGAATGCCGCCCGTTTTGCGGTAGGCGTGCAAGGCATTGCCGTGGCCGAGCGCGCTTATCAAAAGGCCGTGCAGTTTGCCAAAGACCGCGTGCAAAGCCGCCCGGTGGACGGATCTATTGCGGCCAGTGCGCCCATCATTCATCACCCGGACGTCAAACGCATGCTGATGACCATGCGCTCCTACACCGAGGGTTGCCGCGCCATGGCCAGTGTGGCTGCCGCAAGCTACGATGCCTCGCATCACCACCCGGATGCCGATGTACGCAAGCAAAACCAGGCGTTCTACGAATTCATGGTGCCGCTGGTCAAGGGTTACAGCACCGAGATGAGCCTGGAGGTCACCAGCCTGGGCGTACAAGTGCATGGCGGCATGGGTTTTATTGAAGAAACCGGTGCGGCCCAGTATTACCGCGATGCCAAAATTTTGACGATTTACGAAGGCACCACCGCCATCCAGGCCAACGACCTGGTGGGTCGCAAGACCGCGCGTGACGGTGGTCAAACTGCCAAAGCGATTGCCGGGCAAATTGAGGTGACTGAAGCCGCACTGGCCAAGAGTGGCAGCCCAGCCGCGTTGGCTGTCGCAAAACATCTCACGGCAGCGCGTTTGGCCTTTGTCGATGTGGTGAACTTTGTCGCTGGCAACACCAAAGCCTCACCCAATGCGGTTTTTTCGGGCAGCGTGCCTTATCTGATGTTGGCCGGAAACCTGATGGCAGGCTGGCAAATGGCGCGTGGGCTGCTGGCTGCCGAAGGCCAATTGGCTGTTGGCGGGGAAGATGCCGCCTTCATGCAAGCCAAAATCATCACCGCCCAGTTTTACGCCGAGCACCTGCTGTGTAAAGCGCCGGGACTGCGCGGCAGCATTGTGGACGGTGCAGATGGCGTGACGGCGCTGGCTTTGGATGCCTATTAAGCATTATTCAAGTCATTAAATTGCTATGTTTAGCATAGCATTAAAGTCAACAAATACGCTGGCTGTAGCCAAATACAACCTTGGTTTTATGCAATCCTCATTTGGAGACAACATGTCCAGACTGCCCGGAGCCCTGAACCATTTGCCGCTGCCCATCATCGGCGCACCGCTGTTCATCATCAGCACGCCCAAGCTCGTCATCGCCCAGTGCATCGCTGGCGTGGTCGGTTCCATGCCTGCGCTCAATGCGCGGCCAGCCGAGCAGTTAGAGGCGTGGTTGATTGAAATCACCGAGACGCTGGACGCTTACAACAAAGCACATCCAGACAAGCCAGCCGCGCCCTTTGCCATCAACCAAATTGTCCACAAGTCCAATGACCGGCTGGAGCATGACATGGCCCTGTGCGTCAAGTACAAAGTGCCCATCATCATCACCAGCTTGGGGGCGCGCGAAGACATCAACGCCGCAGCCCACAGCTACGGCGGCGTGGTGCTGCACGACATCATCAACAACAAACATGCTCACAAAGCGATTGAAAAGGGTGCGGATGGCCTGATTGCCGTGGCCGCTGGCGCAGGCGGACATGCAGGCGTGAAGAGCCCGTTTGCCCTCATCCAGGAAATCCGCCAGTGGTTTGACGGCCCGATCGCTTTGAGCGGTGCCATTTCTACCGGCGCTGCCGTGTTGGCCGCTCAAGCCATGGGTGCCGATTTTGCGTACATTGGCTCCGCCTTCATCGCCACCGAGGAAGCGCGGGCCTCAGAGGCTTACAAGCAGTCGGTTGTGGACAGCAACTCCGACGACATCGTCTACAGCAACTTGTTCACGGGTGTCCACGGCAATTACCTGGCCCCAAGCATCCGCAATGCTGGGATGGACCCCGACAACCTGCCGGCGAGCGACCCCAGCGCCATGAACTTTGGCGGTGACAAGTCCAAAGCCTGGAAAGACATCTGGGGTTGCGGCCAAGGCATTGGTGCGGTTAACAAGAAGCAAAGCACGGCCGATTATGTGGCGCAGCTGAAATGGGAGTACGTGCAAGCGCGCAGCAAGCTATTGCAGCGCGAATATGCTTGAGCAGTTTGCGAATCTGGTGAGTCGGCTAATAAGTTAGCTCCTTGGCCTTGCCCCAAAACACGCGGTACATGAATATGGTGTAGCCGATGATGGTGGGCAGGGTGATGGCCACGCCCACAAACAAAATAGTCAGTGACTCGGTGGCACTGGCAGCTTGCCAAATGGACATTTGGTCGATCACGATGTACGGGAACAGGCTGTATGCCAAGCCGAAAAATGCCATCACAAAGATCAGAACGGTGGCTCCAAAGACCAACCAGCCGTAGCCTGCAGCCACCACATTGGGCCGCAGCAGGACATGCCGAATCGCGAAAAACGCAGCGGTACAGGTCAGCGGAATCGGTAATAGCGCAAACAATTCCGGGAATGAAAACCACTTCGCAAAGACCGTCGCACTGACCATTGGTGTGGCCAGTGAAATCCCAACCAAAGCCATGCCCATCGGCCAAAGAACGCGTTGGCCCCAGGTGACAGCTTTCAATTGCAGGGTGTCGCTGGTTTTCATGATGAGCCAACCTGCACCCAGCATCGCATAGGCGGCAGGCAACATGAGTGCAATACCCGCGCTGAACAGCAAAGACCAAAAACTGTCACCAAAACCGGTGATGTAGCTGCCCAACATCCAACCCTGCGAGACACTCATCACGTACGATCCGATAATGAACAGACGGTTCCACAAGGGCTTGTGAATGACGTTTACTTTGACCCGAAAATCAAACGCTACACCTCGCAAAATGAGACCAATCAGCATGATGGCAACCGGCAAATACAAAGCCGTCAGCACCACGCCGTGCGCCATCGGAAAAGCAGTCAACAACACGCCCACACCCAGCACCAGCCACGTTTCGTTCGCATCCCAAAAGGGGCCAATGCTGGAGATCATCACGTCTTTCTCATCGTCACTGGCAAAGGGTAGCAAAATGCCCACGCCCAGGTCATAACCGTCGAGAACGACATAAATCAGCAGCGCCAAGCCCATCACGGCCATGAAAACCAGTGGTGCGAGGTAGTTCCAGGTCAGTTCCATATCAGATTCCTTGCAAGGGTGAATTCAATTTTGGAAGTGTGGCATCAACCAGCTTGGGTGGATGCTCAGCCATGTACTTCAGCACCCCAATGTAAGCGGCCAGCAGCATGACATACACGGCTAAATACGCCACAAAAGTCACCATCACCATGGGCGATGAGTGTTTGGTCACCACATCGGCAGTCGAGAGCAGGCCGTAAATGATGTACGGCTGGCGACCAATTTCAGTCACATACCAGCCTGCCAAGGTGGCGACCCAGCCAGAGAATGTCATGGCAGTGAGCAGATACAGCTGCGACTTTGCAAGGAGGGGGCGAGAGGGTGCCGGGGATGGCGTCTGGGATGCTGCTCGGGTACGTCCGCGCCACAGCGTCCAGGCGATGCCCCAAGCCACAGCCAGCATCAAAAATCCCAACCCGACCATGATGCGAAAGGCCCAAAAAACGGGCGCGACGGGTGGATGTTTACCTTCAAACTCATTGAGGCCTTTGATCTCACCTTCCCTGTCATGCAACAAAATCAGACTGGCTGCTTTGGGGATTTCGATGGCAAACAAGGTCTTTTTCTCTTTTTCACTGGGGAAGCCAAACAGCGTCAGCGGTGCGCCTTTCTCAGTTTGCCAAATGCCTTCAATGGCAGCAATCTTGGCGGGTTGGTATTTCAAGGTGTTGAGTCCATGCACATCACCCAGTAAAATTTGTAGCGGTATCGCGATGCTGGCTGCGACCACGGCGGTGTGCAGCGCTTTCCATGTGCCCTGGCTTGCCGTGCCTTTGATGATTTGCCATGCGCTTAAACCGGCCATTAAAAACGATGCGGTCAACATTGAGGCCAGCAGCATGTGCCCGAAACGATAGGGGAAAGAGGGGTTGAACACCACGGCGAACCAGTCTTTGGCAAAAAACTTGCCATCAATAATCTCGTAGCCAGCCGGTGTTTGCATCCAAGAGTCGAGGCTCAAAATCCAGAAGGCCGACATCGTCGTGCCCACGGCGACCAGGATCGTTGCTATCAAGTGGGTTCGCGGTGACACGCGGTTGCGTCCAAACAGCATGATGCCCAAAAAAGTGGCTTCTAAAAAGAAGGCCGTCAATACCTCGTATCCCAGCAGTGGACCCGAGATATTGCCCGTTTTCTCCATAAACCCTGGCCAGTTGGTACCAAACTGAAAACTCATGGTGATGCCTGAGACCACGCCCAGTGCAAAAGTCAGGGCAAACACCTTGGTCCAAAAATAATAGGCCTCCTCCCAAGCGCTAGAGCTTGTCGTGCCTTTCCCGTCATGTTGGGTGAGTAACACCCGAATTCGGAAAAAAAGCAGTAACCAGCACATCGCAATCGTGATGCTCGGAAACAGGATGTGGAAACTCATGTTGGCCGCAAATTGCAACCGAGACAGGATCAGGGTGTCCATCGTTTTCCTTTTGAAG
>JASJPN010000129.1:0-1785 GCA_031426635.1 Polaromonas sp.
TGGGTTTGAAAGGGGTCAGTTTTGGCGATTCGCTCATCAAACGTGTGGTGGAAACCCTCAAAGACGAGTTCCCTAAGCTTAAAACCTTTGCCACGTTGTCGCCCATTCCGGGTTTTCGAAACTGGCTGAGCAAGCACATCGACGATGTTTGGGGCACCTTGTCCGATAAAGAACGGGTTGAATTGGGCCACGCTGTTGGATTGGAATCGCCCACGGCGCAGCAGGTACTTGGCGCAGCCGACCGCATGAGTGTGAGTGGCGCGGATCAACCTAAAGCCGTGCGTGCGCTGTTGCTTAAATCCGCCGCGCTTTATTTGGGCAAGGCGTGGCAAGACAACAAGCCTTTCGACGCTGTGGCGCGCTTTCACCTAGGCAACGGCGCGCGCGTGGAGCGCATCAACTGGGCCGGTGACCTGTCAACCAAAGGAGTGAAGCAGTCTTACGGTTTGATGGTCAATTATTTGTACGATTTAAAGCGTTTGGAGCGGCACCGTCAAGGGCTGCTGCTAGGCAAAATAGCGGTATCCTCAGCGGTGGAAAGTTTATATTAACGCTGCCATGATGGGTTTTAATAAATGGTTGATGGTGAATATTGATCGTGATGGTTGAGATAGAGAATGTGCTAGGTTTTTATGAATAACAATTGGAGACAAAAGATGAATCATGTATCCCGAAATGTGCTGACACGACGTACGGTGTTGCAAGCAGCTTTGACCACCGCCTTGCCCTTGAGCAGTGTCAGTTTTGCCCAATCGACTTGGCCGGTCAAGCCGGTGACGCTGGTGGTGCCTTTCCCGGCCGGTGGCGGCACCGATGCGTTTGCACGACCACTGTCTGGGCAATTTGCCAAGTTGATTGGCAAGCAGCTGGTCATTGACAACCGTGGCGGTGCTGGTGGCACCTTGGGCGCAGGCATTGCTGCCAGGGCACAGCCTGATGGGTACACCCTGTTCATGGGCGCGGTGCACCATGCCATCGCGCCCAGCATGTACCCCAAATTAGATTACGACATTGAAAAAGACTTCGTCCCGCTGATGCTCTTGGCCAATGTGCCGCAGGTGTTGGTGGTGAACCCGAAAAAGATGCCAGGTGACTTCAAGGCCTTTATGGCGCTCGTGCGCGCCAATCCGGGCAAGTTCAACTACGGCTCGGCTGGTGGCGGCACCTCGCACCATTTGGCGGGCGAGCTGTTCAAGCAGCAAAGCAAAACCTTCATCACCCACATCCCCTACCGTGGCGCGGGCCCCGCTTTGCAAGACTTGATGGCCGGCAATGTGGACATGATGTTTGACGGGCTGGGCTCATCTGCCGCGCACATCAAAGGCGGCCGCATCAAGGCGCTGATGGTCTCAGGCTTGAAGCGCAACCCGGCCTTCCCAGACGTGCCCTGCGCCGGTGAACTGGGCTTGCCAGACTACACCGTCACCACCTGGTACGGTCTGTGGGCACCCAAAGGCACGCCGGCAGACGTGCAAGCGCGCATCGTCGAAGACTTCAAACGCGCAGGAACGACAGACGAGGCTAAAGCCGCGTGGGCCAATAACGGCGCAGAATTTGGCACCCTCACGCCCGCTCAGTTTGGCGCATTTGTCAGCAGCGAAGTGAAGCGCTGGGCGACTGTGGTCAAAGCGTCTGGGGCCAAGCTCGATTGATGAATTTGCAGCCGATTGGCATGGATGGGGTGGTGGTGGGGCAGGTGCAGTATCGGCTTGGCGTTGGTGCAGAGGATGGCTTGGCGCGTGTCACGCTGTCCAATCCGACCAAGCTCAACGCCATGTCGCGTCA
>JASJPN010000130.1:0-7950 GCA_031426635.1 Polaromonas sp.
TGTCATTCTGGTTTTTTAGTCTCTGCGGCTTTGTAAAACGGCGCCTTCAGGTCGCCCGTTTTGAAGGCTTTGGACGCCGTTTGGTAATAGGCAATGGCCTCGTCACGCAGCTGCGGGTTGACAGCTACAGGGGTGGTGGCCAGCGTGTTAGGGGCAACCTGGTAGCTTTCCACCTCCTGTTTGGGCAAAAGCACGGTCAGGATGTTGTTTTTCAGGTAGCCCAGGGATTGGTAGTTGCTGATGAACGCGCGCTCGACCGGTGGGCCGGGGTCGAACATGGAGCGACCAAAAAACTGGGCGCTGCCGTTTTTACCCAGCACTTCCATGAGGGTCGGCGCGATGTCGATCTGGCTGACGATGGGGGCAAAGACAGCGGGCTTGAGCAGCGCGGGCGCGTAGAAAATCAGCGGGATGTGGTAGCCCGTGACGGGCAGGCGGGTTTTGCCAGCGGCGGAGGCGCTGTGATCGGCCACGATGACGAACAGCGTGTCATTGAACCACGGCTTCTTCCGGGCGTCTTTGATGAATTTGCCAATCGCGTAGTCGGTGTACTTGATCGCGCCATCGCGCCCGCCGGGCGAAGGGATGTCGATGCGGCCTGCCGGATAGGTGTAGGGGCGGTGGTTTGAGGTGGTCATGATTTGGGCGAAGAAGGGCTTGCCGCCCGTGCCCGTGGCGCTTTTGTCGTCCAGTGTGCGAATCACCTGGTCAAACAGATACTCGTCGGCCACGCCCCAGACGTTTTCAAAACCCACCTGGTCTTTGGGGATGTCGGTGCGGTCCACCACGCGGTAGTTGTTGGCGGCGTAATAGGCGTTCATGTTGTCAAAATAGCCATAGCCGCCGTAGAAAAAGAAGGTCGAAAAGCCCTGGTGTTTGAGCAACTCGCCGACGGTGGACAGGTGGTCATTGGCCGGGCGGCGCACGATGGCCTGGCCGGGGATGGGTGGCGTGCCCAGCGACAAGGCCTCCAGACCGCGCACCGTGCGGGTGCCGGTGGCAAAGAGGCGGTCAAACTTCATGCCCTCTTTGCCCAGCTGGTCGAGCTCAGGCGTCAAGCCCTTGGTGCCGCCATACGAGTCCATGAACTCGGCCGACAAGCTCTCGACCGAGATCATGATGATGTTCTTGGGCTTGCTGCTGAAGGGGGTGATGTTGGTCGCCGGCTCGTCGCTGAGATCTGCTTTGCGCGCATCGCCCAGCGGGGTGCGTTTCACGCCCAGGGCCACCAGTGCCGCGTTGGCCTGCGACTGCGGCAGGGTGCGGTAAAACTTGTCGTAATCGAGCTCGTTACGGCGTTGCGCGGCCGAGATGGTGAAGAGGCCGTTGCCGGACAGCTCGGCGGCGTAGGCGTTCCTGGCGGCGGCGGCCGACAACAAGGGCTGCTCCATTTGATCCACATTGGCGGCATACATCATCGCAGGCGGGATGATGAGCGCCGCCGCGGCCAGGCCCAGGCGCTGCCAGCGCGTCAACGCCTGCCTGTCCGCGCGATGGACCGCAGGGCGGATCGCCAGCAGCAGCACGGCAGCGACGGCACCGATGCCGGCCAAAATCTGCCCCACGGGGTAGGATTCGCGGATATTGCCGATCACCTCGGAGGTGTAAATCAAGTAATCGAGCGCGATAAAGTTGAAACGGGTGGAAAATTCCAGCCAAAACGTGGCTTCGGCCACCGCGCCAAACAAGAGCAAGGCGATGGCCAGCCACAACCACGTGAAACGCAGCGCGTGGTGCCAGCGTGCCATGCGCCACTTTGTCGGCAACAGCGCTTCGTACAAGCACACCGGGGCGAGCAAGACGCTGGTGACCGCCACGTCAAACCACAAGCCCTTGGCGAATATTTCAGGCCACAGTGCCGCCGGAACCACCTCTCCGCCTACCGTTTGTTGGGTGTACAGCGTCAAACCCAACCGCGTCAGGGTGGCGATCAGTAAAACCACAAAAAAGGCAATCACGGGGATGCGAGGAACGAGAGGTGTATCGGTGCGCTTGAACATACGCTCAAGTTTAACTGTACGACTCTTTCCCCCGCGCCCGCGACGTGCTTTGCCCCTCGCGCAAGTCCTGTTTCGTGTTACAAATTCGGTGCCAGCAGCCGTGACAGGTCTTTTTCCACCACGCCGCGCCGCTGCACCATGTCTTTGAGCTGGTCGTCGCCGATTTTGCCGACGTTGAAATAAGTTGCCTCAGGGTGCGCGATGAAGAAACCGCTGACGCTGGCCGCTGGCAGCATCGCCAGGCTCTCGGTCAGGCTCATGCCAATGTCTTCACATTGCAAGAGCTTGAACATGTCGGCCTTGACGCTGTGGTCCGGGCAGGCCGGGTAGCCGGGGGCGGGGCGGATGCCGGTGTATTCTTCATCAATCATTTGCTGGATGGTCAATGATTCGTGCGGCGCGTAGCCCCACAAATCTGTCCGCACGCGGTGGTGCATATTTTCGGCAAAGGCTTCGGCCAGGCGGTCGGCCAGTGCCTTGAGCATGATGCTGGAGTAGTCGTCCAGATCGTCCTGGAAGGCTTTTTCCTTCTTCTCGGCACCCAAACCCGCAGTCACCGCAAACAAGCCGATGTAGTCTTGCCTGGTCACATGCGCCACCGGATGGGCGCCCTCCTTTTTGATGCTGTTTTGATGGCCATTTTTGGCTGTAGCCAGCGTGTTTATTGGTTTGTCTGCTACTTTATTAATAGCTATTTTGGGGGCAATAAAGTCTGCCAAACAGCGGCTTGGGCGCATCACACCATCAATCATCTGCTTCTCGGTCTGCTGGCGCAGGCCATACCAGGTCATCGCCACCTCGGTGCGCGACTCGTCTGTGTAGATTTCAATATCGTCGTCATTCACCGTATTTGCTGGATAAAGCGCCACCACGCCACTGGCTTGCAGCCAACGCCCTTCAATCAGGCGTTTCAACATGCGTTTGCCGTCGGACAACACGCGGACCGCTTCGGCACCGACGATCTCGTCCTTCAAAATCGCCGGATACGGCCCCGCCAAATCCCAGGTCTGGAAGAACGGGCCCCAGTCGATATAGTTGGCCAGCTCCATCAGGTCAAAGTTCTTGAACACACGCCGACCAATGAATTTCGGCACGGTGGGGGTGTAAGCGTCCCAGTCAATCGGCGTTTTATTCGCCCGCGCGTGCGCGATGGGCCACAGCGGCACTTGTTTTTTGTTCGCGTGTTGCAGCCGCACCCGGTCGTAGTCGGCATTGAGTTCGTCGATATAGTCACTGGCCTGGTCGCTCAGCAGGCTCTGCGCCACGCCGACGCTGCGCGAGGCATCGGGCACGTAGACCACCGGCCCGTCATAATGCGGCGCAATCTTGACGGCGGTATGGACGCGCGAACAGGTCGCCCCGCCGATCAGCAGCGGGATTTTCTTGATGCGAAAATAGTCGTCCTTCTGCATCTCGGCGGCGACGTACTGCATCTCCTCCAGGCTCGGCGTGATCAAGCCCGACAGCCCGACAATGTCCACGCCCTCCACCTTGGCGCGCGCCAAAATTTCGTGACACGGCACCATCACCCCCAGGTTGATGACCTCAAAGTTGTTGCACTGCAAGACCACCGTGACGATGTTTTTTCCAATGTCATGCACATCGCCCTTGACGGTGGCAATGATGATTTTTCCTTTGGCCTTGACATCTTCACCGGCCTCGGCCTGCAGGCGTTTTTCTTCCTCGATGTAGGGAATCAAATGCGCCACTGCCTGCTTCATCACGCGGGCGGACTTGACCACCTGCGGCAAAAACATTTTGCCCTGGCCAAACAGGTCGCCCACCACGTTCATGCCGTCCATCAGCGGGCCTTCAATCACGTGCAAGGGGCGGCCGTGATTTTTCAGCACGTCCTGGTAGGCTTCTTCGGTGTCCTCGGTGATGAAGTCGGTGATGCCGTGAACCAGGGCGTGCGTCAGACGCTGCCCAACGGTGGCGGGTGCATCGGCGGTGCCGCGCCACGCCAGTTTCTGGCTGTCGTCTTTGGCTGCGCCTTTGGCCGATTCAGCCACCTCAATCAGCCGTTCGCCCGCATCGAGCCGCGCTTCGCCCTCTTTGTAATTCGGGGTGCGGTTCAAAACGACATCTTCCACGCGTTCCTTCAACACCGGCTCCAGATCGTCATAGACGCCCATCATGCCGGCGTTGACGATGCCCATGTCCATGCCGGCGGCAATCGCGTGGTACAAAAACACGGTGTGAATGGCCTCGCGCACTGCGTCGTTGCCGCGAAAGCTGAACGATACGTTGGACACGCCACCCGACACCTTGGCACCGGGCAGGTTTTGCTTGATCCAGCGGGTGGCGTTGATGAAGTCAACCGCGTAGTTGTTGTGCTCTTCAATACCGGTGGCAATGGCGAAGATGTTGGGATCGAAAATAATGTCTTCCGGCGGAAAGTCGACCGTGTCGACCAGCAAGCGGTAAGCGCGCTCGCAAATTTCAATCTTGCGCTCGTAGGTGTCAGCCTGGCCTTTTTCGTCAAACGCCATCACCACTGCCGCTGCGCCGTAACGTCGCAATAATTTGGCCTGATGCAAGAACGGTGCCTCACCCTCTTTCATGCTGATCGAGTTGACGATGCCCTTGCCCTGCACACAACGCAAGCCCGCTTCAATCACGCTCCATTTGCTCGAGTCAATCATGATCGGCACGCGCGAGATGTCGGGCTCGGAGGCAATCAGGTTCAAAAACCGCACCATCGCCGCCTGGCTGTCGAGCATCGCCTCGTCCATGTTGATGTCGATGATCTGTGCGCCGTTTTCTACCTGCTGGCGCGCCACCGCTAAAGCTTGCTCAAACTCGCCATTCAAAATCATCCGCGCAAAAGCCTTCGAGCCGGTGACGTTGGTGCGCTCGCCGACATTGACGAAAAGCGTTTTTTGGTCAATAAAAACGGGCTCCAGCCCGGACAAACGCATCGGCTGCACGCCACTGTGGTCAATGGATGAAGAAAGCGGAAAAGGGGCTGCGGAATCTGACATGGCTCACCTAGCAAAAGAAAAATCTAAAAGCAGGTGAGCGCCGTTGCAAATGGAATGCAACCCAAGCCTGACGCCATGTTGATGACGCTGCAACGCTCCTTGGGTTGTGTCTATTTTAAGGGAAGTAGCTTTGGCGGTAGCGAAAATTTTTATTTTTAGTCGTTTTTATATAAACTTGTTGATAACTTTTTAATAAAACACTAGTTATCCACAAATTAGTCACTCAACTCGAAGTTATCCAAGATTCGGTGACAGCAGAAAAGCGCTCTTGCCCACACCCGTACAAACTAGGTAAGTAACTGATCTGGCAGGGTTTTAAGTCCTTGTCCACAGAAAAGTGCCGTCCTTACTACTACTACTATCTTAATATAGAGACTTAGAAGAATAAAAGAACATCTCGCGCCGCATTGATTTGCGTCCGGCTGAAAAATGATGCTGGCCGAGATTTTGCGGTTTTTGCGATATGAATTTGACTGCCAGTCTGCAATTTTGCTATTAATTTAATAGCTGCTTAAGTAATAAATACGCCGGCTATCACAAGTAAAATGTCAGAATGCCTGGTCCCAGCGAATCGACAGCCGGATCGCGGCGTTGATCAAGCCGACCATGCTGTAGGTCTGCACAAAGTTGCCCCATTGCTCGCCGCTGCGCAGATCAATGTGTTCCGCCAGCAAGCCGTGGCGGTTGCGGCAAGCCAATAATTTTTCGAACAGCGCACGCGCCTCCTCGCGCCGGTCCAGTGTGGCCAGGGCGTTGACATACCAGAATGTACAGACGAGAAAGGCGTTTTCCGGCTCGCCGAAGTCGTCGGTTTCAACGTAGCGAAAAATGAAGTCGCCGCGGCGCAAATTATTCTCTACCGCACTGACGGTGGTGGCAAAGCGCGGGTCGCCCGCGTCAAGGAAGCCAAGCTCGACCAGCAGCAACAGGCTCGCATCCATCGCGTCACCCTCAAAGGTGGAGACGAAGGTGCTGCGTTCTTTGTTCCAGGCGCGCTGGCTGATGATTGCATGAATCTGCTGTGCCTGACCAAGCCAGTAGCTGGCGCGCTCAGCCAGCCCCAGTTGACGGGCGATGCGGGCCAGACGATCGCAAGCCACCCAGCACATCACCGAGGAGAAAGTATGTACGCGCGCGCTGCCGCGCAGCTCCCACAGACCTGCGTCCGGTTGGTCATAACAGCGCCGGGCCTGCTCGCCCAGCGGTTCCAAGCGATGGAATAAGGCTTCGTCGCCGCGCCGGGTCAGACGCTGGTCAAAGAAAATATGGCTGGCGGCGAGGATGGCCGAGCCATAGACGTCGTGCTGTATCTGGCGGTAGGCCAGGTTGCCAATGCGCACTGGCCCCATGCCCCGATAGCCGGCCAGCGCCGGAACCTCCCGTTCATCCAACGCCGAGCGGCCATCAATACCGTAGACGGGTTGCAGCGGACCGCCCTCGGCATGGGCGGCAATATTGACAATGTAGGCGAGGTAGCGCTCCATGGTCTGGGTTGCGCCCAGGCGGTTCAGGGCGTTGACCACGAAGTAGCCGTCGCGCAGCCAGCAGTAGCGGTAGTCCCAGTTGCGACGGCTGCCCGCTGCCTCGGGGATCGAGGTGGTCATGGCCGCGATGATGGCGCCGGTGTCGTCATAGGCATTGAGCTTGAGCGTGATGGCGGCGCGGATCACCGCCTCCTGCCACTCAAAAGGGATGCCGAGATTGCGCACCCACTCACGCCAGTACTGCGTGGTTTCTTCGAGGAAACGGCGGCCGACCTCGCCCGTGGCTTCGTTGACGGTTTCGTCAGCGCCCAGTAACAGTGTGACAGTGTCTTCCAGGAAGAACGGCGTTTCCTGTATGATCGCGGTCAGCGAGGCATCGGTGGTAAGTCGCAGCGTGAGCGTCGGCGCAACATAGCGAATATGGTTGCTGCCCCAAGTCACCGCAGGGCGGGCCGCGCCGTTGTCGCAGGTTGGACGCAAGCGCAGGGTCAAACGCGGGCTCCCCGCCAGCCGGCGGATGCGACGCACCAGCATCATGGGGCGAAACGTGCGGCCGTGCTGATCGAAGCGGGGCGCAAAATCGGTCACTTCAATCGCGCCGCCCTGACAGTCGTACAGCCGCGTCACCAGAATCGCTGTGTTCTCGAGATAGTGCTGCTCGGTGCGTTCACAATCGGCGAGTTCGACGGCAAAAAAACCGTCGTCATCGGTGTCTTTGAGCAGGGAGCAGAACACCGGGTCACCATCGAAACGGGGGAAGCAGCTCCAGGTGATATGGGCCCGTGCATCGACCAGTGCGCCAATCGTGCAATTGCCGATCAGGGCCAGATCCAGAGTTTTCATACTATGCCTCCACATCTTCCTTTTATTTCAAGGTCTCACCCAGCCAGTGATGTACCGCGGCCACATCGGGTAGACGAAAACGCGCACAACTGGGCCCTTTGCCCACCTTGATTGAAATGCCATCCAACCGGTTGACCTCGGCGAAGCCGTGTTCGTCGTTGAGGTCGTCGCCGATGAACACCGGTTGTCGGCCCTTGAAGGGCGGCTCCGCCAGGTATTCGGTCACCGCTGTCCCCTTGTCGATGCCGGCCGGCTTGATCTCCACCACGCGTTTGCCGCGCTGTAGTTCCAGGTTTTCTCCCGCCGAATGGACCAAACGGTTCATCAGGCGCTGCGCGTAGGCCGCCAGATGCGGCGCCAGCCGATAATGCAGCGCCAGCGTCAGGCCCTTGTCCTCCAGCAGCAGGCCGGGATGGCGCGCCAGCACCGGTGTCAGCGCTTCCTGGATCGCACTCTTGGCGGCGGGGGGTGCGGCGTGAATCCATAAGCGTCCGGCGCTGTCGCGCCGCTCCAGCCCGTGCAGTCCGGCCAGCGGGAGGTGGGACAGCCCGAGGCGGTCTTGCAGATCAGAGATCATGCGACCGCTGACCAATGCCACGGCGCCGCCACTGGCCCGATGCAGATTGGTGATCAGGTCGA
>JASJPN010000131.1:0-14114 GCA_031426635.1 Polaromonas sp.
GCTGCGGCATCGGCATCGACCGCCTGATGATGCTGCTGACCGACAGCGCCAGCATTCGCGATGTGATCTTGTTCCCGGCGCTGAGACGAGAAGTTTAAGCCGCGAGGTTTGACCTGGCGAGACAGTCCACAAGTGCTGACGGCGACAGCTTGGCCGTCGTCACTTGTGAGCAATCGGTTTGTCAGTGAACAAATAATCCTTCATCTCTTTTGAGAACCGGGGGTCTTGGCGCCGAATCCACTCCAGCACCATGGCAGCGTGCTCTTTCTCTTCGTCGCGGTTGTGCTCAAGAATCGCTTTCAGTTCCGGGTCTTTGCAGGCATCGGCGCGCTGGTTGTACCAATCCACGGCTTCCAGCTCCTCCATCAACGACACAATGGCGCGGTGCATGTCGCGTGTTTCATCAGACAATTCTTCGATGGGCTCATGGTAACCAACACTAGACATGTTTAACTTCCTCATTTAAGGGCTATCAGAAAAATATCCGAATTGACAGTTTAGCGGATAGCGCAAACTTGCGTGTGACCCAAAATGGTATATTGAATCCGTATGCAATCCTGTGCCAAGAACCTGAAATATCTTACGGCCTACCCTGACACGTTACAGGCGCAAGTCCACACCCTCATTGCAGAAAACCGATTGGGGGAATGGCTGCTCAAAAAATATAGCGACATCCACAGCATTCGCAACGACAAGGCGCTGTTTGACTATGTGATGGCGCTAAAAAATGAGTTTCTACGCAACGCCGAGCCGCTGTCCAAGGTGGCTTTTGACAGCAAGCTCAAAGTGATTCAACACGCCTTGGGTACGCACACCACGGTGTCACGGGTGCAGGGCAGCAAGCTCAAGAGCAAACGCGAAATTCGCATTGCGACACTGTTCAAAGACGTGCCTTTGGAGCTTCTCAAAATGATTGCCGTGCATGAGCTGGCGCACATCAAGGAGCGGACGCACGACAAAGCGTTTTACAAACTCTGCACCTACATGGAGCCCAACTACCACCAATACGAGCTGGATTTGCGGTTGTACTTGACTTACCAAGACACGCAACAACACTTGCCCAAAGCTGAAGGGGAATCGACGCTGCTTTGGGTGGCTTGATATGGGATGGGCCTGATCGATCAGGGCATCAAGCTCAGCGCTTGCATGTAGGCGGGCTGCACCATCAAGGCATCCCACTCAGGCGCGGGCAGGCTGGGCAAAAGCGCTCGGCGGCGCAGGTCGCTGGCCTCAAAGGGTTGCCATTGCCCTTTGATTTGCGCCTCGACCATGCCAGCCAGCAGTTCATCAACCGCTTGGCCACCATCGACCGACTGGTTGCACAGCAGCACCATGTCACAGCCGGCACCCAGGGCGACGACGGCCGCCTCGGTGTAGCTGACCTGCTGCCCGTCAATCCGCCGCGCGCCTGCCATGCTGAGGTCGTCACTGAAAATCGCCCCTGTAAAGCCGCATTGACCGCGCAAGATGTCGCCCAACCACTTGGCGGAAAAACCAGCAGGGCGGGTGTCAACTTTGGGGTAAACCACATGGGCAGGCATGATGCTGGTCAAGCTGGTACTGAGCCAGTTATAAGGCGCAGCATCGTCGGCCAGGATGGTTTTGAGACTGCGCTTGTCGACCGGGATGTCGGTGTGTGAGTCTGCCTTGACAAAACCGTGGCCGGGGAAATGTTTGCCACAGTTGGCCATGCCACTTTGCAGCAGACCGTGCATCAGGCTTTTGGCTAACAGTGCGGCTACGCGCGGGTCGCGATGGAAGGAGCGGTCGCCAATGACGCTGCTCGCACCAAAATCGAGGTCCAGCACGGGGGTGAAGCTCATGTCCACGCCACAGGCGCGCAGTTCGGCAGCCAGTATGTAGCCGCAAGCCGTCGCCGCATTCGTCGCTTTGAGGGCATCTTTCATCCACAATTCCCCCAAGGCGCGCATGGGTGGCAGGTGGGTGAAACCATCGGTTTTGAAGCGCTGCACGCGGCCACCTTCATGGTCCACGCAGATCAGCAGGTCTTGGCGCACGCGTTTGATCTCGCTGCACAGCGCGCTGAGTTGCTCGCGGTCTTGCCAATTGCGGGCAAACAAAGTAATGCCGCCGACCAGTGGGTGTTTGAGGCGCTGGCGGTCAATTTTGCTGAGTGCCAAGCCAGAGACGTCGATGATGAGGGGAGCGTGTTGGGACATATCAGTCTCTTTGTTATGAAGTATGAAAAATTAATCTGCTATTAATTTTATAGCTATAGAACCATATTTTACGCTGGCCAGTCGCCAATTTCAACCCTCTAAATGTAGCTTTTCGACGACACAGAAGCTGGCGGCATAGTCTGACTCATCGGTCACAGTGATATGCGCTGTCAGGCCCTGCGATTCAAACCAGTCTTTCAAACCGCCATGCAGCACGATGACAGGTTGGCCACTCTCAAGCAAGCCAATTTCACACAGCCGCCAGCTCATGGGCAGGTGCATGCCTAGTCCAACGGCTTTGCTGAAGGCTTCTTTGGCAGAAAAGCGGGTGGCAAGATAACGCACGCCGCGTTCAGACCAACGCTGGCTGCGTTCTCGCCAGGTCACCATCTCGGCATCGCTCAAAATCTTTTCAGCAAGCCGCTCACCATGTCGCCCCCACGAGGCACGAATGCGCCGAATATCGCAAATATCAGTGCCGATGCCGTAAATCATGGCTGGATGAACGCCTCTTTGATACAACGCAAATAATCCTGAACGGTCGCGCGGTACCCCAGCTCCAGGGCATCGGCAATCAAGGCGTGGCCGATGGACACTTCTTGCACACCAGGCACGTGCTTTAAGAAGGCCGTCAAGTTGTCACGGTTCAGGTCGTGGCCAGCATTGACGCCCAAGCCTGCATCCAAAGCTGCCTGTGACGCTTTGGCAAAGCGCGCCAGCTGTCTGGATTGGTCTGGCTGCCCCCAAGCGGCGGCGAAGGGCTCGGTGTAAAGCTCGACGCGGTCCGCACCCACGGCTTTGGCCCAAGCCATGTGGGTCGGTTCCGCGTCCATGAAGAGGCTGACGCGTACGCCCAGCGCTTTGGCCTCGGCGATCAAAGGACGCAGTTTCTCGCTGTCCTGCTCCGGATTCCACCCATGATCGCTGGTGAACTGGCCCTCAGAGTCGGGGACAAAGGTGCATTGGTGCGGTTTGAACTGCCGCACTATTTCCATCAAGTTTTGCAGCGGGTTGCCTTCGATGTTGAACTCGCGATCAGGCCAAGCCCGCATCAATTGCGCCAAATCAGCCACATCGTGGGCCCGAATGTGCCGCTCGTCGGGTCGCGGATGCACCGTGATGCCATGCGCGCCAGCTTGCAAACACAGCGTGGCGGCGCGGGTGACGCCGGGAATCCCCAAATGGCGGGTGTTGCGGACCAATGCAACCTTGTTCAGGTTGACCGACAAGTGGGTCGCTGCGTGGGAAACAGTGTTGTTAGTCTTCATAAATCTTGCAAATCCATCATCATTTGACGCGTGCGCAGGGTACTGACCCCGCAATGGTAGTGCAACAGCGTGCGCAGCTGACTTTTAAGCGGCTGCAAGCTGCTGCTACAAGCTTGGAGCAGGTTAGAGAATGGCGCCGCAGAATTCAAAGCCGCTTGCAGCGCCAACCACTGGCTGCCAGTCAGACGGGTGCGGTCGTCCGCGTGTGCCTGACGCAGACCACCATCAGGTACCAGAACATAGGCCGCCTCTGGCTGCAAGGCGGCCAAACTGGCCGTTTGCGTATCCAGGGAGGGCAGAAAACCAATTTCGCGCAGCAGCATCAGCTCGAAGGCGCGCAGCGCAACTTCCAAAGTTTGCAAGCTTGGCAGGCTGCCTGGATCGCCACGCCCTCTGCGCTCACCCGGCCCTTCTTGGGCGATGATGTGCACCGTCAGGGCGTAAGCGTCAAACAAGGCGGGGTGCGGGTCGTCGCGCGCCAGCAGGCGCATGAGCAGTTCATTGAGGTAATACCCCGCCATCAACGCCTCGCCGGTAGGCATGACGTGGCCGCCCATCCATTCGGAACTGCGTAACGTGCGAATCTCCGCATCGCCACCAAAAGCCACATGCAGTGGCTGCAACGGCAGCAAAATCGGGCGAAAGTTGGAGCTGGGCTTTTTCGCACCCTTGGCCACCAGGGCGATGCGGCCAAAATTGCGCGTCAGCACTTCCAAAATCAGGCTGGACTCGCTCCAGTCGTAGCGGTGCAGCACATAAGCGGGCTCGTCAGCCACACGTTTAATCATCGCAAATCACAATTTCCCGCAGGGCCGCCTCAAGGGAAATTAGCCCCCTTGGGGGGCAGCGCAGCACACAACGTGGCAAGCGTGGGGGCATTATTCATAGCCGAAGGAACGAACGCGCGCCTCATCATCGGCCCAACCCGAACGCACCTTGACCCACAGTTCGATGAACACCTTGGCATCCATCAGCCGTTCCAACTCGACCCGGGTTTCGGTGCCGATGCGTTTAATGCGCTCGCCTTTGTCGCCAATCACCATGGCTTTGTGGCCATCGCGCTCAACAATGATGGTGGCGGCGATTTTGACCAAGCGTTTCTGGCCCTTCTTTTTAGGCGCTTCTTCTTCAAATTTGTCAATCACCACGGTCGAGGTGTAGGGCAACTCGTCGCCGGTGAGGCGAAACAGCTTCTCGCGCACCATCTCGCTTGCCAAAAATTTTTCGCTTTTATCAGTCAATTCTTCAGCGTCGTACATCCACGGCTGCTGTGGCAGGTATTTTTCACAAATACCAAACAAACGCTCGATGTCTTTGGCATTTTTGGCCGACATCGGCACAAATTCGTCAAACTTGTGCTGTGCTTGCATGCCTTGCAACCAAGGGGCAATGTCGCCACGGCGGTTCACCATATCGAGTTTGTTGGCAATCAACAAAGTGGGTATGTTGTCACTTAACAGCGAGACCACCCTGTCATCGGCCATGTTGGAGCGCCCTGCCTCAACGACAAACAGCACCAAATCGACATCGCTGACCGCGCCTTGCACCGTTTTATTCAGCGAGCGGTTCAAGGCGTTGCCGTGCAGGGTTTGAAAACCTGGTGTATCGACAAAAACAAACTGCACCTCGCCGCGTGTGCGCACCCCGGTGATGCGGTGGCGTGTGGTTTGCGCTTTGCGGGACGTGATGCTGATTTTTTGACCGACCAAGGCATTGAGCAGCGTCGATTTTCCGACATTGGGTTTACCCACAATCGCAATCAACCCGCAGCGTTGGGACGCCACAGGCACAGCTGGCACGGTCGCCGTCGCAGCTGTTGAGGCTGCGGCAAGCATCTCGGTTAGCCTATTGTCATCATTAATTTTGACTGTAGCCAGCGCATTATCTTCCTTGGAGGCTATTGTTTTTGTAGCATTCATAATTTACCTTGCGCCTAACCGGCTTTTTTTAATACATTGCAGCATGACGGCCGCGGCAGCCTGTTCGCCAGCGCGGCGCGAGGCGCCAATGCCACGCTCGCTCTGCCTCAGCTCTTCAATTTCACACTCGACTTCAAAGGTCTGCTGGTGCGCCGCACCCAACGTGCCCACCACGCGGTAGATCGGCAACTTCATTTTGCGACCTTGCAGCCACTCTTGCAACTCGGTTTTGGGGTCTTTGCCAATCGCCTGCATTTGCGGATTGACATCAACGGCCTTGAATAGACGTAAAACCAGCGCCTGCGCCTCAAGAAAACCAGCATCCAGATACACCGCGCCAATCAGCGCCTCCAGTGCATCGGCCAAGATGGAAGGACGTTTTTGACCGCCGGATTTGGATTCACCCTCACCCAGGCGCAGCACCTCGGACAAACCCAGCTCTAACGCCAACTGGTGCAAGGTTTCCTGGCGCACCAAATTGGCCCGTACTCTGGACAAATCACCCTCAGGCAAATCACGCAGACGCTCGTACAGCATGCTGGCGATAGCCACGCCCAGCACCGAGTCGCCTAAAAATTCAAGGCGTTCGTTGTGGTCACTGGAAAAACTGCGGTGCGTGACTGCGCGCTTGAGCAGATCCACGTCTTTGAACTGGTGTTGCAGCCGCTGCTGCAAGCCGTTTAAAGTGGCGTTTGAGCTGGCGTTAGCGCTGACATGTGTGCTGTGAGTCACGCTGAAATGATAGCCATGGATGACACGATTAGTTGGTTTTTCCGCTGTATTTCAGCAGCAAATAGGCAGGGCCTGCCATGTGAATTTCTTTGCTGTAGGCAAAACTGACCACGTGTTTGTCAGCTACTTTCGTGATGATAAGGTCTTTCCCGCTGATAGCGTCAAAGTATCCCGTAGCAGCATTTTTGTCAAACATGCTGCGTACTTCAGCCGCCGTGCTGCCCTCTTTGGCCGTATTGGCCGCTTTCAAAATGGACTGGTACTCAATGACCGTCGGCACCACCTGCGCAACCACCACGCCCGTGAGAGCCAGCACCGCGCCGACAAACAGCAGGCCGATGAATGAGAGGCCGCGCTGGGCCGATTTGGTTTGAGAAAGTTGACGCATATGAGCCTCCAAAATTTAATCAAACGAGCCGATACGTTTGAAATTACCAAAATTCATCCACACAAAAAAGGCTTTGCCGACAATGTTTTTGTCAGGGACAAAGCCCCAGTAGCGCGAATCCAGTGAATTATCGCGGTTATCGCCCATCATAAAGTAGTGCCCCTCGGGTACCTTGCACACGACACCTTCGACGCTGTAATTGCAATTTTGCTTGAAAACATAATTATCAGCACCAGCGACAAACGCAGGCCGGTCATCCTCGTTGAGCACACGATGTTTTTTGGCACCCAACCGCTCTTCAAATTGTTTGGAGTAACGCATGGCATCTTCATCAAAAAAGTCCGGCAAGGCGGCGGACTCCAAAGGCTTGCCATTGATGGTGAGTTTTTTGTTCAAATAAGCCACCTCGTCGCCCGGCACGCCGACCACACGCTTGATGTAGTCCAAAGTAGGCTTGGGCGGGAAGCGAAATACCATCACATCGCCACGTTTAGGCTTGTTGCCCTCTGTGATTTTGGTATTAATCACCGGCAAGCGCACGCCGTAATGGAATTTATTCACCAAAATCAGATCGCCCACCATCAAGGTCGGAATCATTGAGCCCGATGGAATTTTGAAGGGCTCAAACAAAAACGACCGCAGTAAAAAAACGATCAAAATGACGGGGAACAAACCTGCCGTCCAGTCCAGCCACCAAGGTTGGGCGCGGATTTTTTCTTGCGCCTGCGCGATGTTGGCGATATCGCCATCCACCTTGTCAATGCCCAGTTTGGACAGCTCGGAGAGACGCTTGACCGAAGCCTCTTCCAAAGCTTTGGCCGCTTGTTCGCGTTTTGGTGAAAAATAAAATCGCTCGGCCAACCAGTAACAACCCGTGACCACCACGGCCAGAAACAGCAGCAAGGCAAAATTACCCTCATGGAAACCCAAGTACCAGCTACCAGCGTAGCCCACAAAACCGGCGAGGATGATGGCAGTTAAAAATTGCATTAATCTTGCACCTGCAGGATGGCCAAAAATGCTTCTTGCGGGACTTCAACGGAGCCAATTTGTTTCATGCGTTTTTTACCTGCTTTTTGTTTTTCTAAAAGTTTGCGTTTGCGCGAAATATCGCCACCATAACACTTGGCAATCACGTTTTTGCGCAATGCCTTGAGGGATTCTCTGGCAATGATGTTGGCACCAATAGCCGCCTGAATGGCTACATCGAATTGTTGCCGTGAAATAATCTCGCGCATTTTAGCAACCACGGCCCGGCCACGGTACTGCGACTGCGACCGATGCACGATGATGGACAAGGCATCGACTTTTTCGCCGTTGAGCAAAATATCAACCTTGACCACATCGGCGACCCTAAACTCTTTGAACTCATAGTCCATCGACGCGTAGCCACGGCTGACCGATTTTAGTTTGTCAAAAAAGTCCAGAACGATCTCGCCCAGCGGTATCTCGTAGGTCAACTTCACTTGGCGACCGGCGTAAGTCATGTTCAGTTGCACGCCACGCTTTTGATTTGCCAGCGTCATCACCGCGCCCACATATTCTTGCGGCATGTACAAATGCACGGTGACGATGGGCTCGCGGATTTCCACCATCTTGCCTTGGTCGGGCATTTTGGCGGGGTTTTCCACCTTGGTGACCACGCCGTCGGCAGTCATCACCTCGTACACCACGCTGGGTGCGGTGGTGATGAGGTCTTGGTTAAACTCACGCTCCAGCCGTTCTTGCACAATTTCCATGTGCAACAAGCCTAAAAATCCACAGCGAAAGCCAAAACCCAGGGCCTGACTCACTTCAGGTTCGTAATGCAGTGATGCATCGTTGAGTTTGAGTTTTTCCAAACTGTCACGCAAACCTTCGTATTGATTCGCCTCGGTCGGGTACAGACCGGCAAATACTTGCGGCTGGATTTCCTTGAAACCAGGCAGCGCCTCGGTCGCGGTGAGCGCTGCGCCGCCTGAGCCGGCTTTGATCAGCGTCACGGTATCGCCCACCTTGGCGGCTTGCAATTCTTTGATGCCCGCAATGATGTAGCCCACCTCACCGGTCTCCAATGCTGGCTTTTCCTGGTCGGTGGGGGTAAAGACGCCCACCTTATCTGCGTTGTACGTGGCGCCCGTGGCCATCATCTTGATGCGGTCGTTTTTAGCCAACCGGCCATCGACCACACGTACCAGCATCACCACGCCCACGTAGTTGTCAAACCAGCTGTCAATGATCATGGCGCGCAGCGGCGCATCAGGGTTACCTCGCGGTGGTGGCACTTTCGCCACCACCATCTCCAGGATATCGTCGATGCCCACGCCCGTTTTTGCGGAGCACGATATGGCATCTGTCGCATCAATGCCAATCACATCTTCAATTTCTTTACGTGCGCCCTCTGGATCAGCATTGGGTAAATCCATTTTGTTAAGCACGGGGATGACTTCAACGCCAAGGTCAAGTGCGGTGTAGCAGTTAGCCACCGTTTGCGCTTCCACACCCTGGCTGGCATCGACGACCAGGAGCGCGCCTTCACACGCGCTGAGAGAACGACTCACCTCATACGAGAAGTCCACATGGCCCGGTGTATCAATCAAATTGAGGTTGTAGGTCTCTCCGTTTTTCGCCTTGTAATGCAGCGCGGCGGTCTGCGCCTTGATGGTTATCCCACGCTCTTTTTCAATGTCCATCGAGTCCAGCACTTGCGCTGACATATCGCGCGCTTCCAGCCCGCCACAACGCTGTATCAAGCGGTCAGCCAGCGTCGATTTGCCATGATCAATATGTGCAATGATGGAGAAATTTCTGATGTGATTCATCAACGAGATGCTTTAAGTGATTGAATTGAAACGATTGCCGACTTCTGCGGACATAAAAAAGGGCGCGTCGTTTTCTGACGCGCCCTGAAACCAACAAGCATGGCAACTGCGATAGTTGGAACTTCATTGTAGGCAAAAAACCCAAGTTGTGAAGCCCAAAAAGCGGCGGACAGGCAGTGTTGCAGGGCTGCAACGAAAAGTTATTCACAGCTTATTCAGGCTATTACAAAATGACCGTTGGACAACATGTGGGCGATCTGTGGATCGCCGGTGGACTGTTGCAAACAATGTCATAAAGTGACTAAAAACTGATTCAATATGCGAAAAACTGATCTTTTCAAGGTCTGATTCTATCCAAATTTGTCGTAAGTCAGTCACCGATGTTAGTGAATGCACACTTACAACGCCATTTGAAATAAAAATAAATAAATAAATTTCGACGCAAAGTCTTGTCAATCTATCAGAAAAAGAGCCCAAAACCAAGCGCGGTCTGGGGTCTTTCAGACTTGCAGCAGCGCTTGGTACGCGCCGCCAGGCCGCTATTTTACTGGTTTGATCAAGGTGAATTGCGCCCACTCGCCTCGGCGAAACAAGACGTTGATGGCTTTCGATTTATCAATTTTTGACAACACCGATTCAAACTCTTTGACACTGGTGATCTCGTTGTTGGCGATGGACACAATCACGTCGCCTTCACGCAGACCCGCGCGCTCGGCAGCGTCGGAGACGGCATCAAGCCTCACGCCACCTTTGATTTTGAGTTCTTTCTTTTGTACCTCGGTCACGTCGCTGACCACCAAACCCAAGCTTTGTCCGACGGTCGCAGGCTTGGGCTTCACTTCTTTTGGCGTGGTTTTTTTGACGGCTTTGTCGTCTTCAAATTCAGCGATCACGACAGCCAGCTCTTTGGTCGCGCCGCGCCGAAAGACGGTGAGCGTGCTTTTGCTGCCTGGTTTGGTGTTGCCTACCAAGCGTGGCAAGTCGGCAGATTTCTCAATCGCCGTGCCACCGAATTTAAGGATGATGTCGCCCGCTTCAACACCAGCGATGGCGGCCGGTGCGCCCGTCTCTACACCTCGCACCAGCGCGCCTTGCGCCTTGCTCAGCCCAATCGACTCAGCAATCTCTTTGCTCACCTGATCAATTTGCACGCCTATGCGGCCACGCGAAACGCGACCCAGCGTGCGCAACTGGTCACTCACACGGGTAGCCTCGTCGATGGGGATGGCAAATGAAATGCCCTGAAAACCGCCTGACCGTGAATAGATCTGACTGTTGATGCCCACCACCTCGCCACGCATGTTGATCAGCGGTCCGCCAGAATTACCGGGGTTGATGGCGACATCGGTTTGGATCAAGGGCAAATAATCACCGGTGTCACGCTGTTTGGCGCTGACGATGCCTGCGGTCACGGTGTTCTCCAGGCCAAACGGTGAGCCAATCGCCATGACCCATTCCCCTACTTTGAGGCGACTGACATCGCCCACCTTCACCGCCGGCAAGCCAGTGGCTTCGATTTTGATCAGCGCGACATCCGAGCGTTTGTCGGTGCCAATGATTTTGGCTTTGAATTCGCGTTTGTCCGTCAGCGTCACCAACACCTCCTCAGCACCATCGACCACATGCGCATTGGTCATCACCAAGCCATCCGAGCTCAATATAAAGCCTGAACCCACGCCACGCGACTGGTCTTCTTTGGACTCGGGCTGGGGTTTGCTCTTTTTCGGGGCCCTGGGATCGGCCTTTGGGTCAGCTTTGGGCGCCCCTGGCACGCGATCACCAAAAAAGCGGCGCAACAACTCTTGCAACTCCTCGTCGCTATCCGCACCCAGACCACTCAAGCCAGCCCGCGAACTCACTTTTTCCAAGGTTCGGATATTGACCACAGAGGGGCCCACCTGATCCACCAACTCCGTGAAATCTGGCAAGCCACGCACTTGCGCCCCAACCGCAGGCGTGAGCAACAAGGCGCCCACCACACTCAGCAGCGAAAAAACACCCAGGAACCGTATTTTTTTCCAATCAAGCAACATCTTTAACCCCTTTTGCTCTTCCATTTTTTGGTTGAAATGAATCCGTCAATCTGTCAGGCCGTCACACCACCGCTTGGTCTGATACTTTACTTACTTCTTGCGTTCCAATTGTTGCGAGAATTTTTTCAAAGTGAGGATGGGCACCTCACCGACGGCGGTCAGCCACCAAGCATCCATGCGTTTGGTCAGTGTTTGGGTCGCGCCAAACGACATGACACCCTCTTGGCCATGGCGTTTGCGATCATAGGGTTCGACAAACAGCGAGACGGTTGCCAGGCCGTCCGAGAAGATCCATTGCATGGTGTTGCCACCGTCAGCTTCAACTGGCTTGGGGTCATTCCTGGATGCCATGGATTGCACTGAGCGCTTGTAGCAACCCATGGAGGCAAACCCTGGCACGCCGACCCCGTGTGCCAGCACCCAGCCCTGCGCCAAGGCGGTGGTTTTGATCAACTCAACACGCTTGAGCTTGTGGCCCGCCGTGTTGCTCATCATTTGCGCAAGTCGCTCCATCTTGACGGGCGCATCCAGCGACAGCTCAGAAAATGCGGCCTGCTCCAGCACCCGACCCGTCGCGTCCAAGGTTTGCAGTTTGATCACCAAACCACTTTTCCGCTCGGTCCAAATACGGTAGCTGTACCTGAAATGGTCTTTGGCTGCGAGCTGCACCACATCCGCCTCAAAACCGGCGACACGCTCCGCCTCCAATACTTTTAAAACGTAAAAGTCAGCAATCACATGGCTGCCGGACTTGAGAAAGTTGGGAAACAAGCCCAGCGACTCGCGCTGCTCCGTGTGCGCGATTTTGGCTTCTGGGTAAAAAGTGACGACTTCGTTGTTGCGTCTAAAGATGGATCGAGGCGTGCCGGTCAAGGTCTCAACACGCTCCATCTGCTGATCGCCCTCGCAGACATGCCAAATCCGCGCACTGGCCATGGTCTCCCCCACCGAGACGACAAAGGTGCCGGTGTAAGCACGCTGCTCGGATGCCTCATGCATCCGCAGCAGCCAGTCGTTGATCGAGCGCGTCGTGGCCTGCGAGACAGTGTTGACTGTATTAGGCACCTCAATTGCTATAGAATTAATAGCTGTACATGCAAATAATACGCTGGCTATAGCCGGAAATAGAGGTGGAAATCGCATCATTTAACGATCTGCCCCATTGAAGGTGGCACTACGCAAAAAACCAGAGGGCATTTGCAAGGCCGAGCTGCCGCCCAGTTGGCTGTGCGCCGCAATCATGGCATCGAGTTGCGAGCTGCGTAGCATCACAGCGCCAGCAGCGTCATTGGGTAGCTCAACTGCTTGCAAGGGCGCCGAAAGCGGGGTGGCTATTTGCGCGAGTTGCGCACCGGATGTGGCGGCCGTTCCACCAACCAGGTTCCAGCCAATCGCCAGCGCGGCGGCCACAGAGGACAAGCCCGCCACCCATTGCCAACGGAAAGTTGGCTCGTTGGCGCTGTCTTTGAAAACAGTGGCGTTGCGCGGCTCAAGAAGGTTCGGTTTCAAGCTCGGCTCTTGCTGCAAGGCGGTCGTCAGGCGGGCCAAGAAAGCGGCGTCCTTGCGGCAAGCCGCCAATTCTGCCGCGCGCAGAACATCGCCCACCACATGCAAGGTGTGCCACGTGGCGCGGGCCTGCCCACCATCGAAGCTATCGTGACCAAACAGCGCTAAAGCGTCGGCAAACGCGGCTCCCCGCAACTGACCATCGGCCAGTGCACTCAGTTGGACACGTTTGAGCGTCTCGGCATCCTCAGCCTGGAGTTCACGCGTTTCTTGTATCGTTTTCATATCTGTTGTCATGGCTTGGCTTCCTCACCACCTCTGTTTATCACTCGACGCACCACCTTCTCCAGCACCGCTTACCACCGTTTACCACCGTTTACCCGACTGGTTTTCCAGCAGCGGCCCGACTTTGGCTGAAATCGCCTCCCGCGCCCGGAAAATTCGGGATCGCACCGTGCCAATCGGGCACGCCATCAATTGTGCAATCTCGTCGTAGCTCAATCCTTCAATTTCTCGCAAGGTGATGGCTTGACGCAGATCCTCGGGCAGCGCCTGCATCGCCCCATTCACCGCGTTGGCAATTTCTTTGGCGGCCAGCACCGTTTCCGGGGTTTCATCCGATATTGGTTCGTTTTTCGCGTTGAAAGTTTCATCATCGTCCTCAGAACGTCCAAAAGCACGCGCTGTCACGGTGGGGTCGCGTTTGAGCTCCAACAAAAATTTCTTCGCGGTATTGACTGCAATGCGGTACAGCCAGGTGTAGAACTGCGCCTCGCCACGAAACTTGGGCAAGGCACGGTAGGCACGGATGAAGGTTTCCTGGGCAATATCATCCACCAGGTCCACATCGCGCACCATCCGGCCAATCAAGCGCTGAATGCGCCGCTGGTATTTGATCACCAGCAACTCAAAAGCGCGCTGATCACCCGCCACCGTGCGCTCGACCAGCATGGCATCGCTGTCTGCAGGCACAGCACTGCTTGGTGCGATGTCAGGGGCTAAGTGGGTCGGGGTACTCATATAAAAGAAAAACGGTGACTCAATGCATGGCTAGGCGCGCGAATACACCGCACAACGCAGAGCATGCCAGTGCGTTGGCGCAACATCCCGCGCTAACCAGAGCCAGCGGGTCTGACCAGCCAGTGCATCAAATCGAAGCAGCAAGCCCCTTTGGGCATCAAAGTGTACGCTGATAACGCCTTCTTGCCCCGCCCAGAACCATGCAGCACCATCAAAGTGGAGCAAACCACGTTTGAGCTGATCGATAAATTGCCATGCACACGCAGC
>JASJPN010000131.1:14214-28890 GCA_031426635.1 Polaromonas sp.
CCGCCAAAGCCAAAGTTGTTTTTAACCGCGACTTCAATCTTCATATCGCGCGCGATGTTGGCGCAATAGTCCAGGTCGCACTCGGGATCCTGGTTGAAAATATTGATGGTGGGCGGGCTTTTTTGTTGATGCACGGCCAGCACGCTGAAGACGCTTTCAATGCCGCCCGCGCCGCCCAGCAAATGGCCGGTCATGGATTTGGTGGAATTGACCACTGTTTTCTTCGCATGATCCCCAAAAGCCATCTTGATGGCGTTGGTCTCATTCAAGTCGCCCAGCGGCGTGGATGTGCCGTGCGCGTTGATATAGCCGACCTCGTCGGCATTGACACCCGCGTTTTGGAGCGCCATTTGCATCGAGCGCCGAGGCCCGTCTACATTGGGCGCAGTCATATGGTAGGCATCGCCGCTCATGCCAAAACCAGCCACTTCAGCATAAATTTTGGCACCGCGTGCTTTGGCGTGTTCGTATTCTTCCAGCACCAAAACACCGGCGCCTTCGCCCAAAACAAAACCTTCACGGTCTTTGTCCCACGGACGCGAAGCCGTTTGCGGGTCGTCATTACGGGTGCTGAGCGCTCTGGCGGCGGCAAAACCACCCAAACCAAGCGGCGAAATAGTGCCTTCAGAACCACCGGCAATCATGACATCGCAATCGCCGTATTCAATCATGCGTGCCGACAAACCAATGGCGTGCAACCCTGTGGTGCAGGCCGTGACGACGGCAATATTGGGGCCTTTGAAGCCAAATTTGATCGATACATGACCCGAGATCATGTTGATGATGGAGGCGGGAACGAAAAATGGGGTGATACGACGCGGCCCCCGGTTGACATACTCCACATGGGTTTGCTCAATGGTGGGCAAGCCCCCAATGCCAGAACCGATGTTGCAACCAATGCGACTCGCCTCTTCCAAGCTCAGCGCATCGCCGGTCGCCAGCCCTGAGTCGGCCACGGCTTGACACGCCGCCGCCATACCCAAATGAATGAAGCGGCCCATGTGACGCGCTTCCTTCTCTGGAATGTAATCTTCAATATGAAAGCCCTTGACCTCACCTGCAAAATGGGTCGTGAAAGGGCTGGCATCAAAATGGGTGATGTTGCCAATACCAGACTGACCCGCCAGCAAGGCAGCCCAAGATGCTTCAACGGTGTTGCCCACTGGGCTGACACAACCTAAACCTGTCACTACAACACGACGTCGAGACATAAACTACAGTGCTCCAAAAAGTGCTCAAAACTACCCAGTGAACAGCCCGCCCAGCGCATGCCGAGGCGGCCTGGCCCACCAAGCGGGTACGCACGAATTACGCTTTTGGATGCGCCGTTGCGTAGTCAATCGCGTTTTTCACCGTGGTGATTTTTTCGGCATCTTCATCTGGAATTTCAATGCCAAATTCGTCTTCCAGTGCCATGACCAGTTCAACAGTATCGAGGGAGTCAGCGCCCAGATCAGCCACAAAGGCTTTTTCGGCAGTGACTTGTGACTCTTCAACGCCGAGTTGCTCGGCAATGATCTTTTTAACGCGTGCTTCGATATCGCTCATGAATTCTCTCTGAGGGTTGTAAAAAACTTATTTTAACCGGCTTAGCGCTCATTCCCTAAGCCAGCACCATTGTCGCGCAATTTTACGCCATGTACATGCCACCGTTAACATGCAGTTCCTGCCCTGTAACATAGGCCGCCAGTGGTGAAGCCAGGTACGCCACAGCGTGGGCAATATCGGCAGGTTGGCCCAAATGGCCCAGTGGAATTTGACTCAGCAACGCTTTTTGCTGCTCTTCGGGCAAGCTGGCGGTCATGTCCGTTTCGATAAAACCAGGGGCGACGCAGTTCACCGTGATGTTGCGGCTACCCAGCTCGCGCGCCAGGGCTCGCGTCATGCCTGCCACACCTGCCTTGGCCGCAGCGTAATTGGCTTGACCCGCATTGCCTGACGCACCCACCACCGAAGTGATGCTGATGATGCGGCCATAGCGCTGCTTCATCATCGTGCGCATGACGGCCCTAGACATGCGAAACACGGCTTTGAGGTTGGTGTCCAACACGGCATCCCAATCTTCGTCCTTCAGGCGCATGGCCAGCATGTCGCGGGTGATACCGGCGTTGTTGACCAGCACCTGCAGCCCACCGTATTGTTTGGTGATGGTGTCAATCAAGGCTTCAGCCGCGGCCCCATCATTGACGTTGAGGTTGCTGCCGCGGCAGTCGGGAAAGGCGGCCAAAGCCTGCGTGATTTTGGCTGCACCCTCGTCCGTGGTGGCGGTGCCAATCACTTTGAAGCCTTGCTGCGCCAAGGTCTGCGCAATCGCTGCACCAATACCGCGTGAAGCACCGGTGACGAGGGCGACCTGGCCCTCAATTTTTTGAGTTGTCATGTGAAACACCTTCTGATTTAGTTTTTCTGATGGGCTTGTCAATGGCGTGACGAAACCGTTAATTAAGCCTGCAACAGCGTTTTTACCTCAGCCAGGCTGGCTGGGTCAAACAGCGCCGCGCCAGTGAGCTCTGCATCAATGCGCTTGACCAAGCCGGCCAGCACCTTGCCAGGGCCGCATTCAACCAGCGTGGTCACACCCCGCGCCTTGATGGCGGCCACGCACTCCACCCAGCGCACCGGGCCAAAAGCCTGGCGGTACAAAGCGTCTTTGATGGCGGCTGCATCGGTGGCCACCTGCACATCGATATTGTTCACCACCGGAATTTGCGGCGCTGCAAAAGTGACCGATTGCAGCCTCTCTTGCAGCTTTTGCGCGGCGGGCAGCATCAAGCTGGAGTGAAACGGCGCGGACACGGCCAGCAACAAGGCACGTTTGGCGCCGGCAGCTTTGAGTAATTCGCAGGCTTTGTCGACCGCCGCTTTGCTGCCTGAAATCACGGTTTGCGCAGGATCGTTGAAATTGGCCGCTTGCACCGATTCAGCCAAGTTTTGCCCCCCCAAAGCCTGCATACTCGCTGTCACTTCTGTACAGACGGCACTGATTTTTGCAGCATCCAGACCCAAAATTGCCGCCATGGCGCCCTGCCCGACCGGCACGGCGTCTTGCATGGCCTGTGCCCGCAGCCGCACCAACGGTGCGGCCTGCGTCAAGGTAAGCACACCAGATGCCACCAAAGCCGAATACTCCCCCAGAGAATGACCCGCGACGACCGCAGGTGCCACACCGGTCTCGGCCATCCAGACGCGATAAGCGGCCACCGCAGCGACCAACATCACCGGCTGGGTGTTGGTGGTCAATGCCAAAGCTTCTTTGGGGCCGTTTTTAATCAATTGGGCCACATCCTCCCCCAAGGCGTCAGATGCCTCCTGCAAGGTTTGGGCAACAACGGGGTGAGCGCCCCAAGCATCCAACATGCCAACAGACTGTGAACCTTGCCCGGGGAAGACGAATGCGAAAGATTTCATGAAATTTCTACCAACCAGAGAAAAAAGACAACAAACCATAAAATATGGCGTTAAATTTGGCTATAGCCAGCGTATTTATTGACTATTATGCTATAAAATTAATAGCACAGAACCCCAGGTAAACCCCCCGCCAACCGCTTCCAGCATCACCGTTTGGCCCCTTTGGACCTGTCCGCTGCGCACAGCGGTATCCAGCGCCAGGGGAATCGACGCAGCCGACGTGTTGCCGTGTTGATCAACCGTCACCACCACTTTGTCCATCGGCAGTTTGAGCTTTTTAGCGGTGCTGGTCATGATGCGGATATTGGCTTGATGCGGGATCAGCCAGTCAATATCGGCTTCCTTTTTACCTGCTTTAGCCAATGTGGCACGTGCCGTTTGCGCCAAGACACCGACGGCGAGCTTGAAAACCGCTTGCCCGTCCATCGTCAAAAACGCTGAACCTGCCACCGCGCCGCACGCCACATTGCCAGGAACGCACAAAATGCCCACATGTTTGCCATCGGCGTGCAAATCAGTCGCCAAAATACCAGGCTGGTCGGACGCCTCCAGCACCACGGCACCCGCGCCGTCGCCAAACAACACGCAGGTGGCGCGGTCTGTGAAGTCGAGGATGCGTGAAAAAGCTTCTGCGCCGATGACCAAAGCCTTGGTCGCTGCGCCCGATTGAATCATGGCGTCAGCCACCGACAGTGCGTAGACAAAACCGGTGCAAACCGCCTGAATATCAAATGCAGCACCACCCGCAATGCCCAGTTTGCTTTGCAAAATACAGGCGGTTGAGGGAAATACCATATCGGGCGTGGACGTGGCCACGATGATGAGGTCAATATCTGCGGCGGCAACACCGGCTGCCTGCAAGGCGTTTTGTGCGGCAGCCAGCGCCAAATCGCTGGTCATGACGCCGCCATCTACAAAGTGACGGGCGCGGATGCCGGTGCGCTCGACAATCCAGTCGTCACTGGTTTCTACCCCTGTAGCGGCAAGCTGGGAGACCAAATCTGCGTTAGTCAATCGCCGTGGCGGTAAATAACTGCCGGTGCCCGTGATGCGGGAGTAGCGGCGCTGGGGGAGTAAAGCTGGCTGTGAATTCATTAAATTGTGGCGTTCTGTCAAACAGTGTCAGCCCCTAGGAGTCAATTTGAACGATAGGGGTCATTTTTTGCCGCTCAACGTGGCAAAACCAAAAAGCTGTCGCAAACCATACGGTTTACGCTTCATCTTATTTTAAGACGTTACAGTGGCCAGGTTCGCCGTGGTTGTGACAGCCAGCAAGGGAGCAGCGTGCGCGATACGCGCCTTCACACGATCCAACAAGTCATGTTTGGCTGCATCATACGCGCGATTCAATGCGCTCTCAAAGGCCATCGCATCGGCCGAACCGTGGCTCTTGAACACCAAACCACGCAGCCCGAGAAGGGCAGCACCGTTGTGACGCCTATGATCAAAACGATGTTTAAACGCTTTTAACACCGGATAAGCGCAAATAGCCGCTAGTTTGGTGAAGATGTTGCGAGAAAACTCAGCCTTCAAAAAACTAGCAAAGATGGAGGCCAAGCCTTCAGCCGTCTTGAGTGCGACATTGCCCACAAAACCGTCGCACACCACAATGTCTACCGTACCCTTGAAAATGTCATTGCCCTCAACATTGCCGTAGAAGTTCAAGTCACCAGCCTCTGCGGCAGAACGCAGCAATTCGCCTGCTTTTTTGATGATTTCGCTACCTTTGATGGCCTCTTCGCCAATATTGAGCAAGCCGACGGTGGGGTTGTCATTGTCCCTGAGCGCCGACACCAAGGCCGATCCCATCACCGCAAATTGCAGCAAATGCTCGGCGGTGCAGTCCACATTGGCACCCAAATCGAGCACCATGGTGGCGTCGCCTTTGCCATTGGGGATCAAACCGGCGATGGCGGGGCGGTCAATGCCATCGATGGTTTTAAGAACGTAGCGGGCAATCGCCATCAATGCACCGGTATTGCCAGCAGACACGGCAGCGTGCGCAGCACCGCTTTTGACTTGCGCGATAGCCACCCGCATGGAGGAATCTTTTTTCTTGCGAAGTGCAATTTCTAGCGGGTCATCCATCCCCACCACTTCGCTGGCCGCCACGATGTTGGCGCGCGGATGCGAAAAGCCCGCCAATGCGACAGGCAAGCCCACCATCAGCAACTCGGCATCAGGATGTTTTTCAAGAAATTGACGGCAGGCCACCAACGTGACGATGGGGCCGTGGTCGCCGCCCATGCAATCGACTGCGAGCTTAATCATGCGTGACTTGCAAGGACATAGACAAACGCACCAACAAACCACACGAAGTGGCCGTCAATTGCAGCAGACCATCGCGGCACTTCGTAGCGCACTCGGATGCGCAATGCCCAGCCTGCATTCACTGCCCTACTTTGAATTTATTCAGCAGTATCAGATTTGTTTTTCAACACCTGGCGACCACGGTAAAAGCCGTTGGGGCTGATGTGGTGACGCAAATGGGTTTCACCGGTGGTTGGCTCGACAGCGATACCTGGCACAGTGAGTGCGTTGTGTGAACGGTGCATACCGCGTTTAGACGGTGATTTTTTGTTTTGTTGAACGGCCATGATTGGCTCCTTTTAACGTGATTAACGTGATTGCGGCTCAATTGCAGCTTGATGACAGCGCAACTTATTGATGACTCTTTAGGTGACGAATCGTGATGAAAACACGATCGAGGCTAGCGGCCATTAATTGCACTTAGCCTTCAATTATAGCTTAACTGTCTGATTTTTTGACTTTCAGTGACCCCAGTACGGCAAATGGATTGGGTTTGGTGTCATTTACAGACTCAAAATCATCATCTGCCACCGCCATCTTGGGCGGAACCGGGCACACCTCGTGACGCGGCACCAGGGGCAGCGCCATCAGCAACTCGTCTTCAATCAGCTCGGTCAGGTTGAACTCACGGCTCAACGCCAACACGTCCTCCTCAGACGCATCGTCTTGCGCCTCGGCGGTAGCCTCGTCGGCCACGAAACGGTAAGAACGATCAACCTCAAGCGCCAGCTCCACATCGGCCAAACAGCGCTGGCAGGTTTGCGGCAGACTGGTTTTAGCTTGCAGGTGCAGCCAAACCTGCGGGGCAGCACCCGAACCCTCAACTTGCTCGCCCTGATCACCCTGCGCCTGCCACTCTACTTTTATTTTTTCACCCAAATAGGCTGTATCGCCTGATGCTTCCTGCATGAGGCGCTTGTATTTTTGTAGCAGATCGCTCCCGTGAAGATGCCCGTTGACCAGTGCCAGCCCCGCCACATCCAGCCGCTCAGGTCGGAAATCTTTATTCAGGTCTTGTTTGTTATCTGTCATGAACTCTCGATGCCTTCAACTTTGAATAAGCCTTAGTGTAGCAACGAGTGCGAAAATGCGGGCTTATGACTTCCAACCTTGACCCCAACAGCCTCCGCACAACAGCACCCTCTGCCTCAACATCGCTGCAGCGCCCCTTGATATTAGGCTCGACCTCAAGCTATCGCCGCGAACTGCTGCGTCGCCTGCATGTGCCCTTTACGGTCGCAGCGCCCGAGGTCGATGAGACCGCGCTGGACGGTGAAACACCGTTTGAGATGGCCAATCGCCTGGCGATGGCCAAAGCACGCGCCATCGCGCAAAAATTCCCCCAAGCCGTCGTGATCGGCTCAGACCAAGTGGCTGATTTGGATGGCCTGGCACTGGGCAAACCTGGTCACTTCGAGCGTGCCACCGCACAATTGCGCCAGATGCGCGGTAAAACCGTGGTTTTTCACACGGCTGTGGCTGTGGTTTGTCTGGAGACTGGCTTTGAGCAATGCGATATGGCCAGCGTCCGCGTTCAGTTTCGTGACTTGAGCGATGCAGAAATTAGCGCTTATTTATTGTTAGAGGCCCCTTATGACTGCGCCGGCAGCGCCAAGAGCGAAGGGTTGGGGATTGCCCTGCTTGAATCCATCGACAGCGACGACCCGACCGCCCTGGTCGGCCTGCCTTTGATTCGGACCTGCAATATGTTGCGTGCCGCCGGGGTGAAACTGCTGTGAACGCATCCGCCACCACACCCAAAGGCAACCTATTTTTAGTCCCCGCGCCACTCGACTTTGGTTGCGATAACCAGACAGCCCTGTCGCCGCTGACCGATGTGTTGCCGCTGGCTACCCTGCAAACCGCCGCCCGCCTGCAACATTGGATTTGCGAAAACGCCAAATCTACCCGCGCATATTTGAAACGCGTCGACGCGATTTGCCCCTTGTCGCACGCGCTACAGGCTGTGAGCATTCAAGAATTGCCGCGTGAAGTCCACAAGAAAGGCGATCACCCCGGCAGCCTGGGCGCTGGTTTTGATGCCAAACCCTTGTTGGCAACGGCGCTGGCAGGCTTGGATATGGGCTTGGTGAGCGAGGCGGGCATGCCCGCCATTGCTGACCCTGGCTCGTCGGTCGTTCGCGCCGCGCATGAACTCGGCATCACGGTGGTGCCGCTGGTTGGACCTGTGTCACTGATGCTGGCGTTGGCAGCGAGCGGCTTGAATGGGCAAAACTTTGCGTTTGTGGGTTATTTGCCCCAAGACAGCGCACAGCGCACCCAGCGTATCAAAGAACTGGAATCTTTGGCCTTGAAAACCGGTCAGACCCAGCTGTTCATTGAGACCCCGTACCGCAACACCGCCCTCTTGCAAGCGCTGCTCAACACCTTGGGGGCCAGCACCCGGTTGGCGATCAGTTGCGGTATCACCCTGGCCGCAGCCGTATCACATAGCGCTAGCGTGAGCGTTTGGCGACGTGACAAGCCCCTTATGCCACTCGCATTGCCTGCCGTGTTCGGAATTGGGCTCTGAAAAAAGCTTGTTTCAAACATCACGACTCACCGGCTCATCCCTGCCCAGGGACGCAGCAGGCTCAAGCAAACACACCCGCCGTGTCTTGCATCCGGCTGGAGACCTCGCCCAAATGGTGCAGCGTGTCGCCAAAGCTCATCTCCAGCTGGGTCAAATGCTTGAAGTAGTGGCTCACGATGTACTCGTCCGTCACGCCAATGCCGCCGTGCAATTGCACCGCTTGCTGACCCACAAACCGCATCGAATTGCCCAGTTGGTATTTGGCACGCGCCATCGCACTGCGGCGCTCGGCAGCCGGCGCATGGAGCTTGAGTGCAGCGTAGTAGCTCATGGAGCGCGCCAGCTCAAGCTGCATTTTGACGTCGGCCATGCGGTGGCGCAGCGCCTGAAAGCTGCTGATCACGACGCCAAACTGTTTGCGGGTGTTCATGTATTCGGCGGTGATGGTCACCGTTTTATCCATCGCGCCCACGGCCTCGGCGCAGGTGGCGGCAATGCCAATATCCACCGCATGCTCCAGCGCCATCAAACCATCCAGTGTCACCAACTGCGCCGGCGTGTTCGCACAGGTCAACTCGGCGGCGCGGCCTCCGTTTTGCGTCCCGTAACCAGTGGTCATGACGCCCGCTGCACGGCGCTCAACCAAAAACAGCGCCATCTTGCCGTCCAGCATGGCGGGCACCAGGTACGCATCGGCCTTGTCACCCGCTGGCACTATACTTTTAATAGCTGTCAAGGCATATTTATCGCTGGCTAGAGTCGATTTTAAGGCCTTCGACGAACACACATCAAGCTGGTACCGTGCTGCACGCTCCTGGTAAGCCAGCACCACCAGCGCCTCGCCCGAGGCGATTTTGGGCAGCCAGGCAGCTTTGAGGGCGGCGGGCGCGTAGCCGGACAGCACACCGCTGGCAATCAAGGTTTGCGCAAAGGGCTCCAGCACGATGCCACGCCCCAGCTCCTCCATCACCACCATGCCTTCCACCGGCCCCATGCCCAAACCGCCGTCCGCCTCGGAAATATACAGCCCGCCTAAACCGAGGTCGGCCATCTCGCCATACGCTTCTCTGGAAAATCCGCCCGCTTTCTCGATGCTGCGTCGGCGCTCAAAGTCGTAGCCTTTGTCCACCCATTTACGCACCGCATCACGCAGTTGTTCCTGATCGTCTGTGAAATCGAAATTCATGGTTTTTCCCCATTAGCCCAAGACAGTCTGAGACACAATGTTCCGCTGCACTTCGTTCGAGCCGCCGTAAATCGTGGTTTTGCGCATATTGAAGTAAGTGCCCGCTAACGGCGCGCAGTGCGCAGCGCCGACATGGTCGCCCTGCCAACCGGCCTCCATCGCCTCGCGCACCAAAGGCACAGCGTACGGGCCAGCGGCCAACATCATCAACTCGGCATAGCGCTGCTGGATTTCACTGCCTCGAATTTTCAGCAAACCGGCGACGTCGAGCGAATTTTTGCCTGATTTTTCAGCACTCAGCACCCGCAAAACCATCATCTCCAAGGCCACCACATCGACTTCCAGCTTGGCAATTTCGTCTCTAAAACGCAGCGCTTCCGGGCCCCCTTCGGCAGGGTCCCAGACACCTTCGGCTTTGGCTATTCTTTTGAGTCGCTCCAGCTCACGCTTGGAGCGGTTGACATCCGCAATGTTGGTGCGCTCATGGCTGAGCAGGTGCTTGGCATAGGTCCAGCCTTTGTTTTCTTCACCCACCAGGTTCTCCACTGGCACTTCGACGTTGTCAAACCAGACCTCGTTGACCTCGGCCTCGCCATCCAGCAACACAATCGGGCGCACGGTGACGCCCGGGGTCTTCATGTCAATCAACAAAAAGCTGATGCCGGTTTGCGGTTTGCCTTCATTGCTGGTGCGCACCAGGCAAAAAATCCACTCGCCGTATTGACCCAAGGTCGTCCACGTTTTTTGACCATTGACGACGTATTTATCACCGACCCTTTCAGCCTTGCACTTGACGGAGGCCAAATCCGAGCCCGATCCCGGCTCGCTGTAACCCTGGCTCCACCACACCTCACCGCTGGCAATGCCGGGCAAGTGTTGCTGCTGTTGCCTGGCGTTACCAAACGCCATGATGACGGGCGCAACCATCACCGGGCCAAAAGGAATGACGCGCGGCGCGCCAGCCAGAGCGCACTCTTCCTCAAACAGGTGTTTTTGTATGGCGTTCCAGCCCGGACCGCCAAACTCTTTGGGCCAACCGTGACCGAGCCAGCCTTTTTTACCCAAAATTTTGGCCCAAGTCTGCAAATCGTCGCGACTCAAATGCAACGCGTGATGCACTTTGTGGGCCAGATCAGCGGGCAGATGGCTGCGCACCCAGGACCGGATGTCTTCGCGAAACTGCTGCTCTTCGGGGGTGAACGCCAAATCCATGAATGCCATCTCCAAAAATAATCTAAACGCCCCAGACAGGGCATCCAGGTTTTGCAACTTATTTTTAAAACTTTAGCACGGTCGTTCGTTTAACTCTGTCCGGGTTGTGACATATCAGGTGGCCACCTCTTGCTCCAAGCTGCTCACGCGGGCCTGAATGCGTGTCAAAGGTGGCCAGCTGCGGCTGATTCGGTGGATGGGTTGATTGAGGAGGCGTTTTCCAAGGCGATAATTCCAGTAACCATGAAGAATATCGTTATTTTGATCTCCGGCGCAGGCTCCAACATGGCCGCCATCGTCCAAGCAGCAAAAAATCAAGGCTGGCAGGACAAATTGGGCGCCCGCGTGGCTGCCGTCATCAGCAACAAGGCCGATGCCAAGGGTTTGACGTTTGCACGTGAGCATGGCATCGCCACCGCCAGCATCGACCACACAGCCTTTGCCTCACGCGAGGCGTTTGACGCCGAGTTGATGCGCCACATCGACCCACTTGAGCCGGTTGTGGTCGTTTTGGCTGGTTTTATGCGGATTTTGACGCCCGGGTTTGTGGCGCATTACGCCGGGCGGCTGATCAACATCCACCCCTCGTTACTGCCTGCCTTCACCGGCCTGCATACCCATCAACGCGCCATGGACGCCGGCTGCCGCTTCGCCGGTGCCACGGTGCATCGCGTCACTACCGAGTTGGACATCGGGCCGATCCTGGCTCAAGCCGTCGTGCCGATCTTGCCAACCGACACGGCTGCCAGCCTGGCAGCACGGGTGCAAACGCAGGAGCATTTGCTTTATCCGCAGGCGATTGTGGACTTGCTCAGGAACATGTAAGTTGATTGGCTCGTTCCTGTTTGATTTTTCTCACTCAGGGCCAAGTTTGCTATAGTTTCAATAGCTACAAAGGAAAGCATCATGCCGGCCAATGTCACTTTTCACCCCTATTTTCAGAAGATACGCCCGCTGCGGCACCGATATAGACAAATCTGGGCTGCATCACCCCGTCAATCACCACGGATTCATTGAACATGGCGGCTGGGCGAACCCACAGTCCGCACTCGCCGTAGAGGGCCCGGTACAGCGTGAGGGGGGATAAATCCTCCGAATGGCGCACGGTGCCGATAACCTCGTACATACCGCCTTTGTAATGGCGGTACAGGCCAGGGCGGGTCACGATCAGGGGCGGGAGGGCCTCAAGGCTGGGTTCAGATGTGGCGTTTGGGATAGGTGGATTCATCGTTTTCTGCTGATCTATCGTGTGAGAGTGGGTGCAAGCATAGAACAGGCGTGGGACAATCGAGCCTATGCATCCACAATACATCTTGGAAGCCTGTACCGAACTAGTCAGGCTATCACTCAAATTTGACCACCCGACTGACGCCATTGTGGCCAAGTTTTTCCGTGACAACCGGGGCTTTGGGCCGCGCGAGCGCGCCACTTTGACCGACACCGTCTACAACGTGCTGCGCAACAAGCTGCGTTTTGACCATTTTGCGCCCTCGGGCAGCGGTGGCAAAGAGCGCCGGCTGGCGATTTTGGGCTTTGCCGCACCGCGTGCCTTTCTCGAAGGTGCTATCAATGACCAGGAAAAAGCCTGGCTGGCCAAAGTTGATGCCGTCAAAACCGATGAATTGCTTGACCGCCACCGCCACAACCTGCCCGAATGGCTGGTGCAACCGCTCAAAGAGCAGTTGGATCACAAAAAAGGCGCTGGCTTTTGGCAATATGTGGACTCGTTGAACGACAACCCAGGGCTTGACCTGCGCGTCAACATGCTGACCGATAAACGCGCTGACGTCGAGAAAGAACTTGCCAAAGTTGCCATCAAATCAGAAGCCATGCCTTATTCTCCGTGGGGCTTGCGGGTGTCCGACAAAGCCTCTTTGCGTAAGTTGAGCGTATACAACCGCGGGGCCATTGAGGTGCAAGACGAAGGCTCGCAGCTGCTGGCGCTCCTGGTCGATGCTAAACGCGGCGAAATGGTGGCCGACTTTTGCGCAGGCGCTGGCGGCAAAACGCTGGCCATTGGCGCTTCCATGCGAAACACGGGACGTTTGTACGCCTTTGACACCTCGGCGCACCGACTCGAGGCCTTAAAACCACGCTTGGCGCGTAGCGGGTTGTCCAACGTGCACCCTGCCGCCATTGCGCACGAGCGCGATGAACGCATCAAACGCCTGGCGGGCAAGTTGGACCGCGTGCTGGTCGATGCGCCATGCTCAGGCCTGGGTACGCTGCGCCGCAATCCAGCCCTCAAATGGCGCCAAACGCCGCAATTGATTGAGGAAATGGCCAAGCTGCAAGCCGCTATTTTGCAAAGTGCAGCGCGTTTGCTTAAACCGGGTGGTCGCTTGGTTTACGCCACTTGCAGTGTGCTAAAAACCGAAAACGAGGCCATCGCATTGCAATTTAGCGCCGCCAACCCCGAATTTGAAATGCTGCAAGTGGGCGATCTGCTGGAGCAACTCAAAGTCGAAGATGCTGCAAAACTCTGCTCAGGGACAGGGCTAGAGGGAAGCACCGGCCTTGAATACCTGCGTTTATGGCCGCATATACATGGCACGGATGGGTTCTTTGCCGCTGTATGGCAGAAGAAGTAGGGACTTGACAACTTTAACCTTTGAAGATTTTAAATATGATGTTTTCCGATGGGGCGGTGCTCCATGCAATTTTGGGTTGGTTAAGCCACGGCCTGTGGAGCCTGAACTGGTGGCAAATCGTGGTGTACACCCTCGTTACCACGCACGTCACCATTGCCAGTGTCACCATTTACCTGCACCGCCACCAGGCGCACCGGGCGATGGACTTGCACCCGTCTGTGGCACATTTTTTCCGTTTCTGGCTGTGGCTGGGCACCGGTCAGGTGACCAAAGAGTGGGTGGCTATTCACCGCAAACACCACGCCAAATGCGAAACGGCGGAAGACCCCCACAGCCCGCACGCCCACGGCATCAAAACCGTGTTTTGGAAAGGTGCCGAGCTGTACCGCGCCGAGTCTAAAAACTTGGAGACCTTGGCCAAATTTGGCCACGGCACACCTCATGACTGGGTCGAACGCAACGTTTACTCGCGTTTCACGTGGCAGGGTGTGGGCTTGATGTTGATCATCAACCTGGCCCTGTTTGGCGCGGCTGGCCTGACGGTCTGGGCGGTGCAAATGGCCTGGATTCCGGTCACGGCGGCGGGGATCATCAACGGCATTGGTCACTATTGGGGTTACCGCAACTTTGAAGCACCCGACGCCAGCACCAACATCACGCCCTGGGGTATTTTGATTGGCGGTGAAGAGCTGCACAACAACCACCACACCTACCCCACATCGGCCAAGTTTTCGGTCAAACCGTATGAATTTGACATGGGCTGGGTCTACATCAGCATCATGCAAAAACTGGGGCTGGCCAAAGTCAAAAAGACGCCGCCCAAGCTGCAACGCGGTGCGATGGTGCCTGTGGCAAACGAAAAAACCCTGGAAGTCCTGATTGCCAACCGCTATGAAGTGATGGCGGGTTATGCCAGCAAGCTGCGTCGTGCCTGCAAAGCCGAAATCGCCACCCTCCAAGCCAAACGCGGCGACATGACGGCTCTGCTGGCGGCCAAGCGCTGGCTGCACCGCGATACCGACAAAGTACCCGCAGCAGCCTTGCCACTCATTGCAGAAGCCCGTGCCAAGCACCCGATTTTGGACAAAATGGTCACCATGCGTGAAGAGTTGCGCCAGTTGTGGCTCAACACATCCATGTCGCGCGAACATTTAACCGCCGAGCTGGCCGCCTGGTGCCACCGTGCGGAAGCCAGCGGCATTGCAGCGCTGCAAGAGTTTTCAGTGATGCTGCGCACGGCAAAAGCTTGAGATCGGGACATTGACTAGCATGAGCACAGACCCAGGCACTTCGCTGAAAATTGATGTTGAACTGGATGCGCGCGGCCTGAATTGCCCGCTGCCCATCCTCAAAGCCAAAAAATCACTCACCAGCATGAGCAGTGGGCAACTGCTACGCGTGTTGTCCACCGACGCGGGTTCGCTGCGGGATTTTCA
>JASJPN010000131.1:28990-30900 GCA_031426635.1 Polaromonas sp.
CTCACCCACCTCCGGGTGTTGCAGCGCCAATTCAACCGTGGCTTCCAAAAATCCTTCTTTGCTACCGCAGTCGTAACGTGTGCCGAGGTACTGATACGCATGCACGCGCTGTAGTTGCAGCAAACTGGCAATACCGTCGGTCAATTGGATCTCACCTTGCGCACCCGAAGCTTGTTGCCGGATGTGGGTGAAAATCTCTGGCGTCAAGATGTAGCGTCCGGCCACCGCCATGGTCGATGGTGTGTTTTCTGGCTTGGGTTTTTCAACAATCCGAGTCACGCGACTCAGGCGATCCTGCACTATCTCACCAGCCACGATGCCATAACGGCTAACCCAGGCCAGCGGCACTTCCTGCACCGCCAAAATCGACGTACCGAGATCCTCGAACATCTGCACCATTTGTGCCAACACAGGCAAACTGGCGAATGAGGGTGCGCTCGCCGGGGGTGTATGGCTCCCGGGAGGCGTGGCTGGGTTGATCATCAGATCGTCTGCCAACAACACCGCAAACGGCTCATGGCCCACGATGCGCTCCGCACACAGCACGGCATGCCCCAAACCGAGTGAGCGTGGCTGGCGCACATAGGAGCAATGCATGTCGTCAATTTGAATCGAGCGCACCAAACTCAACAACTCATCTTTTTGGCTGGCTTCCAGTTCCGCTTCGAGTTCATAAGCGGTGTCGAAATGGTCTTCGATGGCGCGCTTGTTGCGCCCAGTGACGAAAATCATGTGCCGGATGCCCGCCGAGTAAGCCTCTTCCACCGCATACTGAATCAGTGGTTTGTCCACCACCGGCAGCATTTCTTTGGGCTGCGCTTTGGTGGCAGGTAAAAACCGGGTTCCTAAACCCGCAACGGGAAAGACAGCCTTGGTAATCTGATGGGTGCGGCTTGGGACGAGCATGGTTTATCTTAAACCAAACGCTTGAGTTGATCTTGCAACTTCAGCAAGGTCGCGGCATGGTCTGACACGCGTTTACGCTCCAGCTCGATCACCGCTGCTGGCGCTTTGGCAACAAAGGCTTCGTTGCCAAGTTTGCCGTTGACACGCGCGATTTCACCTTCCAGGCGCGTCACCTCTTTGCCGATACGCAGTTTCTCCGCTGCGACGTCAATTTCCATGTGCAGGCACATCCGCATGTCGCCCACAACGGATACAGGGGATGCTTGCGCAGCTGCTTGCCAGCTGGTCTCGTCGTCAAAGACTTTGACTTCGCCAAGCTTGGCGAGTGATTTAAGAACTGGCGTCATATCACGCATGAAAGCAGCCTCGGCCGGATTGGCTGGCAACGCAAACAGTGGTAATTTGGTTGATGGCGGTACGCTCATCTCAGCGCGCAAGGTACGGCAACTGTCCACCAAACCTTTGAGTTTGACGACATGCGCCTCGGCCACCGCATCAACCCGATCTGATTGACTGACAGGGTAAGCGGCGATGCTGACACTTTCGCCCGCTCTACCAGCCACGGGTGCGACTTTTTGCCACAACTCTTCGGTGATGAACGGAATCACCGGGTGCGCCAGCCGCAATATCGTCTCCAGCGTGCGGATCAAGGTACGACGCGTCGCGCGCTGCTGCGAGGCATCACCGGTTTGGATTTGCACCTTGGCAATTTCCAGATACCAGTCGCAAAACTCGTCCCAGACAAACTGGTAGATGCTGCCTGCCACGTTGTCCAGGCGGTAGTCTTCAAAACCTTTAGCCACATCAGCTTCCACGCGCTGCAACGTGGACACAATCCAGCGATCAGCCTGGCTGAAGTTCAAATAACCATGCGCCGAACCGCCCACCGCACAGTCGGCTTTGGTGTGCTCCAGCAGGCCACAATCCTGCCCCTCGCAGTTCATCAGCACAAAGCGGGTGGCGTTCCACAGCTTGTTGCAAAAGTTGCGATAGCCCTCGCAGCG
>JASJPN010000132.1:0-2374 GCA_031426635.1 Polaromonas sp.
AGCTTGATGCGTATCTTGATTGACTTGCAAGGGGCGCAGTGCGACAGCCGTTTTCGGGGTATTGGCAGGTATTCTCTTTCATTGGCACTGGCCATGGCGCGCAACCCGGGCGGGCATGAGATTTGGCTGGCTTTAAGCGCTGCCTTTCCACAAAGTATTTTGGATTTACGGCATGCTTTTGCGGGGCTGATTCCACCTGAGCGGATACGTGTGTTCAGCATCCCTCTGCACACGGCTGAGGTGGACCCGGCCGATGCCTGGCGCGCCCGTGCAGCAGAGAAAATACGCGAAGACTTTCTGGAACACCTCAACCCCGATGTGATCCATGTGCCGAGCCTGTTTGAAGGCTATGGCGACGATGCGGTGGTATCGGTGGGTGCTTTTACACCCGGCAACAAGACGGCCGTGACTTTGCATGACTTGATTCCACTGCTGGATCAACAGGCGTATCTGCCTAACCCTGTCATCCGCGACTATTATTTTCGCAAGATTGAGTCGCTCAAAAAAGCGGGCTTGTTGCTGGCGATTTCTGAGTCATCGCGGCTGGAGGCGATCAATGCCCTGGGATGGCCTGTAGAGCGCATCATCAACACGTCGGAAGGGGCAGATGCACACTTCTGTGTCCTGGATCTCGCGCCAGAGCGTGTCCAGCAGTTGCGTGAGCGCTATGGAATTTCACGCAAGATGGTGATGTACGCCCCCGGTGGTTTTGACTCACGCAAGAATTTTGATGGCTTGATGCGGGCTTATGCCTTGCTGCCTGCCCTGTTGCGCGCCGAATATCAACTCGTGATTGCCAGCAGATTAAGCAAGGGTCCACACGATGACTCGCGCGCCAAACTTCACCAGTGGCGCATGCAGGCCGGGCTGGCGGAAGATGAGCTGGTGTTGACAGATTTTGTACCCGATGACGAGTTGGTGGCGCTGTACAACATGGCGCAACTGTTCGTTTTCCCATCAAAACACGAAGGCTTTGGCCTGCCGCCGCTGGAGGCCATGGCTTGCGGCACGCCCACGCTGGGGTCCAGCACGTCTAGCGTGCCAGAAGTGATTGGTTGGGATGAAGCTTTGTTTGATCCGCTGTCGCCGCAAAGCATGGCCGACAAAATGACGCAAGCCTTGCAGGATGATGGCTTTCGGGCGCAGCTGAAGGCGCACGCGCTGCAGCAGGTCAAAAAATTCTCCTGGGATGCGAGTGCCAAGCGTGCGATTGCGGCGCTTGAAGCCTTGCACGCATCGAATGTGGCGGCAGATACTGACACAGATGCACCTGCACACGCTCAAACGGCGTCCTTGCTGGAGGCCATCGCCCAAATTGAGCGCCTGCCCAACGCGCCTGACAACGACCTGGCACTGACGGCAGCGGCCATTGGTTTTAACACTGCGGGCGAGACGGGGAAACAGCTGCTGGTTGATGTCACGGAGCTCGCCAGACACGATGCCAGGTCGGGCATTCAACGTGTGGTGCGTAGTTTGTTGCTGGAATTACTCAAGCAAACACCGGCTGGTTATACGCTGTGTCCGATTTATTTTGATGGCTTTCAGTACCGTCATGCCAAGCGGTTCATGGCACGGTTTCTACATCAATCAGCGCAGGAGTTGAAGACCAGTTTTGATGAGGTCGCTGAAATCAATCAAGATGATATTTATCTGGGCCTGGATCTGAATCCGGTACTTGTTAGCACCGAGCAAGCCATGTTCCAGCATTGGCTGGCACTGGGCGTGAACGTTTATTTTGTGGTGTACGACTTGTTGTTGATACACCGCCCGGATTGGGCCCCGGCTGAAGCATCCATCGCCATGAGCCACTGGCTCAAAAGCGTCGCACAGGTGGCCACCGGCCTGATTTGCATTTCCGATGCGGTTGCCAATGAAGTCAGAACCTGGCTGACACAGCACCCCCCCGCCCGCCATGCGGGGCCCGTCATTAGCAGCTTTCATCTTGGCGCGGATGTGGAAAGCAGTTCCCCCAGTAAAGGGCTGCCTGAGAATGCGGCTCAGATCTTGCGGATACTCAATAACAGACCCAGCTTCTTGACCGTGGGTACATTAGAGCCGCGCAAAGGGCATGCGCAAATGCTGGCGGCTTTTGAGCAGTTGTGGGCACAGGGTGTGGATGCCAATTTGGTTGTCATCGGCAAGCAAGGCTGGATGGTGGAGACGCTGGCCCATAAATTGCAACGCCACGCCGAGCTGGGCAAGCGTTTGTTCTGGCTGGACGGCATCAGCGACGAGTATCTCGAAAAAGTGTACGCTGCTGCAGATTGTTTGATTGCCGGGTCTGAAGGCGAGGGTTTTGGTTTGCCGCTGATTGAAGCGGCCAGGCACAAACTGCCCATCATTGCCCGCGATCTGCCGGTGTTTCGTGAGGTGG
>JASJPN010000133.1:0-1797 GCA_031426635.1 Polaromonas sp.
CCATGCTGTTCGGCTACCAACCCAAAGCCACCTTCACCGTGGAAAATGAAGCCACCCTTGCCAAGCCACCCACGGTGGATTTTGGCAAGAAGTAAGCCGCTTCGCCCGCGCCTGCAAGAGCAACTGCGTTCACTGCCGTGAATCGTTTTCAACGTCTCGCTGCGATTTTGTGCCTGGTGGCAGTCGGCACACTGTCGCTTGCGGCCTTTGCGCAGGATGTGCAAGCCATTCCAGCGCTAACCGGTCATGTGGTGGACACCACGGGCACACTTGATGTGAGTCAGAAAGCCAGCCTGGAAGCCAAGTTAAGTGCGCTGGAAACGGCCAAAGGCTCGCAAGTGGTCGTTCTGATCGTACCCACCGTGCAGCCCGAAGACATTTCCAGCTATGCCAACCGGGTTGGCAACGTTTGGAAGATTGGTCGCAAAGACGTGGGTGACGGCGTGTTGCTGGTGGTGGCCAAAGGAGACCGCAAGGTTCGCATTGAGGTGGCCAAAACACTAGAGGGTGCCATTCCTGACTTGGCAGCCAAACGCATCATCAGCGAATCCATCACGCCTCGTTTTAAGACGGGCGACTACGCGGGTGGCTTGTCGGCAGCGGTTGACCAACTAACGGCACTTATCAAGGGCGAAGCTTTGCCCGAGGTGACGACCAGCCAGGCGGATGGCTTGCGTGGTTTTGCAGGGGGCTTCAATTGGATGGATTTGGCCATCTTCCTGTTTTTTGCTGTACCCATTGGCGGCGCTATCGCAAAAAACATCTTTGGACAAAAACTGGGGTCTTTGGTCACTGGCGGCAGCATCGGAGTTTTGGCATTTTTAGTCACCACCAACTTGGTTGTCGCCGGTATCGCTGGCGTGATCGCTTTGTTATTCGCGCTATTTTCCGGGCTGTCTGATCTCGCGCCAGGACGCCGTGGCCATGGCCATGGCCGTGACGGTCGCGGCGGCTTCGGCGGTGGTTTTGGGAGTGGCGGCTTCGGCGGTGGCGGCGGATTTAGCTCGGGTGGTGGTGGTGATTTTGGCGGCGGCGGCGCATCTGGCGACTGGTAGGCGGCACACATGATATTGAAGCGAATCATCACTTTTTTCAAGCACCGCTGGCTGGACGCATCCGACAGCCACGCGGCCGTTCCACCCGACCTGGCCAAGCGGCTGATGCTGCGCGTCTCGGCCAGTGAGCAACGGCACAGTGGCGAGGTGCGCATTTGCGTTGAAGCGGGGCTACCCACCAGCTACTTGTGGCGTCATGTGTGGCATAAAACGCCCTTGCGCAGCGTGATTCGTGAACGTGCCGTCATGATGTTTGGCAAGCTACATGTCTGGGACACCGAACAGAACAACGGCGTGTTGATTTACCTGCTGCTGGCCGAACATGCGATTGAACTGGTCGCCGACCGCGGCCTGAACCCGTACGTCACCCAACCAGAGTGGCAAGCCATGGTGCAGCGCCTGAGCGCAGCGTTGCATGAGGGTCGCTTTGAAGACGGCTTGACGCAGGCGCTAGAGGAAGTATCTGCACGGCTGGTGCAAAATTACCCGCTACAGGCCGGGCAGGCACACCGCAACGAACTGCCTAACGCGCCCGTACTGGGCTAGTCTGTAACGACATCGCGCTGTTGGCGATGAGCCTCCAGTTGATCCATAAAAAAGCCTCACAACGTGAGGCTTTTTTTGTATCGTGTTGCGCGATAAGCGCGAAACCGTACTTATTTGTTGTGACGAAACCTGCGCAGCGCCGCGATTTGAGCCGCCATTGCAAACAACTCCGATTGCGCTTTGGCAATATCGAGCT
>JASJPN010000134.1:0-2637 GCA_031426635.1 Polaromonas sp.
AACTCCCCACAAGACATCCGGCCACGATGGTTGTTAGCGCGCCTGCGAGCGGTTCTGTGCAGTTCCAACCCGCTCCTCCTGTGGCCGCGCCGCCAGGCACGGTGACGCCGCAGGTCATTGGGCTGGGTGCTTCCATGGCCTATGCGACCAACCCGGCGATGCCAAGCCCCTCCCTGGCCGAGGCGCTGGCGCAGCGGCCCGTGAGTCGGTTTGCGCCACCGCCAGGCAGCCAGGGTACGTCAGGAGGTACGCCGCTTGCGCCACCGTCTGTCACCTCAGCTGTGACAGCGCCACCATCACCATCGCCTAAACCTTGAGTCTTTCACTTAGACGGCCATAAAACGGTAAATGCCGTCGGTGCATAAATCACGCCTTAACCGGCCCTGAAACCACAAAAAGTGCAAATGCGCGATTACTTCTCCCATGGCAAAGGTGGTTTGGTGCAAGTCAAGTTCGCGTTTGAACATCACGGGTAGCACATCGGCCGCGCTGCAAGGCTGGGCCTGGCAGGCTTGCAGCACTTCGGCCAGACGTTCACGGTGGTGGTCGTGTAGCTGTTTGATGCGTTCGTGCAGGCCGGTGAAGGGCTTGCCATGTGAGGGCAGCGTTAACGTTTGCGCCGCGCAGGAGGCGAATTTGTCAATGGATTGCAAAAATAGCTTGAGTGCATCCGATTCCGGCTCGTTGTCATAGACGCTGACATTGGTGGAAATGCGCGGCAGCATCATGTCGCCACCGAGCAGGATCTGTGCCTCGTCGCAATACAGCGCAATATGCTCGGGTGCGTGACCAAAGCCGCTGATGCAGCGCCAGCGGTTGGTGCCAATCTGGATCACGTCATCCGCCATCATGCGGTGAAAGCTGGACGGTACAGCGGGCACCAAATTGGTGAAATAGTGGGTGCGGGCAGCGAGCTTTTCTTGCGACACAGGGTCAACCAAGCCATGCGCCGCAAAAAACTGCGCACTAGCCGAACCGCCGAATCCTGTGGTGCTGATGCAGGCCAGCCTGGCCACGTTGTAGTCCGTCGCACTGATCCACAGCGGCACCTGCCAGCGTTCACACAGCCAATGCGCCAACCCAATGTGGTCCGGGTGCATGTGGGTGACGATGACGCGCAAAATGGGCAGGTCGTCCAAAGCATTCACAAATACCTGCTCCCACTGGGCTCTGGACTCGGGTTTGTCAATGCAGCAGTCCACCACCGTCCAGCCTTCTATGCCATTGATGTTGTCACGCAGCAGCCACAGATTGATGTGATTGAGCGCAAACGGCAGCCCCATGCGCAGCCACTGGATGCCATCGGCCACCGCCATGCCGTGGCCGATGGCGGGCATCTGGTCGCCAAACGGGTAGTGGAGTTTACGTTCGAGTTCGTTGGTGATACTCATGGGGTGTGATTGGTTTGGAAACTGAGTAATAATTGATCAAAACTAACGTTTACGTAAACGTCAATACTCATCTTACCCCAGGGACCACCTCACCATGAGCCTAAGTTACTCCATCAGCGATTTGGCCAAAGAGTTTGACCTGACCACCCGCGCGATTCGGTTTTACGAAGACATGGGGCTGCTCAGCCCGCAGCGCGAGGGCGTGGGCGGCAGAAGCCGCGTCTACAGCGCTCGCGACCGCACCCGGCTCAAGCTCACCTTGCGTGCCAAACGCTTGGGGCTGTCGCTGACCGAGGCCAAGGACATCATCGACATGTACGACAGCCCGCGCGACACCGGCGTGCAATTGCAAAAGTTTTTATCCGTGTTGGCTACACATAAACATGCGCTAGAGGAACAAATGTCCGATTTACAAGCCAATTTAGAAGAAGTGAAAACCCATGAAAAAGAGGCTAAAGCGCTGCTGGGCAAGATTCAAAGCAAGGCTTGATCAGTATTTAGGACACAAAAAAGCCGCCCAACTTGCGTCTGGCGGCTTTTTGCGTTTGGTTTAAAACGCTTGAACTAAAACTGGGAGTTACAGACCCGCCGCCGCGCGCAACAAAGCCACTTTGTCCGTTTTTTCCCACGTGAATTCCGGCTCGTCGCGGCCAAAGTGGCCGTAAGCAGCGGTTTTCTCATAGATCGGACGCAGCAAATCGAGCATCTGGATGATGCCTTTGGGGCGCAGGTCAAAGTGCTCCTGCACCAAAGCGGAGAGTTTCTCGTCAGAGATCACGCCGGTGCCTTCGGTGTAAACCGTCACGTTCATGGGCTTGGCCACGCCAATCGCGTACGCCACCTGGATCTGGCACTGCTTGGCCAAACCAGCCGCGACGATGTTTTTGGCCACATAGCGCGCTGCGTAAGCTGCTGAACGGTCCACCTTGCTGGGGTCTTTGCCGCTGAAGGCACCGCCGCCGTGCGGGCACGCGCCGCCGTAGGTGTCGACAATGATTTTGCGACCCGTCAAGCCGCAATCGCCTTGCGGGCCACCGATGACGAAACGACCCGTCGGGTTGATCAAATAACGGGTGTCTTTGGTGATCATCTCTTTGGGCAGCACCGGCTTGATGATCTCTTCAATCACCGCGTCAATGAAGCTCTGCTTCATTTTGTGCATGGTTTCGCTTTGGTCGGGGGCATGCTGGCTGGACAGCACCACGGTGTCGATGCTGTGCGGCTTGCCGTCCACATAGCGCATGGT
>JASJPN010000135.1:0-6293 GCA_031426635.1 Polaromonas sp.
TGGATGTGGTACTACAAAAACGTCGGTGGCGAGCGCTGCCCGATTGTCGACACTTTCTGGCAAACCGAGACTGGCGGTCACATGATGACGCCGCTGCCGGGCGCAACGCCCTTGGTGCCGGGTAGCTGTACTTTGCCGTTGCCAGGCATCATGGCGGCGATTGTGGACGAAGTGGGCAATGACGTCCCGAACGGTTCAGGCGGCATGTTGGTGGTCAAGCGTCCTTGGCCGTCGATGATTCGGACCATTTGGAACGACCCCGAGCGTTTCAAGACGAGCTACTTCCCTCAAGAGATGGGCGGCACGATTTACCTGGCTGGTGACGGCGCGGTGCGCAGTATTGACCGTGGTTATTTCCGTATCACCGGCCGAATTGACGACGTGCTGAACGTGTCGGGTCACCGCATGGGCACGATGGAAATTGAGTCGGCCTTGGTGTCCAAGTCCGACCTGGTGGCAGAAGCGGCCGTGGTGGGGCGTCCTGATGATTTGACGGGCGAGGCTATTTGCGCCTTTGTGGTGCTCAAGCGTTCACGTCCAACGGGCGAAGAGGCTAAACAAATTGCCAACGAGTTGCGCAATTGGGTGGCTAAAGAGATTGGCCCAATTGCCAAGCCAAAAGACATCCGTTTTGGCGACAACCTGCCCAAAACCCGCAGCGGAAAAATCATGCGCCGACTCCTACGCTCCATCGCCAAAGGTGAGGCGATCACGCAGGACACCAGCACGCTGGAGAATCCGGCGATTTTGGATCAGTTGGCTGAAAAGCTCTAACGCGTGGTCATCGTTGCCGAATGTAGCAGTCAATCCTCAGGGCTTGACTGCTTCTTACCTTTTTCCCCGACTGTCCTGTTTAATTTTGCTATTGTTTTAATAGCTACGAAAGCATATAATTAACCGGCTACAGCCAAAAAAGATCATTAAAAAAGCCCCGCTGGAAGCCAGCGGGGCTTTTTATAATTACAGCGTGTGTTTTATTGTTTGCAGTTGCAAATACGTTAGTATTTACTTCTGAGCTAGCACCCAGGTTGCCAAAGTTTTTGCCTCGGCTGCATTGACCTGAGCATTTGCTGGCATAGGGATAGCACCCCAGACGCCAGAGCCGCCCTTGATGACTTTTGTCGCTAGTTGGTCGGCGGCCTCTTTTTTGCCGGCATACTTGGCAGCAATATCTTTGAATGACGGGCCAACCAATTTTTTGTCAACTGCATGACAAGCCATGCAGTTCTTGGCGGTTGCCAACTTCAAATCGGCCAAAGCGGGTGTAGCGAAACCGATGCTTGCGGCAGCAGTCAGGGTAGCAAGAAGCAGTTTTTTCATGTCAGTCCTATAGATGTGAGTGATGGATTCAGTTATAAAGTGAACGAAAGCAAATGCAAACTTGAATGCAGTGTTGCGGTAAAGTCCAAGTACGCATTATATTTAACGCAGTATGAGGTTGAGCGGTTGACTTTGAGGCACATTTTCGATAAGTCAAGTTCGTTGTAACCCATGAAAAAAACCTCAAAAAATGGAGTTGAAATGTATCTATTAGGACTGGGATTGGTGATGGTGGTGTGCAAGTTGCTGGAAATCAACCCGGTGGCCGCATGGGACTGGTGGATTGTCCTGACCCCGTTTGGTTTGGCCGTCGCCTGGTGGGCGTGGGCCGATTCGTCTGGTTACACCAAAGTCCAAGAAGAGAAAAAAATGGAAAAACGCAAACAAGAGCGCCTTGCCAAGAGCCGCGACGCGCTTGGCCTGCCCAAAAGTAAGCGTTAATTAGTAGTTATCCAGCACCGCACCTTTGCTGGCGCTAGAGGCATTGAAGGCAAACTTGGCCTGCACGCCGCGTATATAACGCGGTTTGGGGGCCGTCCAGCCTTCACGACGTTTGGCAATTTCAGCAGCTGGTACATTGAGCTCCAATATCAACTGCCGCGCATCAATCGTGATGCTGTCGCCCTCATGCACCAGTGCAATCACGCCGCCCGCTGCCGCCTCGGGCGCCACGTGGCCCACCACCATGCCCCAGGTGCCGCCGGAGAAGCGGCCATCGGTGATCAAGCCCACGCTCTCGCCCAAACCTGCACCAATCAAAGCGCCTGTCGGGGCCAGCATTTCCGGCATGCCGGGGCCCCCTTTAGGGCCCAGGTAGCGCAGCACCATCACGTCGCCTGCGACAATTTTGCCGGCCAAAATGGCGGCCAAGGCCGATTGCTCGTCCTCAAACACACGCGCAGGACCGGTAATAACTGGGTTTTTCAGGCCGGTGATCTTGGCAACAGCGCCTTCGGGCGACAGGTTGCCTTTCAAAATCGCCAAATGGCCTTGCGCATACATCGGGTTGCTGATGGGGCGGATCACGTCCTGGTCAGCCCGGGGTACAACGCCCAGATCAGGCAAGCCGTTCAGCACTTCGGCCATGGTTTGGCCGGTGATGGTGAGGCAGTCGCCGTTGAGTAATCCCGCAGCCAGCAACGTTTTCATGACCTGCGGAATGCCACCCGCGCGGTGCAAATCGACGGCCAGATACTTGCCGGACGGCTTCAAATCGCACAGAACCGGTGTTTTTTGGCGGATGCGTTCAAAGTCGTCAATTGTCCAGTCCACCGCGGCGGCGTGCGCAATGGCCAAGAAGTGCAGCACCGCATTGGTCGAGCCACCGGTCGCCATGATCACGGCCACCGCATTTTCAATCGACTTTTTGGTCACGATATCGCGTGGCTTGATGTCTTTTTTGATCGCTTCAATCAACACGCGGGCGGACTCTGCGGCGGAATTGACCTTTTCATCGTGCGGATTGGCCATGGTGGACGAGTAGGGCAGCGAAATGCCCAGCGCCTCGAACGCCGAACTCATGGTGTTGGCGGTGTACATGCCGCCGCAGGAGCCGGTGCCCGGAATGGCGCGACGCTCGATTTCCAGCAGGTCCTCGTCGCTCATGCGTCCGGCAGCGTTTTCGCCCACGGCTTCAAACACGCTCACGATGTTGAGGTCTTTGCCCTTGTAATGACCCGGCAGGATGGTGCCGCCGTACACAAAGATGGCGGGCACATTGGCGCGCAGCATGCCCATCAGGCCGCCCGGCATGTTTTTGTCGCAGCCGCCGACCACCAGCACGCCGTCCATCCACTGGCCTTGCACGCAGGTTTCAATGCAGTCGGAAATGACTTCGCGCGAGACCAGCGAGTACTTCATCCCCTCGGTGCCCATCGCCATGCCGTCAGAAATGGTCGGTGTACCAAACACCTGGGCGTTGCCACCAGCGGCTTCAATCGCTGTAATGGCTGCATCCGTTAGCTTTTGCAAACCCGAGTTACACGGCGTGATCGTGCTATGCCCATTGGCCACACCCACCATGGGCTTCTTGAAATCCGCCTCTTCGTAGCCCATGGCGTAATACATGGAGCGATTCGGCGCGCGCGACTTGCCTTCGGTGATGTTTTTGCTGCGGGGGTTCAAAATGGTCATGGTGTTCTCTAGGTAGGACGTAGATGAAATAGAGGGGGAAAAGCTAAATAGATGCGGGTGCTATTTTAAGCGCTGCTCGCGGGAGGGCTTCTACTGCTAACATCCAGCTTATGCTAATCCATCCTCAAATCAATCCCGTCGCGCTCCAGCTGGGTCCTTTGGCCATCCATTGGTATGGTTTAACCTACCTCGCTGCCTTCGCTTTGTTCATGGTTTTGGGCTTTAGACGACTCAAACATCAACCTTTTGCCCGAATCACGGGTGAGGGCGCATGGACGCGCAAAGATGTGGAAGATATTTTGTTTGTAGGCGTGATGGGTGTTATTTTGGGTGGGCGCTTGGGTTATTGTTTGTTTTACAAACCGCTATATTACCTTTCGCATCCTTTGGAAATTTTTGCGATTTGGCAAGGAGGCATGAGCTTTCATGGCGGCATGCTGGGGGTGATTGTGGCCATGGTGTGGTACGCCTATTCACGTAAAAAACCGTTTTGGCAAGTGATCGACTTTGGCGTGCCGTGTGTGCCAACCGGCTTGGCGTCCGGGCGAGTGGGCAACTTTATCAACGGCGAACTGCCAGGGCGTCTGGCTGACCCGTCGCTACCTTGGGGCATGGTGTTCAGGGGCTACGGCGACTTACCGCGCCACCCGTCGCAGGTTTACCAGTTTTTGCTAGAGGGGTTGCTGCTGTTCGTGCTGTTGTGGCTCTATGCCCGCAAAGAGCGTAAAGAGGCGCAAGTGTCAGCGGCGTTTTTCATGGGTTATGGCGTGCTGCGCTTCACGGCGGAGTTTTTCCGTGAGCCGGACGCGCATTTGGGGCTGCTCTCGCTGGGCATGAGCATGGGCCAGTGGTTGTGCATACCGATGATGGTGGGTGGAGCGGCGCTGTGGTGGTGGGCGAATGGGCGCCAGCCAGCACGTTCTTATGGCGCGTAATAGCCCACGCTAGTCTTTCATTTATCTTGTGTGGGTGATAAATATCAAATATCGCCCATCACATGCAGGGGTATTTGCGTAATTTCACATAATTACGTAGAATTATGTGAAATTACAAGAAAGTAACGCACGCACACTTGTTCGTTTTTACTTAAATAAAATACTCAGTCACCATGCGACTCGTACCCAACTCATTGCACATGCAGGTTGCTACGACCTTGCGAGAGCAAATCTTTGCCGGGGTGTTATCTGCAGGTACTTTCCTTGATGAACCGGCTTTGTGCGAGAGTCTGAGTATCTCGCGCACACCGCTGCGCGAAGCGCTCAAAGTTCTTGCCTCTGAAGGTTTGGTGCGCCATGAGCCACGCCGGGGCTGCTTTGTGAGCCAAGTCACCGAGCGGGATCTGGATGAGATTTTCCCTGTCATTGCTCTGTTGGAAGGGCGTTGTGCCTTTGAAGCCGCCCAGCATGCCACCGATGCCGATTTGGCCGCGCTGGAGACCTTGCACCAGCGTTTGATCAGCCATGCACAGGCGAAGCGTATTGCTGATTATTACCAGGTCAACTTCACCATTCATGAGGCCATCATCACCTTGGCCAACAACCACTGGCTGGCACAGGTGATTGGCGATTTGCGCAAAATCCTCAAATTAGCGCGTTTGCAGCAGTTGCACGCGCCGGGTCGCTTGGAACAAAGTTTGAGCGAGCATTTGGTATTGTTTGCAGCGCTCAAAGCGCGCGATGCCAAGGGCGCAGAGGTCGCCATGCGCACCCACATCACACGGCAAAGGGTGGCACTGCGCGATTTGGCTGAGCACCGTGAAACCCTGACCAGTCGCCTGGAAGATGTGGTGCAACTGACAGAGGTGGCAGCATGAATGCGCCGGATTGGCTGAGTCGCAATGTGTCCAGGTTGCTGCCGTACGCCAAAGCGGCCGCAACAACGCCCGCTAAAACGGGTATTGAAAATAAAAATGATAAAAATGTAGCGGCGAAAAGCCCTGTAGTCAGTGTAAATAGTACCGATGTTGCTATCAAAAGTAAAGCAACTTCACCAATCAGAACCACCCGAGAGCGTTTGCAAGGCAGTTTGCGACGCCAGCAAGAGGCCTTATCGCCCCGCGTATTGCGTCGTACGCTTCAGGAGCTGCAAGCCATTGTTGATCCACACGTGAGTGAGGTGGAGGGCGGGCGGCGCGCCAAAGGTGTAGCGCAGTGGTATGCCCAAGCGACGCCAGAACAAAGGCGTGACTGCTGGTTGCTGATGAGCGAGCAGTTTATGGCCGACCCCCTGGTTGCCAAAACCGCACAGGCGCAGTATGTCGCCGCGGTCGGCACCCCGGAAGAGGCGGTGGCCGAGGTGCGTTTGCGCAAAAGCACCGTATCGCCACGACGCAGGTTGCTCCAGCGCTTTAGCGTGCTTCCTGAAGGCATCCGGTTTTTGGTCAACATGCGCGCCGAGATGCTGCCTTTTCTCAAGTCAGACAAACGCTTGCTGGCACTGGATGTGGAGATGGAGTACATGTTCTCCACATGGTTTGACGTGGGTTTTTTAGAGTTGCGCCGCATCAGCTGGGACTCGCCAGCTTCTTTGATTGAAAAACTCATCAAATACGAGGCAGTGCATGACATCAAAGGCTGGACCGATGTGAAAAACCGGCTCGACAGCGACCGCCGCTGTTACGGCTTTTTCCATCCACGGCTGCCCGATGAGCCGCTGATTTTTGTGGAAGTGGCGCTGTTGAACGAGATCGCCGGCTGCATCACGCCGTTGCTGGACGAAGACGGTGCGGCGGTCGATGTTAAAAAAGCCAGCACCGCGATTTTCTACTCCATCAGCAACACGCAAGTGGGTTTGAAAGGGGTCAGTTTTGGCGATTCGCTCATCAAACGTGTGGTGGAAAC